>JBILKQ010000175.1:0-5379 GCA_044376655.1 Silvanigrellaceae bacterium
CCACTCGGCGGCACACATTTCTTCGAGAAAGCCATCTTTGCCAGCTTGGTTCGTTCCCGGGGCGTCAACGAACATCTTGCGGCCTTTTTCAGAAACCAAATTGAGGAACCCCGGATCGATATTGATGTTGGGATATGGATTAACGTCCGGGTGAACCACGCTGAGATTGTTGGGGTCAGCGGGCAGTGTGGTCATCACCGCAATACGCGTGTCGGTGGGCCAGGCTGCATTATTCAAACTCGAAAATCCCTCTCGCAACTGCGAAAGAGCAGTCCGCATCGAAACAGAGTTGTCGAACACGAAAAGAAAGTCAGCCATCGCAGCTTTGGGACCAAAAGAAAACGAAGACCTTTTCTCACCGGGTGCGAGAGGTTCTCCGGCGGAATTTGAAGTATTTCCCGCTTTACCTGATTCTGCTCCCGAAGCCTTTTTCGAATTGCTCCCGGCAGCTGGTCCGCCATCAAAACTCGACTGCGAACAAGCACCCACAACAGCCAGCAGCGAAAGCAACAGCAAATTCTTCATTTCGCCCCCTACTCTCCCCCGTATCGGATAAACACAGAGCGGGCTAAAAACTTCTTTGCAAATCACCGTTATTACGAATTTAAAATAACAAAGTTCAAATAAAAATAAAGATTTCAATTCAACTTTCCGAGAACATAGTGCCCAAAAGGGGGAGAGACAACCGCAATGCCGCAGCCAAAAAATGTTAAATCTGTGCTCTGCGTGCTCATTTCTGCTCTGACACAGATGACCGCCTGCAAGAAGATCAGCAGCGCAGACACGGAAAGCGCTGGTGGTTCTGCAGCAGTTTCGGCCTTTGTGACACGCGAGCATGGCTACATCGATACAGCTATTGGGCGAAAGCATGTGGTCGCCATGGCTGCACGAATTGGTATCAAGCGCTTGTATGTAAATGTGTGGTCGCGTGGTTGCACACTCTTTAAATCAAACGTGATGAAACAATACGGCGCGCAGGAGCGCTGTGCTGAAGCGGAGGGCGATCCGCTTGAAGAACTTGTGCGCTACGGTAAGACCTACAAGGTTGAAATCGTTCCTTGGTTCGAATGGGGAAATATCGTTCCAGTGCGCTCGGCACTGTGGCAAAGCGTTAAAAATCAGGGTTGGGCAGGTTTCGAAGAAAGTTTCCACACTGTGCCTGCGATTCGAATCAACCCGTACAAAGGAAAATTTGAAGCGTTCATGGCCGCCCTCCTAAAAGAAGTGGCGACCAAATATGGCAGCCGGGAAATTCATATTTGCGACAACTTCGCACCGCATCTTCCAACCGGTGCTGCTGCAACTGCGCTGAAAGGACCACAAACTTTTACAGCTTTCATGGCACGTGTCACTGCGCCCGCGCGAGATGTTGGAGTGCGTTTTTCACTGAGTTCGCAAAGACAAGTTCTTTCACTACAAAATTTCAGCATTGACTGGAGTGCCTGGCTCAAGCGCGGAATAGTGAAGTGGGTTTACCCACAGTTGTATCACGTCCAGGAAAGCAAGACCGAGCAGTTTATGAATGAGGCGCGCAGCGAGCGTGGTGCTGGTGCTGTAGGCCTTGCCCTCTACTCTGGCCCCAACACTGACAAATGGAGTCTTGAGGGTTTGGGACGCTTTATTAAAATGGCCAAGAGCGTAGGCATGGAAACTGCTCTTTTTGATATAAATACTCTGCTCAAAGATGAAGGCGCATTCAATAACAGCCATGTCACGCGCATTGCAAATGCCTTGGGCACACCCAAACGGATGGATCTGGGTGGAGGAAACGCAGAAATGGTGCCGCCGCCCGCTCCCAAGTTGCCGCCGCCCGACTATCAACCTGAGACACCAGATAAAGTAACAGAGCCCAAGCCACCCAAGACGAAACTATGCGAGTATATGAAAGTGGCTGGAGCACCCGAGGGCGGAGTTCCCACCTACGCCTCTGCCAGTAAAGGCCCCATCATCGAGTACGTGGGCAATGATCAGTTGATCTACAGGTACCTGACACAAACAGGCGTGGATGGTGAGCTTATGATGTACGTGCGCATTCAAACCGGCGCCGCAGCAGACCGCATCCGTTGGCTACAAGCCAAGTACCTTGTGGAAAGAGATCCCAACGCAGAAGTCTGCGAACCCTGAAAGCACCCTTGCATCGGATAACGGCCTAAAGCTTTGGCTCAGCCCTTCCGGTGCGGTGTATCATGATGATTTGGAGGGAGTGCAAGATCAGCTGTCACGGCAAAGAAATCGTGAAGGTGTGGATAACGTTCGCGAACTTTCAGCGCCCAATAAAGCTGCCTGCGTGGATGTTCATGACGCAAAAAGATTCTCAGCAAAAGCTGTTCGTCGGCACTCAAAAGAGTTTTCTGTGCCTGTGCGCGCTTGAGTTCAGTATTGGCCAAGGTTCTGATTTTCTTCTCGGCTGACTGATGACGCTGGCGGTATGTTTCAAGATCAACCTGCTCGTGCTGATGCTTATGGAAGGTTTCTGAATAGTGCATCCAGGCCCCTGCGAGCATGGCCAAAGAAGGCAACTCGCGCCCAAAATGGGTAATGAGTTGCAACACATGTTCGGTGGGATGCGCTTCTGCAAGGAGCCGAGCATACTCCGATTCGCGCTGCTCATCGAGCTCGTGTACCGGACCCGAGGCTTTCAAAAATGCATCGAGTATTCTCTTGCTCTCATGCCCAACACTACTGGGAACATCGCCCCCATGCGCGGCAGCACCTTTATGTGCAGAAGCTGATTTGCCATTTTCACGCAGGCCGCCTTCTATTGAAATCAACCCCACAGGTTGGCCCTCTGCCGCTTTTTTTGAAGAGCGCCGCGCCGGAAAAACAAGAGCATCGTCGGCAGAAAGTCCAACCGGCTGAGAACCGTTGGGGACAGGTGGTTGCGGATGAAGGGTTCTAATGTTCTTTGCATCACCCAGCGCTGAGCGGGATTTTTTCTCGTTCGGCTTGCCAAGATTTTTCCATTGGGTCGGGTCCAGGTTCAACTTCAACAAGCAGGTCGAGCCATTGCGTTCGGTGACATGCACGACAGCTGAATCACTCAACTCCTGCAGCGCGGTCTTCACCTGACGCTCGGAGGCTCCTACGATCAGTGCCAACTCACCAGCACTTGTGATGACCTCCTCAACTTTTGCCGTGAGGCAGTTGAGCAGATACGAAACCAAGGCATACGAGGGTCCCGAAAAGCGGGCTACGGCCAGGAGTTTGAACCCACCCCGTTCCGCGAAGCGCTTGAAGTTCATGAAATATCCCCCAGTGATTATCAAAACACCACGCAGTCCCGCTCAAATCCGCACACAAAGTGCCGACCCTAAAGGTAACATACAAGGGGGCTCCCGCATGCTGCATCGCTTTCTGACACTTACGCAAATACCGGAATTGCGCACCGAACCGGGCAACCCCGAATCCGGAATATCCGACATTGAAATCCTAATTCCCGTGGACGTCCTTTGGCAGGCGGAAGAGATTATCAAGGAGCTAAAATTTTTAAAGGCGTCTGGTTTTTCAACCAGCCGCCTTTCCGCAAAACTCACCCAGCTTCTTAAACCCTACGTGGTCAACGAACGCGACCGACTTGTTTTGAGCAAAGGTCCCAACGCGGCCTGAAATTCAATGAAACATAAACGAAAAAGCGCCACCCAACTGCAGCCCAGACGTACTAATCACCTTGCCTGTGTTGGTGTTCAACCCGCCGAAAAACGACAGCGTCATATCTTCAACCTGGTAGCCGTAGCGGATGAGGTTTTCATCGTCCCCATAAAGACGCGGAATCGAAACATCGAGAAACAGACGCAAGGTTGTGTAACGCTGCCAGACGGGCGTTGTTCCGCTGGGAGAAATATCCGACGTTCCCGAAGCCCCTGAACCGGATGAGGAGGAAGATGTTGAGACTGCTTCGGCCTCTTCCCGCATGCGCATTACGCCATAGACAGCTGAAAAGCGCGGCGCAACCCATGGATAAGCGCCAATGCGCAGGCGGTACTCAGCGTTCGCACCACCACCATATCCACTCAGGGAAATCGGAGTTTTGGTTGCATCAGGACTTGTTCCCTTCATCAACAAACCGGTGAATTCGTATCCAAGGCCGAACTCTCCTGACAAATCGAAAAGCCGAAAGGTTTGCCCAACGAACAAAAAGCCAGGCTTTTTGTTTTTATACGAAAGATCGTAAAGCTCCTTATCTTCCGAGGGACGAATCTGTCCGCCACCGAAGGTCAACGTGGAAAAGGCAGAGCCCTGCGGATGCTTCAATCCGCTTTTATCAGCAGATGATGGAGTGGCTGTCTCTGCGCGCGCCTCAGCAGCGAGAAGACTACTCAGAAAAATGGAAAAGCGCTGTAAAGATGATCCCATGTGTTCTCCAAAACGATCCATCCATTGCGAAATTTTCACAAGATTACGTCCGCTCCACTCCAAAACCCCGTTAACCATAGGTTTGTAGCTGGGATTTTGCTCGAGCCAAGCGGCCCAGGCCGGAGCATGACTATAATACACTGCCGAAAGACCAAATTTGTCGAGCCAAGTGTCACGCAAAATACGCCAGTAGTGAACTGCCGCACTGCTCGTACTTCCTGAGGCTGCTGTGGCTACGAAACAGTCGCTCTTTGATTTTCCCAAGTCGGGTGACTTGCGCGTGCTGGCGAATTCAACGTTGAATGGTTGGAGTTTCGCACAACGCGACCGCGTCATCCCGATATTGCCCGAGGAATCGAGCGGGTACACCATAGCCCCATAGGCCTCGCCATTGATGGCGTTATTCACAGCAAAACTGGTACGACCGTCGGAACCGACCCGAACAATATTCAGACAACCTCTTTTAATTGCATTTTCGGCACCCGTTTCTGTTGGAAACTCGGGTGGCACTGCGATGTCGTTGGCAGATTTACCAAAATAAGAATCCAACGTATCCGTTGCACATCCAAGATTACATGAATTCGATCCGCTCACCGCTGTATCGAGCCCCGGATAAGAACAAGAAAGATCATTGTTGGCAGCGGTTTTATCGAAAGTTTTGTTGGGCTTGAAGCTCCACCCGGAACTCCTGCACTCGGAATCTTTCCAATAGACAACCACGAATCCCGATACGTTCGACTTGCCCACCGAAGATACAGAGCCAGAGCTGGTGTCGGCAGCTGTGGTGTCTTCGGGTGCAGAAAACTCAATCGAAAAAGCACCGTCGGTAATCGCGGAAGAATTGATCGTTGCAGGGGCTACGATGGCACCTACATCGTCTTTCATATAGGCCGCTGAAAGTCCTTGCATCGTGCCGGAATTACCAGGTGCAACCGCACCATCGAGGCTGTAGTAAGGAAGAAGCTTAAGAGCCTTACGACCATCGATAGTCGTAAGGGCTGCGTCGTTGGTGATTTTGTCTGGCCA
>JBILKQ010000174.1:0-5492 GCA_044376655.1 Silvanigrellaceae bacterium
TATGAGCGTTGATTTTCTGCTGTTGGTTTTGCTGCGGGCCGAGACGTTGTGGCACAGCCGTGCACTGCTGTTGCAAGCACGCAACTCAGGATCATGCGCAGGGCTTCCGTCGGGGAATTCTTACGTCTTATCATCGCACTCCTCCGCATGAGCATTTGGTTTCATGCAATATAATTTACTTGCTTGAAAAAGTCTGGAATGCACCCTAATTCGTGGACAAATTTATAATAGTTTTTCGCTGCGATAATTAAATTTTAACAATAAAATCGGCATAATAACATATAAATTAATATGCAGAATAAAAGTGCCGAAAAGAATTTTAGGGAAAATATCATCACCCTAAAAGGAGCATCACCTATGAAGACACGCGGAACGACAACATTGTTTGCCCTGCTGCTCGCAACAACCGCATGTGGAACAACCTCCAACACGGTTAAGCCCAACCCACAACCGGTCTCCGGTAGCGGCGACTCCGCGCCTGAACAGTTTGTTGAGGAGAAGGACCTTGGTCAAGCCAGCGGCCAGTTCCTGACAACCGTGACTCACAACGGATTGAGCGTAAAGCTTGTTATCGACAAACCCACCAACACTGCCGCGGACATCTTAATGACCTTTCACGGCACTGTCGAAACCGACGATAAGATTGTTACTGCGGCGCAAAAAACACTCGACGTCACAAAAAAGTTGATAACGCGAAAAGACATCATGTTCGTAAGTGTCGCTTACCCAGAAGAGAACCTACTTATGGGCGACAACATCAAATTTGCCGAAGCTGCTCTCTTGTGGGTGAAGCAGAAAGCAAAGGCCTCTCTGAAAGTTGAACCCAAAAGAATATTTCTGCTTGGCCATTCGCAAGGTGGATACCTTGTCACCCGATTGAACACCTTGCATTCAACAGACGGTGTCATTGCCAATGCACCTGGACCTTTGGATTTCAAATTCCGCTGTGAGCTTGAGGAGGCAGGCAAAATTGAGGCAAGCAGCAATTGCAAACGCATGAAGGATAAATTTGGAAGCACAAGCGAAAATCCGGCTCAATACCTCGAGCGTTCTCTGTTGAGTCACTTGAGCGGATTTAAAAGCCGAATCATCTTCACTCAAGGGATGAGTGACGCAAGAATTCAACTGACATCATGGCCCAAACTGAAAGAAAAAGTGAAGGCCTGCGCCAACTGCGCACAAGCTCAATTTGAAGAACTCGACGGCCAGCATGGAGCGTTGTTCTCGAATCCAAAAGGAGCCAGTATTATTAATGATTTCGTGAGGTAGGCCGAGATTATTTGGATGCTTCGACTCGGGCGATAGTAAGACTCCGAAATAATTCCCCTTTAGTCTTCTCAATGAGGAAGGATTGGTGTTTCTGACACCGCGGGCATGGGTGGGGCTATAGAATGAGGTGGATTCGGGCGAAGAGAAACGTTGAGGCATTCGAGCAGTGGCTCAATACGAATTTCGGGGGATTTCCGATGTCCATCAAAAATGACTCGTCACCGCGTCCGATTGCAACCGACTCAGAGCAGCAAGAGAACCGTGAAGTGCAAGAATGGATTCAGTCCCTTGAGAAGTTGATGCAGTCAGTCGAGAAATCTCCTCTTGATGCCGAGCGGAAAGCGGAAGTCTTGGTTCATATGGAGTTTATTCGTGCTGAGTTGGCTACGGGTCGCTGGCCTGCGTCGGGAGCTCAGCCGTCGCCCGTGCATCAGCTCGCCCACGAGGTGGGTGAAGTAGAACGAATTGCCCAAGATTGGCAGGTTCTTTCGATGCGTCTCGCGCAGTGGATCAAGACCATCTCTGATTCTCTGGGTGTGCGCTAAACTCACATGTGTATTGTTGAGAGGTTCTTTTCCAATCACAGAAAGAAGACTTCTACCTGGCGAATTTATTCATGATGTGAGTCCGACTAATCCTCCTTCCGAGCGTGTCGAGATGCTCTGCCGAAGTGCTCTGCCGGCTTCTATTGAATCCGAGACAATTCTGAATCTTAGAGAAAGAAAAGATTTACTGCCCTCATTTGTGCTCCATTGATTTTTTTGGGAGCGAAAGATGTCAATTCGGGAGAGTGGCATGAGCGCTTTGCGAAATGAATCCTTGGCAGGTTTGAAAATACTGGTTGTCGATGATGCTCCCGACAACCGATTGCTTGTTTCGAGATTTCTGTCCCTGGCGGGTGCGTCCGTGGTGCTCTCAGACAACGCCGTGGATGGAATTGCCACCGCATTGCAAGGGCAGTTCGACCTTGTCTTGATGGATATCCAGATGCCTATCATGGATGGCTACGAAGCTGTGCAGCGTCTGCGCCGCCTGAACTATCGAGTTCCCGTGGTTGCGCTAACAGCACATGCTATGAGCTCGGATCGGAACCGTTGCCTTGCGGCGGGTTTTGATGGCTATCTCACCAAACCGATAGAGCGCACTCAGCTCCTCTCAACGGTCGAGGCGTGTGTCCATGCGAGTCGAGCGAGCTCGTCTGGCTCTACTCAGAGCGGAGACACTCGGCCGGATCAAGTTTCGCAGCACGCGAAGCTGGGAGCATGCCAAAGCCAAGCCCACACAACAGACTCACAAGAAGACCAGCACTGAGTCCAACGGGTGCAAACACCCAGCGAAACTCTTTGAGCATCGGCACAAAAAGACTCACGCAGAGTGAAAAGACATTGTTCACCAGTAGGCCACAGACGACCGCAACGACTCCGGCAATCACGCAGAGAAGCGATGCCTCGGTCAGAATATAGCTGCGGATATGGCCTTGGTTGGCGCCCAGACTTTTCATTACACCAATTTCGCGGGTTCGTTCAGCCACCGTGACAAGCATCATGTTCATGATTCCCACCCCTCCCACGAAGAGGCACAACAGACCGATGAATCCCACGATGGTCTGAACAATGCGCAGAAATCCGCGGACACGTTCCAAGATGTCTGCAGGCACTGAGCTCGCAAAAGTAAGTCGTCCGCCAGAGCGCAGGCTCAAGAAATTCGATATCTCTGTTGCAAGATTCTTTGTGTCGACTCCCGGGTGTGGCAAGACGCTGAACCACCTGTAAACGGTGGGTCCCATGCGTGCCAGCAGCGCCTGGTTTGGAACATAGAGAACGTCATTGGCATCTCGATTGCCGAACGAAGTGTCACGTTTTTTAAGCACACCAATTATAGTGAAGGTGCCAAGTGTGTTGCAGTTGTCGACCACAACGCGCTCGCCGATGGGAAAGTTTTTTTCGCGTCGACGTGGATCAGATTTGTCGAAAAGCTGATTAATGGTGTCCGAGCCCAAGACTGTCACTGCGGCAGTCTCAGTGAATTCTTGCCTTCCAGGGAAGCGACCCACGCCAAGCGGCGTGTCCATTTCTATAAATTCATCGAGATCAGAAACGCCAACGATGCGGCTGCGGAATCCACCCGTTTCGGTTTTTATTTGGCATGTGCTTGTCCTTAAAAAGGGCCGCACAATACCCTTTTTTTCAAACATTTGAGCAAGCTTTGGGAATTCTGATTCGGCGTCTAGGCCAGCCCAGTTGGAATTGCGTCGTCCATGCGGGCCTGTGCGATCTTCATCATAATAAATATAAGCCTTGCGCACTGAGCTTGTAAAAAAGAGTTTGTTGAAGGAGTGTTCAACAATCTCCCCTAGCCCATCGATGATAATCAAACTCAAAATTCCCATGAAGAGTCCGAGTCCCGTCAGAATGCTGCGGGTACGGTTGGCCGCAAGACTGCGTCGTGCCAACAAAAGACTTGCTCTGAGCAGACCTATGCCACGTTTCAACGCCCTCTGTGAGTTATCTCGTGCCAATTGGGCTTTGGGTCGTGCTCTTCCCTGGGCAAAGGGCGCAAGGGGATTTTTGAGATGAATGTTCATTTCATCGGATGCAATCTTACCGTCACGCAAAGTCACGATTCGCTGTGCCTCGGCCGCGACACCTGGGTCGTGTGTTATGACGATAATCGTGCGCCCCTCCGCATTGAGCTCGTTGAGGATAGCCATCACTTCCTTTGAGCTTTTGGAGTCGAGCGCACCTGTCGGTTCGTCGGCAAGAAGCAGCATGGGATCCATAATGAGAGCGCGGCACAGAGCCACCCGTTGTTTCTGACCACCTGAAAGTTCATTCGGAAAACGGGGAGCGAGGTCGCGCAATCCAAAGCGTTCGAGCAGTGCGAGAGCCTTTTCCTCCCACGGTGCTGCCAGCTGCTCTTGGTCGGAAAGAAAGGTTGTCGGAAGCAGGATGTTTTCGAGCACTGTGAGTCGATTCACAAGGGCGAAATTCTGGAACACAAACCCTAGTGCGGTGTTTCTGAGACTTGCGAGCTGTGTGTCATCGAGCGATTCGAGGGCTTGCCCAAACACCCGCTGAGCACCCGAGGTGGGGCGCGCAAGAAGCCCCAGCAGATTCAGAAGAGTTGATTTACCGGAGCCCGAGGGTCCGATGATGGCCACAAATTCACCGGAATTGACCGACAAATTCACATTTTGGAGCGCAATAAAGGATCGCTCTGCACTCTTGTATTCAAAGCTGACTTCGTTAAGTTCTAAAAGGATTGCGCTCATGGGCTGGCCATTGCTGCAGATGCGTTCGGAGGAAGATTCCAAAGAGCACTCAAGCCCATCTCTGCGCGGAGAAGATTTTCCTCATTGGTGAGGGTCACAAGAATTTTTCTGTCCCTGTCCAAATCCTGTTGTGAAAGAATCAGTCGGTCGAGTGAGATTTCGCCAGCCTCGAACAGGCGTTGGTTTTGTTCGCGGATTTTGGTCGTAGCCTCTACAAGCCGTTCTGTGACCCTCTTTCGTTCGAGTACGAGGCGTAGCCGTTCAGTTGAGCTTGAGAGTGAAAGAGACACCTCGCGTTGAGTTTTTGTTTGATTTTGCTTTGTGCTGAGGAGCTGTTGCAGAGCTTCATCGACGGAGCCAAATGCGACCGGAGGGTTAAGCTGCACACTTCCGCTTACAGAAATTGTCCACTGTTGGGTTTTATCAAAGACTGTTGCTCTTGAATTCGCCTCGTTCTTTTCCCCCAGAATCTTCGCCTCGGAGAAGCCAGCATTTGCGTCGATGCTCGGTGAAAAACGCACCGATCGGATTCGACTCAGATCGCGCTCTGCAAGTTGCCGTTCAGTGTCTGCAATACGCCATGGCAGGCTTTGTGGCGCCTGGCTGTCGACAATTTGGGAGGTCGGCAGGGCGAGGAGTTTATCAGACATCCGCAAGAGGTTTTCCAAGGTCTTTTTCTTTGGCAATGCATCTGGGCGGACGCCGTATTTCAGATACGTTTTCTGTGTAAGTTGATTCAGATTGCTCTTGTTTTTTTGGAGCTCATCTGAGGTCCTGAGCATTTCGCGCTCCGTTTCCAACAAATCCCGCTTTCCTAGAAAGCCACTGGCTTCTTTGCGTCGTGCGAGCTGATTGAGCTGCTGCGCTTGTTGGGAGGCCTCGTCTGAAAACTTGACGAGCTCTGCATAGAATTGGATCTCGATGGAGTCGAGAATCCATTGTCTGACAGAGT
>JBILKQ010000063.1:0-15979 GCA_044376655.1 Silvanigrellaceae bacterium
TCAGACCGTTTATCAGCTTTCTCAAAAGGCTGGAATTTCTAAAATGCCCGAAGTGGGAATCTACGAGAGCCCAGACCTGAACGCATTTGCAACCGGACCGACCCGCAACCGCTCGCTCGTTGCTGTGAGTACAGGACTCCTGCAGCGCATGAACAGAAACGAAGTTGAGGGCGTGCTTGCACACGAGGTGGCTCACATCGCCAATGGTGACATGGTGACCATGACTCTGGTTCAAGGTGTGGTCAACGCATTCGTCATGTTCTTCGCTCGCATCATCGGATTCGCAGTTTCTCAAACTGTAAAAGAAGAAAATCGCGCTTTGGTCAACATGCTGGTTGTTATTGTTTGCGAAATTCTTCTCGGAATCTTGGGCATGGTTGCTGTCTCTTGGTTCTCAAGGTTCCGCGAATACCGTGCCGACGAGGGTGGTGCACGCCTCGCTGGTCGCGACAAAATGATTGCAGCCCTGGTGGCATTGCAACGCTCTTTTGGCCACATGGAAGCCGACAACGCGCCTCAATCGGTTGCGGCAATGCGTATCTCCAACAAACGCGGTGGACTGTTTGCACTTTTTAGTACGCACCCTCCTCTAGAAGAACGCGTTGCGCGTCTGCGCCAGATGCCCAGTCTCTAAGACTGCTGAAAACTAAGCCTTTAAGCCCGGTCATAGAACCGGGCTTTTTTGTTTGCCAAGTTCCTCCCCGCCCCCGCCAACTGCACCCCTTCAGCCCACTTTTAATTGATCCCTTAAAAAACAAACAACCGTAAATACACGGTTTGCATTGATTTTTTAAATTTAATTAAATTTTTTCTAAAGTACCAAATCCTTCTTACGAAAATGAAAATGTGAGTCACGGAACAACCCGGAGGGACTGGGTAATGACTCACACATTCGGAAAGTCTCAAGGAGAGGCTGCCGGGTGGGCTGGGACTCAAGGGTTGAGTCGCGGCTGAAAACTTCAGGGAGGAGTGTGTCATGGGACTTCGTATTCGTACCAACGTTGAATCACTTGTCGCTCAGCGTGGTCTCTCCAACAGCAACGCCGAACTCAGCAACAGCTTCGAAAAGTTGTCCTCGGGTTTGCGCATCAACCGCTCAGCAGATGACGCTGCCGGTCTCGCAATTTCAGAAAACCTTCGTGCCAAAGTACGCGGTTTGAACCAGGCCAAACGCAACGCCAACGACGGTGTTTCGCTCGTGCAGGTGGCCGAGTCGGGCCTTAGCGAAATGTCCAACATCATGGTGCGTATGCGCGAGCTCACGCTGCAAGCAGGTTCAGATACCGTGGGTGAACGCGAGAAATCATACATCCAAAAAGAATTTGACCAGCTTAGCCAAGAAATCGACCGTATCTCAGAAACAACCGAGTTCAACGGTCTGCAGCTGCTCCGGCCAAACGATAAACCTGACGGCATCAAGGTCCAGGTCGGTTACAACGGCACAGAGAGCGACCAGTTGACTCTCCAGTTTGGTGAGAGCGCTGACGGAATCAACGCCGAAACACTTGGCGTGAGAGGAACCAACTTGGTTTCTTCTGACCGCGAAACAGTTGCCGGCAACCTTGAGGCCATCGACAAAGGTCTTGAAACTATCGCCTCTTCACGCGCCGTTCTCGGTTCGCTGCAGTCTCGACTTGGAGCTGCAATCAACAACATCAGCCAGGGTACAGAAACCATGGCCGCTGCGTCCAGCCGTATCCGCGATGTTGACTTCGCAGAAGAGACTGCACGCCTGACCCAGAATCGCATCCTCAGCCAAGCAGGCCTGGCTGTGTTGTCGCAAGCCAACACCCGTCCGGAAATGGCTCTCTCACTCCTCCGCTGATGAGGACGAACTGTTCGCAAGTTCCGAATGAAACGCATGCGCTGCTCAGGGTCTGAGCAGCGAGTCCAACAAGGAGGATCGTGTCATGGGATTGAGAATTAAGAGTAATGTGGAAAGTCTGGTTGCACAGAGACAACTCGGACAAAATAGAGCCGAAATGAGCGACAGTCTGGAGAAATTATCCTCCGGTATGCGCATCAACAAGTCTGCAGATGACGCTGCAGGTTTGGCCATCAGTGAAAGCATGAGTGCCCGGATCCGGGGTCTTGCGCAGGCCAAACGCAATGCAAGCGATGGTGTCTCCTTCCTGCAAGTTGCAGAGGGAGGTTTGGGAGAGCTCAACAATATCCTGACCCGCATGCGCGAGCTCACCACCCAAGCCGCATCTGATACCGTCGGAGAAAAAGAACGAAGCTTTTTGAACAGAGAATTTGAACAACTGGGCGAGGAACTCTCACGCATCAAAGATGGAACGGAGTTCAACGGCAAGAAGATTCTCTCCGGTGACCAAGAGACGGATCTGACCATTCAGGTTGGAGCGAGTGCGCCACGCGATGGCGACGATACCTCTGGCGTTGTGAGGATCAAATTCGAAAACCTTGACGAACTGAACCAAGCCATCGCGGATTTGCCCACAAGCATTGAGGGTGAATCGGGCCAGACCTTGGGTGGCGGAGATACCGCAGACATCTTCTCTGCTATCGACGGGGCCATGGAGAAGGTCACAGACTTCCGGGCCTCCCTCGGCGCCATGCAGAGTCGGATGAACTCGACCATCACATCGATTGATGTGAGCAGCGAAAACCTGAGTGCGGCTGCATCACGCATCAGAGATGTCGACTATGCATCCGAGACTGCTCGACTGGCACAGTCAAAGATCCTCACAGCAGCGAGCACTTCAGTGTTGGCCCAGGCCAACCAGCTCCCAGAGTCGGTGTTGACCCTGCTGCGTGGATAACGTAACAGAGCGGGATGTCTGAAAGCATCCCGCTCGTTTTTTTCGTTTGCGATTTTCTCGTGGAACTCGAGGTGTTTTTATGGCTTTTGAACTGAAACAAGGCCTTAAGCTGGGGCAAACACTTGTTCTATCTCCCCAGATTCAACAAGCCATTAAAATCCTAACCCTTGGCCGACAGGAATTGGAGGAATTGGTCGCCGAGGAGCTCAGGCAAAACCCTTGCCTTGAGGAAGGTGAAGGCACGCCGGAGGCAGCCGAGGCCACCGAATTTGATACCCAAAGCAACTCAGAAAATGCGCAATCAGAAAATCCAGAAAAAGAAGTTCTTCCTGACATCGATGAACTTCTTTCTCGCTTTCGTGAAATGCCAGGCGAGGAAAGTCTGCAACGCGAGAATAATGATTCTGAATTTGATTCCCCCAGCTATGAACGACTGAATATTACCGACTCAAACCTACACGACAGTCTAGAAGATCAACTCAGGCTAATGCATCTCACCGAGTATGAACTCGACTGTGCCATTTTTCTGCTGCAATATTTGGATGACAGCGGCTTTTTCAAGGCTGACATCGAAGAGCTTGCTCGGGATCAGGACCTTCCCACCGATGACCTGCGCTACGCACTGAAAGCGATACAGAAGTGTGAACCTGCAGGTGTTGGTGCTTCCGGCATGCAAGAATGCCTGCTTCTGCAACTCCGACAAAAGAAAAATGCACCCAAGTTGGCTGAAAGAATATTAAAGAACCATTGGGAAGATTTCGAAAAGCAAGACATCAACAAGATCATACGCGCCCTTTCGCGCACAGCGGATTCAATCAAGGATGCCCTATCCTCGCTTCGCAAGCATCATTTGACGAAGCTTGAAAGCAGCGACGATGCTGGTCGCACTCATCAGGATCAACTGCTGAATCAGCTGCGACAAAACGAAAAAACACAAAACAAAGAGCTTCCGCCTTCGCTCCAAGAACGAATCCTACGCGACTTCTGGAAAGAACTGGAAGCAAAAGAAGATGCGAAGATCATTCGCGCACTCGTGCGTACACCGGATGACGTGAAGGAAGCCTTGGTATTTATTCGCGAGGAGCTTGACCCTCGACCCGCACGGCAATTCGGTGGAGGTCAGGATCAGGTCATCTCCCCCGACGTGTTCATCTTCCGTCGAAACAACGAATGGGTGGTAAGCCTCAACGAGGACGGGCTGCCACGCCTGAAGATATCCTCCAAATACGAAAACATGATTAAGGCTGTTTTGGACGGAAAGAAGGCTGAAGCGGGAGGGGAAAGCACCCAGCCGGCAAATGACAAGTCAGTTAAAGAGTTCGTGAACGACAACATCAAAACAGCGAGAGCTTTCGTTAAAGCACTTGCAGACCGCAACAAGACAATTCTCCGCGTGACCGAAGTCATCCTCGACAAACAGAAGGCTTTCTTCGAGGAAGGTCCAGAACACCTCAAGCCACTCACGCTCAAAACGGTTGCCGAGGAGCTCGGCTTGCACGAGAGCACCATTTCTCGCACCACCAACAGCAAGTACATGCATACTCCCCAGGGTCTTTTTGAACTGAAACACTTTTTCAATTCGGGTATGAGCACCGACAGCGGTGGAGAACTAGCCAACGAAGTGGTCAAAGCCTGGGTCGCGGAGTGCATCAAAGGAGAAGCTGAGCAGAAGCCATTCTCCGATCAGGAGATCTCGGACTGGATCCAACGTCACAAGAACGTCAAGGTGGCCCGCCGCACTGTTGCAAAGTACAGAGAGTCCCTTGGAATCTTGCCTTCATCCAAACGTGTGCGCCGATATTGATTGAGCGCGCATGAGATTTAGCCGCAAGAAGATTTGACAGCCCCAAGCAAATTCCCTACCTACTTAAGGCTCACATTGCATTTTACCCTAGGGCTGAGGTGTGCGGATGGCTTGCCGTATCACAGACTACATGAACGTTGAGTGGATCGCCCCCTCTCTGAAAGCTACGGACAAGCCTGCCGTGCTTCTCGAATTCGCCAATATTGTTGGTTCTGCACGAAACGATCTCGACATAAGTGAAATCTATACAAAGCTTATGGAGCGTGAGCTCAAGGCGAGTACCGGCGCAGACCATGGCGTTGCCATCCCGCACGCAACTCTGAACGAAACTCAGGAGCTGATGGTTGCCTTTGGCAAGTCGGATGCCGGCGTCCCATTTGCCGCACTCGACAACGCAGACTCACACCTCTTTTTCGTTGTTCTCGCGCCAGCCAAGGCCCAACCAAACCAGGCCAGCTACCTCCAACTCATTTCAAGCATCTGCAGGCTGATGCGCTCACAAAGTTTGCGCGACCGTCTGATGCAGGCACCAACAGCTGCCGCAATCCTCGATCTTTTGAAGAAAGAGGAAGACCTCAAACTTGCTGCCCCGCCGACATCTTCCATCAGCTAGGAGTCCTCTTCATGACTCAGCAAAATTCGCTTCAAACGAGGATTGTTGTCGTCACCGGAATGGCAGGTTCTGGAAAAAGCGTTGCGCTCAGAGCCCTCGAAGACCTGGGTTTCCATTGCGTCGATAACCTTCCGGCGCTTTTGCTCCCCCAGTTTCTGGAGGCCTGCGCCGCCGGTGCACTACACTCGCGCCACGTAGCGCTGGCACTTGATGCGCGCGACCGCTCCATGCCCACTGCTCTTCTTGGTTGCTGGGACAAGCTCAATCAAATTGCTCAAGCCGACATGATTTTCCTTGAGGCGCGAAACGAAGTGCTTCTTAATCGCTTCCGGGAAACGCGCCGCTCGCACCCGCTATCAAGCACAATGACAGGTGACACGGACAATTTGGGCGCGGACACCCTCTCAAGCGCGATTGAGCTGGATGCCGAAATTCTGGAACCCGTCCGAAAATACGCCACGCGTGTCATCGACTCGTCAGCAATGTCATCGCAGATGCTCAGGCAGATCATCTTTCACGACTATGCCCCATCCACGAAACACCTTGAACTTGGTGTGTTGTTGGTGTCGTTCGGCTTCAAACACGGAACCCCCGCGGATCTCGATTGCCTGTTTGACGTCCGCTGCTTTCCCAATCCCCACTACATCGACACACTTCGCCCCTTAACAGGACTCGATGCCAATGTTTCCGAATTTGTCTTGGGCGATCACAATGTCCTGTTATTTCTCGATAAAGCATCGGATTTACTTAGCTTCCTGGTTCCGCTCTACAAGGCGGAAGGCAAGCGCTACCTGGGTGTTGGCATAGGTTGCACCGGCGGAAAACACAGGAGTGTTGCTATTGTTGAGGCTCTCAGCAAAAGATTACGCCCTGTCGTTCCGAATCTTAAAATCGAACACAGGCACTTTGATCGGGAGTGAACCGTGATTGAATACAAAACTCGGGTTCGGGTCATGAACCCCATGGGCCTGCATGCGAGACCTGGTGTGAGTATTGTCCGGTGTGCACAGGCACATCGTCCGACAGAGCTAGAACTTCGCTGTTTAACCACAAATTCCAAAGCCTTAGGTCACTCTTTACTCTCTATTCTGAGCCTCGGCGCCGGGCGCGACAGTGAAATAGAACTCATAACCCGTGGCCCACGTGCCGATGAACTTCTGAAGGCGGTGAAACAGCTCTTTGAGACTGGCTTCGCTTCGACCGAGGGGGCAAATGAGAGCGACAACGAGGAAATCGTTGCAAGGAGAGCCAATCTCCAGCGGGCTGGTGATCGGTAGGTTAGCCAAGACCAGCCGCCCCGCATCGCCCCAGCACACTCCGCTGGTCATTCATGCCTCTGATTCCGAATGGCAAAAGTACAACGACGCACAAAGAAAATCCCTACAACAGATCGATGAGCTCAGACGCGATGCGTTTGAAATTCATAAGTTGAGAAAACGTGATTCGGGACAGATCCAACACATCGAAAAACACGAAGATGCTTTGCCGGAAGTGATGAGCAGCTACTCTCTGCTCTTGACCGACGAAGTGTTGACCGAACGAATCAAAGACCTCGTTTTTGAACAATCACTCGACGCAACTTCAGCCGTGCTTCAGGCCTTTCGTGACGTGCGCGCCGTAGTTGAATCAATGGAAGATCCTCATATCCGAGAGAAAGTCCTCGATCTCGACGCGTGTGAGGAAATCCTGCTGTCCTCGCTGAGTGATGCAGAGTCGCTTCACGCGCACCAATGGTCACACTTGAAAGGACGCATTGTAGTTATCCAGCATCCAAGCCCGCAAGACATTATCCGCTTTCATCAGGTAGGTGTCGCGGGAATTGTTGCAGAAGCCGGATCTCACTTGAGTCACGCAGCCATCCTTGCACGGAGCTTCAACATTCCAACCATCTTCGGTGCATCAGGAATCGTGCGGATGAGCAGCAACGGCCAGCAGGTTATTCTTGATGCCCACGAGGGAAAGATCACCATCAACCCGAGCCGCAGCGAGCAGCGCAAGGCGGAGGCACGTCGCGCTGTCGAGTTGATGATGCAGCAAAAGCTTAAGTCCAGTGCCCAAACGGTTGCACGCACTCTCGATGGGCAACGTATTGTGATCTTTGCCAACGCAAACGGGCCAGTTGATTCACGCGCACTTAAAGCTTCGGGGGCTGAGGGAATCGGACTTCTTCGAACTGAATTTCTGCACCTCAACGAGCATCAAGGGGAGACTTCCTCTTGCATTGGAACAGAAGAGCAATTGAAGGTATTTTTCCAGCTGACTGCGGAAAATGTATCACCCGGCTGGGCAACATTCAGGCTCTTGGATTGCGGTGGCGACAAACCTTATCCAGCCGAGAACGCACTTGGGATGCGAGAGAAGCAGAACACATCAGAAGGTATTTTCGGACTGCGTGGTGTTCGCTTTTTACTTGCAGAACAAAAAATACTTGAGCTTCAAATGCGCGCTCTGTTGCGTGCTAATACGACCGGCAACATCCGCATCCTGCTGCCATACATCACTGATGTCAGCGAAATGAGGCGCATAAAAGCGATTGCTCACTCGATTTGGCTGGATATCCCCGAGGAGGAACGCGGCCCGCTGCACTACCCAAAGTTTGGTGCAATGATCGAAACTCCAGCAGCCGTGCAGATGATTGATCATATTGCCTCAGAGTGCGATTTCATAAGCATCGGTAGCAACGATCTAACTCAACACTACCTGTGTGTCGAACGCGATAATCCAAGAACACAAAGTCTGTATAGTTCTTTCCATCCAGCGGTGTTGCGAAGCATACGTACCGTTTTTGAACAACAAAGAAATCTTGATATCAGCATTAGCCTGTGCGGCGAATTGGCCTCCGATCCAACTGCAACCGAACTTCTGATAGGACTTGGTTGTGGCCAGTTCTCCTGCCGCACCTCTGCTATTCCTCTGATCAAGGAGATTGTCCGCAAAACTGATGCCGTCGAAGCAAGACGCTTTGCCGATGCACTGCTTCGACTCGGTGACGCGGAGGAAATTCAAACGCGTCTCAAACTCCGTTATGAGGAAATGCACGGACGCCTGATTTCCAGCACTGGCTCTCGCAACCGTGCAAGCTAAGCTCAAGTCAGTTATAAAATATTGACCGCAGATTTTCGCTCGCCATCAAAGGCCACCAAAGTGGTCCCGACGCGTTCGCAACGGCATGAAACAAGATAGCTGCGCGCAAATTTCCTGTCCGTAGAGTCAACAGACACGTCACAAGGCCAAGCAAAAAAGGCCCAGGAGATGCGGGCACAGCTCCCACCAGCAATGCCTGTTTCCACAAATTCAAATCAATCGGCATATGCATGAGCCAGAAGACCAACGCATTAACGTAACAGGTCTTAAACGCAGTCCAGAAACTTTTCCGTGGCAGTGATTCCAGAGCCTCCCACTGCCTCTTCAGCAACCAGCCTCTGAAAAAATATTCTTCGGCAATTGGAGCCGCCAGAATCGAGAGCAAACCTACCTCGCTCAAGACCCAATCCTGCCAATTGCTCTTGGTTTGAGTCCAGCTCTCAGAAAGAAAAAGCAAATTCAGCACGAGCGGCAGAAGAAAA
Source organism: Silvanigrellaceae bacterium (assembly GCA_044376655.1). Lineage (GTDB taxonomy): Bacteria > Bdellovibrionota_B > Oligoflexia > Silvanigrellales > Silvanigrellaceae > RFOM01. The sequence goes on from JBILKQ010000063.1 coordinate 8,767, forward strand.
TAAGCGAGGACAAAAGCATCATCTCGCCACAGGCGGAAACTCATGGCTTCACGAAAACTTGCGCGGAGGCAGGAGGAACCGAAAACCCCAGGCAGGGCCAATAAAAGAACCGCAACCGACAAGTGCCTCAGGATTTCGGCAGAAAAACCGTATTGCAGACCCTTGACCCCGGCAAATGCAACAATCAAGCACAAAATCGTGGATTGTCGGAAAAAACTGGATTTTTCTTGCCACTGAGAGGTCTTCAATGCATCTCCCCATTTGCCGGACAAATCCCGCATTTGAACTTCTTGAGTCTACGCGCTAGGGTGCGAAACTAGAAGAATCTCTTCGACCCTTTTGAGGAGTATGCCCGATGTCAGAACTCGTTATGCACGTCACTGAGAAAAACTTCCAAACCGAAGTTCTCGAAAGCAACATCCCTGTACTCGTGGATTTCTGGGCTGACTGGTGCGGGCCATGTGTGGCTCTCGCACCCACACTTGAAGAAGTTGCACGTGAGCGCCAGGGAAAAATTAAAGTCTGTAAAGTGAACGTCGAGGAAGAGCCACAGCTCGCCGCGCAGTTCAACATCCGCAACATCCCCTTTCTAGCCTTCATCAAGAACGGTCAAAAAGTCGGTGACCTTGTCGGCAACCAGCCCAAGCAAACCATTTTGAAGGCAGTAGATTCTGTCGCCAATGGCTGAATTTCAAAAAAAAGGCCGAAGAAAAACTGGGGAGCGCATTTTCTCTGCAGAGAATGCGCTCCTCTCGCTTGCTCGGCCACAAACAATATTTGACTTCGACTCCGGCGCCATCGGCCGCGAGGAGCTTGCATTTATTTCCGTGGATGAGGTGGGGCGCGGATGCCTTGCCGGACCTGTTGTGGTCTGCACCACTCTTTGGGGTTCTCAGGATCGCACCGATCAACTCGAGGCCTGGTACCCACGACTGCGCGACAGCAAAAAATTAAGCATCGTAAAACGTGATGAGTTATTTAGAGAGTTTCTTCAGCACGAACTGCTAACAGGTGGCTGGCAAACGCCCCCTGTTTTGCATTTGGAGTGCAATGCAGGTTCAGCAAAACCATTAGCTGCGCAAAGCACACTTTCACTGCGCACTCCTGCGTCAGTGATGAAATTCGATGGTGGCGATGTCGAAAAGGCCATCGCATCAGGGCGAAGTAAAGATGTTCAAGCCGTTCGCATGAAGGCTGCAAGCATTGGAGCCGCATCAGCCCAGGAGATCGACACGTACGGCATTATCCCTGCTCTCGGTCTGGCTGCAAGCCGCGCCCTCGCAGCGCTGCCAAGCAAAACCGAGGCGGCGGTCATTTTCTTCGACGGCAACCGCCCACTGGCGCTCCCCTCCCCCTGGTGCGCACTCCCTCAAGCTCTCGTGGTCAAGGGCGATGACCACCTGAAGTCTATCTCGGCCAGCTCGGTTATTGCCAAGGTTGTGCGCGATCGCTGGATGGAGAGTTATTCCGAATCATTTCCGGATTTTGGATTCAATGAGAATCGCGGCTATGGCACAGAGTTTCATCGCGAGGCCCTCTCGCGCCTTGGCCCCAGCCCCCTGCACCGCATCTCTTTTCTGAAAAATCTTTGCCCACAGTTGTCTCCTTGACGGCAGCTTTCTCAATTAAATCCGCTGAATTCCGATGGAGCAGAAAAGCAACTGGGAAGGTAACAACGCCCAGGGCCTGAGCGGGAGGGCAGCATTATGAACAAAGGATCAGCAAACCCAGCAACACCTGAGCTGTCCTACGAACTCTACAAAGAACTCATTGAAGAACTCCTGTCGCCCATCGAACCATCGATGGATGCGCAGGTGCGTTATGAGTTGTACCTCAGCAAACTCGTTTATTTGGAGAACTTGCAGGAGCAGTGCTTCAGGAGCGTAAACTGCCGTAAGGCCGCATCCGCGCGCAACGCCGGACAGAGTTTCACCGCCGAGGATTTGAGCACCATTCGCGAAGCTCTCGCCTCGACCCACGAACATCTCCGCACAGCGATTCTTGAAGCTCTGAACCACCGGCTTTCGCAGACTGGCACAGGAAACGTGGGCGTATGAACCTCACACTTCAGGAAATGATTAACGCATTTGAGCGTACCTCTCTAGACGAACACTTGTATATGATTATGCGTTCCGACGAGGAGCTCGATGTCTGCATTGAGTTTAATCGTAACGATCAGTTTCGCTGTTGGTCGTTTTATTTCCGTGATGCATCCGAAGAATCGAAACAACGCTGTTCCAAAACCCATGCAGTTGAGGTGGCACGCGCCTTCAAGCTCAACGACACAGCCTTCTCGAACGAACTTGCGCGTCATCTTCTCACCCAGGCTGCATTTGCCGATCAGTTTGTCAGAGAGGTGCAGGAGCTTCTTGGAGTTGAGGCTGTCCGCGAGAGCATCATGGGCACTCAGCTTTTCATGGATGCTCTCAAAGAAGCCGTATCCTCAGCCCTGGAAACGGAGAGCCACGAGGCAGACTCAGCAGACGAAGCGGAAGAGACTCCTGAGCCCCTTCCCCCTCCCTCAAACCAGACCTTCAAGCTTCGGGTTATCAAGGGCTCATAATTTATTTCATAATTTTGAAGACTTAATCTTAAGTTTTCCCGTTTGACCACCCTGATTGCTGAGGCTATACCTTCGCCTGCCGTCACGTGCAGAGTAAAGGTTAACCCTATGTTTGATATCGTTTCCCAAGGCTTCAAAGACGCTGCTCTTAAACTCAAAGGCCAGACACGACTGTCCGAGGACAACATCTCACCGGCTCTCGACACCGTGCGCCGGAGTCTCCTCGATGCCGATGTGGATTTCGGAGTTGTCAAAAACTTTCTCGAAAATGTGCGCGGCAAAGCGCTCGGCTCCGTTGTACAAACTAAAGCCAAATCAGCAGATTTGAAGGTCTCGGCGGGCGATCACTTCATCAAACTCTGCCACGATGAACTGCTACTACTCCTGGGGGGCGAGCAAGCCGAGATTGTTCGCAACAGCAAGGGGCCAACGGTCATCCTGCTTGTTGGTTTGCAAGGTGCAGGGAAAACCACCCATGCCGCAAAGCTCGCAAAACTTCTCAAAGAAACACAACAAATGCGTCCGCTACTGGTGGCTGCAGATGTGTACCGGCCAGCTGCTCGCGAACAGCTCAAGGTACTGGGTGAACGCATCGATGTTCCAGTCTTTACACTTGAAACCAATGACGCTGTAGAAATCGCGCGCAGGGGCCTCGAACACGCGCGCCAAGAATGGCTTGATCTCGTGATTGTCGATACCGCGGGCCGCCTCGCGATCGACGATACCCTTATGTCTGAAATCGAGAACATCAAGGCAGCTATCCAACCACAAAACGTCTTACTTGTGATCGACGCAATGATTGGTCAAGACGCTGTCCGAACAGCGAGTGCATTCGACTCTCGCGTCAATCTGACAGGCGTGATCCTTACCAAACTCGACGGTGATACACGCGGCGGTGCGGCTCTCTCAATTAAGAGAGTCACAGGCAAAAACATTCTGTTCACAGGTGTGGGCGAGAGCCTCGACAGGCTCGAAGAATTCCGTCCCGAGGGTATGGCTACCCGTATTCTCGGTATGGGCGATGTTGTCGGGCTGATGCAAGACTTCAGCAAAGCTATCGACGAAGACCAAGCTGCGCGCAGTGCAAACCGCATGATGGAAGGTCACTTCGACTTCGATGACTTTCTTGGAATGCTACAAAGCATCCAGAAAATGGGTCCTCTCAAAGACATCATCTCCAAAACACCGCTCGCCGGACAGCTCAACCAACAGGATCTCGACAAAGTCGACGATCGCGAAATGGTGCGCATTGCGGCTATGGTGCACTCCATGACCAAACAAGAACGCGGCACCCCCGAGCTGCTTCTTCCCAAAACGCCCGAAGGCCGTTCACGCCTGCAGCGCATCGCTCGAGGCTCGGGGCGCAGTGAAAAAGACGTCAAAGACCTGATTGAACGCTTCATGCAAATGAAACAGATGATGGGTCTTTTCACAGGCGGTCTCGGCGGCGGTCTGCTGGGTAAAATTCCAGGGCTGGGCGGACTAAATCAGCTTGCTAATATGGCCAAAATGATGAAAGGGGGCGGCATGGGTGGATTCCCAGGAATGGGAGGAATGCCCGGCGGCCTCGGCGGACTGATGGGTGGCATGCCGGGAATGGGCGGTGGACGCCAAGGCGGCCTGTCCACTCAAGATCTCGCCGAGATCAACCGTCAACGGAAAAAGAAAAAAGAAGAAAAGAAAGCACGTGCCAAGAACCGTCGCTGAGCGCGCGTTCTTAACGACGAAGGAACCGACCCCATGTTCAAATCACTGAAAGACGCGCTACACCTCGACAATCCCAACGGCGGGCAAGACGAAAATCCGTTTGCCAAGTACATGCCGAAACCGCAGGTGACGTATCCTGACGTGGGAGCGGAAAACCAAAGCTTCTTGAAAAAGGTTTACGTTCAAACCTGGGGTTGCCAGATGAACGTGGCCGACACCGAACGGATGTTGAGCCTTTTGGGGAAATGCAACTACCGTCCGACCGAAGCCGTGAATGAGGCCGACCTCATCCTTCTCAACACCTGTCACATTCGTGAAAAGGCTCGCCACAAGGTGGTAAGCCGGCTTGGTGAACTCAGACCTCTTAAGCAGAAGAATCCTGATCTAATTCTGGCGATTTCAGGTTGCGTGGCGCAGGCAGAAGCCAAGCAATTGGCGAAGGAAGTTCCTTTTGTCGACCTCATCATCGGACCCGATCAAATCGAACAACTTCCAACGCTTCTTGAAGACGTGGTGACCCGCGCCGATGCCACCAAGGAGCAACGGGCCTTCGGCGTACAGCAACCCATCGTGAATGCTCAATTCAACAAAGAAGAAGGCTATAGCATTCCAGTTGATGTCATCCCACCCTACATTGATGAAAATAAAAATGAGATCAGCAAGTACGTAAACATCATCAAGGGCTGCAACAACTTCTGTACATTCTGCGTGGTCCCCTACACCCGTGGACGCGAGAAGAGCCGCAAACTTGAAGAGGTGATCGACGAAGTCAATTATTTCGTGGGACGTGGCATCAAGGAAATAATTCTACTTGGTCAGAACGTTAATTCCTACGGGCTGGACTTTCTACCAGAGCAACCTCCCACCGGAGCGCAATTGCCCGAGGGAGTGACTCTCCCTTTTGCAGATCTTCTCTACAAAGTCGCTGCGGTGGAGGGTGTTGAAAGAATCCGATTCACCACCTCCAACCCTCATGACTTCACCCCTTCCCTTGCACAGGCATTTGCTGATTTGCCCAAGCTTTGCAATGCATTTCATCTTCCTGTGCAGTCAGGCTCAAACAAAATCCTTGAGCGCATGAACCGCCAGTACACTCGAGAGCAATACCTCGAACGCGTCGCATGGATTCGTGCGGTACGTCCTCAAATTGCATTCAGCACAGATATCATCGTCGGATTCCCGGGTGAAACCGAGGAGGATTTCGAGGACACCATGAGTCTTGTGCGCGAGATGAAGTATGCATTTATCTATGCATTTAAATACTCGCTGCGCAAAGGCACACCAGCAACGCGCTTTCGCGACCAAGTGCCTGAGCCAGAAAAAGACCGTCGCTTACAAGCGCTCCTCGCACTGCAGCGACAGGAAACGGAAAGACAAAACCTGGCAGAAATCGGCAACACTCGCGAAGTTCTCGTTCTCTATAAGAACCCGAAGGAAGAAAACTCCTGGTATGGCCGAACTTATGAGGGACGCTTGGTGAAGGTTGGTACCCCACGAAACATCCTTGGCCGAAGCGTGCCAGTAAAAATCACGGGCGCGAATCTCACGGCTCTCGAAGGTCATCCTGAATGATTGTGCCGGCAGCCTTAGAGACGGCACGCCTGAAGCGCGCTGACCTTATGCGCCAGAATGTGCCATTCCATGAATTCGTTCTCAGCCGTGATTCCGAGCTGCTCAACTCACAGCTTCAGAACGCGTGTCAGATTGTTAACCTGCACCCTCTAACACTCGAAGATTGCCGCAAAGGCAGACAGCGTTCCAAGTTCGAAATTTACCCGGAATACCTGTTTGTGGTTCTGCATTATTTCGAACCTGCAACCAATGCAATTGCCGAGTTGCATGTTGTTATTACGCACGAAAGTCTAATTTTTCTTGCGAATCGTCCTGCGCCTGAAGGGCAAAATTGGTATCATCTGCTCGGCCTCAGCCACGAACTCACGATGGAACAATGCATCCATAACATCTTCGATGCCTGCATTGATAGCGCTCTTGCGCGTGCTGCGAACATCACCGATCTGATTTACGAAGCAGAAACTCTCATCATTGCCGAAAGATTTTCTCCTGAAATCATCACCAAACTGAAGCGCAACGCTTGGCAATTCAAACGCTCTGTTAATGGAGTGTTTCCGGTGCTCAAGGAACTCCTTGAACTCCTCGAACTCAACCAAGACAGCCAACTGATGTTCATGAATATTCTGGATCACCAGGAAAGGTTGCGCGAAGAGACCGAAACAATACACTCTGAGCTGCTGGCATTGTTCGATAGTTATTGGGGCGCAATGAGCACCTCAACCAACAACCAGCTCAAGCGGCTAACGGTCATGGCCACCTCCGTCATTCCCCTCGCTTTCTGGACAAGTTTCTTTGGAATGAATTTTGAGGTTCTGCCGTTCCAGGAATCTTGGTTCTTTGCACTCGCTGTCGCTTTGATGTCAGGAAGCGTCCTCGCTGTCTTCATCTACTTGAAGCGGCAGGGACTCTTCCGTGGGAGTCTTCGCGTGAACAAGATGGTTCATCAGAAGTTCAAATAGCTCAGGATCTCTGCGCTCGTAACGTTTCAAAAAACGCTGAACTTGAGATGGATTTTCACGACTCTTGAGAGCGATCAGGCGCGCAGCTTTTTTGGTCTGTTTCTCGTCTAGAGTTCCAGCTTTGAGTGCAAATGCAAAAGCACTGACCCTGACCCAAAGCTTAGGATGACGCAAGTAAACAGCTAACTTTGTCTGGTTGTATCCGCTCTCCACAGGCGTCCAACCCTCGATTTCAGCGAGTGCGTCGAGAACAGCCGCTCCACTTCTGACACCTTCCTTACCACTGCGCGCTATTCCTTCTTCCCAGAGGCGGTCCTCCATCAGCTCTTCGCCCAGAAGATCGAGGTTATCCTCACCACTCAGATCAAGTGTTTCCTCAGCAAGCAGAGAGCCGTTCTTTACTGACTTTTCC
>JBILKQ010000064.1:0-15898 GCA_044376655.1 Silvanigrellaceae bacterium
AACAGCAAGCGAAGGCGCAGCCCGCAACCAAAAAACCCGTCAACAAGGCGGCCACACCACCAAATTTGAAGAAGCATCCGGTAAAAGTTATCCCTGCTACGAAAGCAAAAGTTACACCAGCAAAGCCTACTGCCCCTGCAAAGAAGGCTCCGGTAGCGGCGCCGCTCAAGACGCCCGCTCCTGTGGCTAAAACCAAATCAGCAGCGGCTTCCGCCGTTGCTGCGCCCCAGCAAAAAAGCGCGCCCAGCACTACCGGGTCTGCTCCGCAGCAAAAGCCAGCGCCCGTCAAAGCGACGAAACCTGCACCTGCAGCACAGTCTGTTAAAGTGGCGCCTGAAGCTTCGAGCAAGGCCAACAAAGCGGCTCCTGTTGCACAGAGCAAGGCCAACAAAGCGAACCTGAAGGCTGTCCCGCCCGTAGCGGAAGCAAAGGCACCTCAGGCAGATACAGAAAAGACAAATCAAAAAGCAGCGTCCAAACCTGCTCCTGTTAAGGCAGAAGCCACCAAGCCTGCTGCCATCAAGCCAGCAGCTGAGAAGGGCCCGTCAGCCGCACCGAAAGTTGAAGCCTCGGCTGCAGCTGCATCCAAAGAAAAGCCCGCCCAGAAGAAGGCCGCGGCTGGTGCAGCGCGCAGTGTTGATGGTGCAACTGCAACGGACAAAAATCAGAAAGCCAAAAAGAAGGGAGCGGGCCTCGAAGGTGAGGAAGGTCCACAAGAGGGCGACCTCGAGGACGTTGAGCCGTCAGCAGACTTCGATGCCGACCTTGAAGATATTGGCCCTGATCTCGACGCTGAGCCAGAAGAAGGTGCTGCTCTTTCGGACGATGATATTTTTGCGAACGACGATTTCGGCGCAGAGGCAGCCGAAGAAGAAGATCTCGACTCGTCGCTCGGACGCAGCAATGACCCTGTGCGCATCTACCTTAGAAAGATGGGCCAGGTGGCACTGCTTTCGCGTGATGGCGAAGTAGAAATCGCCAAGAAGATTGAAAACGAAGAAAACAAACTCTTGCAGCATCTGGTGAACTTGCGTCTGGGCGTTCGTCACATCACCGACATCGGCCAGAAATTCCTGGATGGGGCGATCAAGGCGAAGAACCTCGTGAAGGGCTTCGACGACGAACAAGACCAGGCTACCGACGAAGGGCAAACTGCGCGAGTGCGCGCTCTCGTTGAGGGTTTCCTGCAGCAGGCTCAAATCGCTCTTGCGATTGAAGACAAATACGGATTCGAACACATCGAGAATGCAACCCCCGCCGATAAAGCTGCATTGGCGGATGCGCGTATGCAAATGTTTGAGCTGGTCAAAGAAATCAATATCAACCGTAGAATCATCCAGCAGATTACTTCTGAGCTGGATATGCATGCAAAAGCCGTTGCGGATGTTGAGAAAGAACTCAACAAACTCCGCTATCGCACCCGCATGGATGAAGCCAAACTCAAAGCTTATGCTGAGGCCGACGCACCGCGTCCGCTCGAAGTAAACTTCCTTTCCGAGCGTGAGTGGGAAACCTGTAAGCGTTCATATGCGAACACTCGGGGGACCATTCGCAGTAGCGAGGAAGCGTGCTTCCTGCAGAGAAAAGAAATTCCGCGCATGTACCAAATCGTCAGCACTGCGAATCGGCAGGCTGAGGATGCAAAACGTGAGTTGATTGAAGCCAACCTGCGTTTGGTGGTTTCAATTGCCAAAAAGTACATGAACCGTGGCCTTCAGTTCCTCGACCTCATTCAAGAGGGCAATATCGGCTTGATGAAGGCGGTCGAGAAATTCGAATACCGGCGTGGATACAAGTTCAGTACCTATGCAACCTGGTGGATCCGCCAGGCGATCACCCGTGCGATTGCCGACCAGGCCCGTACGATCCGTATTCCTGTGCACATGATTGAAACCATCAACAAAATGGTGCGCACGAGCCGATATTTGGTTCAGGAAATGGGTCGTGAACCGACGCCTGAGGAAATTGCACAGCGTATGGACATGAGCCTCGAGAAAGTTCGCAAGGTCATGAAAATTGCCCGAGAACCTATTTCTCTTGAGGCTCCGATTGGCGAGGAAGAGGACAACCATTACGGCGATTTCCTCGAGGACAAAACTCGTGGTGCGCCTGTGGATATTGTGGCCAACCAAAGCTTGTCCGACCAAACCCGTAAGGTGCTTGCCACCCTGACTCCACGTGAGGAAAAGGTGTTGCGCATGCGTTTTGGTATCGGCGAGAAAACCGACCACACGCTCGAGGAGGTCGGCCAGAGCTTCGACGTGACGCGCGAGCGTATCCGTCAGATCGAGGCAAAGGCGCTGCGAAAGCTGCGTCACCCCTGCCGTTCGAAGAAGCTCAAGGCGTTCATCGAAAGCTGATCTGAGGGTCTACTTCGGGAACAAAAAAGCCCGGTGTTTTGTGAATTCCACAAAACACCGGGCTTTTTCCATTGCGCTGATTAATCGAAAATGCGTTCAACCTCGATGGCCACAGTACCCGTAAAGTGGCTGAGGGGAACAAAGGCTTTATAGAGGGTCAAACGTGCTGCGCGCACTCCTTTGAATTCAGACTGAATGACATCGAGAACCTGCTCCGCAAGATATTCGAGGAGATTCACGCGCCCAAAGCCTTCAATCGAGCTTTGCACGCGTTCAATTATTTTGCTGTAATCTACAACGTTTTCGAGGTTGTCCTGGGTGCCCCTGTAGGGTACCTGTACACTCAAATCCACTTTCAAGTTTTGACCCACCTTCTGTTCATGCGGATTCGCCCCAAGGTACAAAAACGTGTAAACATCCCGGATGTGGATCCAGCAAAAATCGGAGTTGGCAGTCTTTGAGTTCATGCTTTGGTTCCTTGCAAAGAAACGTCGGACACACTTTTCTTGAACCATATGCTCCGGTATTGATGTGTTGACAAGATCCAACAGCAAAACGTTGAACAGGCCAAAACAGGAAGAACACAATGGCAGACATGAATCTCCCTCTTTCGAGCGTGGGACGGAATCATATCAAGCTCAATGACATGTTTGGTGCCCACAATTATCATCCGCTGCCGGTGGTTCTGGCGCGGGGACAAGGTGAGTGGGTCTGGGATGTCGATGGTCGCAGGTACCTTGACATGCTCAGCGCCTATAGCGCGGTTAACCAAGGCCACGTTCATCCACGCATGCTACAAACCCTTTCAGAGCAGGCGGGGCGTATTACCCTGACCTCGCGTGCCTTCTATAACGACCAAATCGGTCCTTGGTTGAAAGAGCTGACTGAGTTTTGTGGAATGGATCGTGCTTTGCCCATGAACTCGGGCGCAGAGGCTGTCGAGACAGCCATCAAGCTGGCCCGCAAATGGGGTTACCGTATAAAAAAGGTCGCGCCCGAGCAGGCTGAAATTATTGTCTGTGATTCCAATTTTCATGGTCGGACCACCATGATTGTTGGTTTCTCTTCCGACCCTCAATACCGTGCTGATTTCGGACCGTTTACCGGTGGCTTTAAGATTGTGCCCTATGGTGATGCTGAGGCGTTGCGCAGAGCGATCACTCCCAACACGGTCGGATTTCTTGTAGAGCCCATTCAAGGCGAAGCAGGAGTCATTGTTCCCCCTGCTGGATATCTCGCTGAGTGCGACCGTATTTGCAAAGAGAACAATGTGCTTTTTATTGCCGATGAAATTCAAACGGGCCTCTGTCGCACCGGCAAAACTTTTTGCTTCCAGCATGAGAATTGTTCACCAGAGCTTTTGATTCTCGGTAAAGCGCTCGGAGGAGGCTTCTATCCTATCTCGGCAGTTGTTGGTTCAGATGCCGTGCTTGGTTTGTTGAAGCCCGGTGACCATGGTTCCACTTTCGGAGGAAACCCACTCGCGTGTGCCCTTTCGCGCACTGCGTTGCGCATTTTGCAAGATGAAAATTTGGCCGAAAGAGCAGAGGCTCTGGGGCAACGTTTCAGAAACCGTTTAAGCACGGCCCTTCCAAAAACTGTTGTGAAAGAGGTGCGCGGAAAAGGTCTTCTTAATGCGATCGAGTTGCAGTCCACTGCAGGGCCCGCACGCAATTTCTCTGAGCAGCTTGCACTGCGTGGAGTCCTGGCCAAGGAAACGCGCGCAACCACGATCCGCTTCGCCCCGCCGCTTGTGATCGGGGATGATGTCATGGATTGGGCGCTTGAGCAGATCACAGAGGTCTTTTCGGTTGTCCGAAAGGGCTGACACCTGGTGCAATGCGACGCGCAATCAGATGCATCGAGGCATCAAATGGCGAGGTCGTAAGGGTCTTTCTCTTGATCCGATGGCTCGCCGTTGTCATCTTCGGCAGAAAATTTGAACTCAGCCCTCTCTGCTTCATAGGTGTTGGCAGCATCAAGTGCGTTGCGAACCGCTTGATCGTTCTCAGGGTTGTCAATCTTGAGCCAGGGCACCGGCGTTGCGTTCTGCCGATTGTCTTTGCTCGACGTTTCTGTGTTCGAATTTTGCTCCCCAAACACGAGGCAGGGAATACCTTTCAAACCGACCTGTATGCGCCTCTGCAAGCCGGTGGTTAAATCTTCAGGGCAAATTACATATTCGTAGTTGCCCTTGTGCAACAGTTCGAAGAAACCGTGGACTGTGGTTGCTTCCGTGGTCGAAAAGCCAAGCCCATGGAGAGTCTTTTGCAGGATGTTCCCTGTGTTGCGGTGTTCTTTGGAGATATTTCCAAAGAGAACTTTTCCCAAGGATGGAACGATATCTCTAACGGTGTGTTTCGTTAGCAAGCCAAGCTTTCCGACGCTTTCACGCACTGACTTGTTCATCGTTAAAATCAGCAGCTTGAGAAATTCTTCTTGCTGCATGGGGAGTGTGAGATAGGTCACAAACCCTAGCCGTAAGGCTGTGATAGACTCGCCGCGGCGTGGCTGTTGGCTTAATAGAATAGCTGGAATTTTTGAGCTTCTGCCATGATTGATGACTTTCTGAATCTGTTTTTCCTTCAGCTTTTGGCTGTTTGTGATAAAAAGCAGCAGGCATGAGTTTTTCTCTTCAGGATTCTTCTCAATAAATTCAGATGGGGTAAGCCACTCGCACTCGACCTGATGCAAGTCAGTGATGACGTCCTGTACGTTATCGGGGATGAGCTCATCACTCACCATGTAGAGTTTGGACGGCAACTGCCTTTTTGAAAGATCCAAATCAAGGTTTTCGACCCTGTTCGCTCCTGCTGGTGCAGCAATTGAAACGCGCAGAAACTCGTAAGGCTGCAGCTCCTCTTCAGGTATGTTTTTGAGGCTGAGGAACGGGAAGTAATGCTGAACAAACAAACCTAAAGCTGGATCTCGGAGAATGGCCGAGCCGTCGACCGAGCAAATCGAGACCAGCAGATTTTTTTCTATGCTGTTGTAGCTAACGTCAATCAGGAGACTCTCGCATGAGTTCGACTCCTGACACGACTGAAAAATACCTTTGAGGAATTGCCGCAGGTGGGTTGGATCACCTACAACAAAATTTGGGAGACTGTGCGAGAAGTCGACCTGAATTTTTAAAAGACCTTCCATTGAGCTCTGCACTTCGCGAAAGAAATGACGAAGGTTGAACTCAACTTTGTGTGAAGCAAGAGATGGGTTAATTGAATTGGAAAACTCAAGTAGGTTGTGAATGTTGTCAATCAATGACTCGCAGTGATGCGCAATGCTTTCGTCACGCCCTTGGATTTGATTGCGAAGAGTGTGTTGTATTCTGTGAATCGTCTTGAGTTGGTTGTTGCACTGCTCAAGGATAACGTCCTCAATTGTATTGCCGCGCAACGAAGTTTGCTCACGGACAAGCGAGAATACCGCAAAACGTTCGCCGTGGTTGGCGATGGTTGAAATGGAGTAACGGAAAGCACGATTTCCTTCAGGGGTTTCCACTGAACAAGGCTGAGAGCAAATGCGCGGGTAAGCCTGATTAACCACCTGTTCAATTTTTTGCGCAATTTCTTCATCCATTTGCAGGAATGCCGAAACGAACCCTTGTGCTGTCATGCTTTCAACAAGATCCGGAGAGAGTCCGAGTTCATCGAGAAATTGCTCCATAGCACTGTTGATGTGCCGCAACCTGCCGTTGCCACTGAACACGGCTATGGGCTCATTGATGGTGTTGAATGATTTTAACCAATGTTGCCGAAACGCTTTTTGTCGGCGGTCCTGATCTTCGAGAATCAGGGCGATCTGCCCAAACTCGTCGCTATCGAATTGCTCCAGCGGAAAACGTGATTTTTCTTCAAGACGCTCAATGCGGATTTTCGACTTTTGCTGTTTGACTCTGGCAACCTCAGATAGGCGGCGGTTGAGAAGTGCTTCTCGCAAAATATGCATGGGCCTAAACACAAAGCGTTTATTGAACAGATAGAAGGCCGTGCATGCGCCGAGCAAAATCAACAGGAGAGTCCCAACCAGCCAGCGTTGAAAGTCGAAAGCCACACGAGCAATCCTCAGTTCTGGGTAGTATTGCTCCCCGAGTACCAGCGATGTTCCCTTTTCAATTAACGGATGCTGGTTCACAATCCAAAAGTGTTCGCCGTTGACCTGCTTGGCGAATGATAACTCGCCACGAGTCAAATGTTCAGGAAGCAGTTGTTTGAGCATGATGCGGTTTGATTCAAGAAGGGCAGGTGCAACTTCTCCGGGTGCCGAGTTGAAGTTTGGATTCAAAACCTGGTCATAGCGGCCTGATGTTGCGTTATACCAGCGGTTTACTGCCAGATCAGCGGCCTCAAGGCTGAACTGGTACGCCTGTCGGTTGGTCATTTGGAACAGTAGGCCTGAGCCAAGGAGCCCGAGGCCAATGAAGGCGACCACGAGTGTAAAGCGAAACCGGTCTTCAACAGAAACAGCAAGCTGTCCTGCGCTCCGCCAAATACTACGGTCGTTGCCGCTCTTTTCCGCTTTGCCCATCGGTTCTCCTCGGCACGGCCCAGGCTTTGCGCCCGGAGGGAATCCTGAGGTTTCCGCCGTTCGAAGAGGGATCGGAGTCCGTCGAATAAATTTGAGGCAGAATTCAGATCGCGGTTGCAAGTTGCAGAGGGGTGTTCTAGGACTATTCAGGTGTTCGGCACTTCGAACGCTCGAAAATCGCTCCAAAGACGCTCGTGCTTTGGCCGCTTCTATTAACCCCCCTAAATTTTTCGGAATTTTACATGGCTGACGATACCAAGCCTCTCGATGACTCGAACGTTGATGAATCAACTTCTGGACGTAAACGTTCCACCCGTAGGTTTGTGAGAAAAGAAGAGACATCTTCGGAACCTGGAGCTTCCGAGGGAGATGCCTCGGCTTCTTCTTTGGGCGCAGGCGACTCCGAAGTTGGGGTAGGGGTATCAACCTTCGTTCCACCCAAACGCGAAGACCGCCGTGGATTTATGCCTCGACGTGAAGGCCAAGGGGCTCCAGCTCCGATGGCACCCAGGGAAATTAGCACGAGCGATGCTCCAGCACGTGAGACGGTAGCACCCGCGCCGCAAGCACCACAGCCGCAACCCCAAGCTCAGAACGGCGGTCCGCAAGCGCCACAGCCGCAACCGCAAGCCCCGAACGGTGGCCCGCAAGCACAACACGGCGGGCCCCAGGCACAGCACGGTGGGCCACAGAGTGCCCAGCCTCAGCCTATGCCGCAGCAAGGGCATTCCGGCCCACAACACGGACAGGGCGGTGGTGGTCAGCAACATTTTAGAAGGCCCGGCCATGGCCATGGTGGGGGCCATATGGGGCGTCCACAGGGACAAGGTGGTTTCCAACAGCGCCAGGGCGGGGGAAATTTCAACCCGAACTTCAAGCGTCCCGACAAACAACAGCAACAGATGCAGATGGTGGAAGAGAAAGAGCCTGAGTTCAACGCCAACGTTCCGGTGATGAACCTCAAAGAGCTCAAAGAAAAGCACATCAGCGACCTGGTGCACATGGCCCGTGAAATGGGCGTGGAAGGTGCAGCAAACCTGCGTAAGCAGGATTTGGTTTTCGCACTTCTTGGAGCACAAGCAGCGCGCAACGGCGTTGTTTACTCTGAGGGCGTCCTTGAAACCCTGCCCGATGGTTTCGGTTTCTTGCGCGCACCCGACTACAACTACCTGCCAGGACCCGACGACATCTACGTTTCGCCTTCGCAAATTCGTCGTTTCAACCTGCGCACGGGCGATACCGTTTCAGGTCAGATTCGTCCGCCCAAAGACAACGAGCGTTACTTCGCTCTGTTGAAGGTCGAGTCTGTGAACATGGAACCGCCAGATCTCACGGGCGAGAAGATCCTGTTCGATAACTTGACCACCATTCACCCGAATGAACGTCTCAAGTTGGAGTATCATCCCGAAATTCTAAGCACGCGCACAATCGACCTGATGTCGCCTATCGGCAAGGGGCAGCGCTCTTTGATCGTAGCCCCCCCGCGTACAGGTAAAACAGTCCTTTTGCAGAATATTGCAACGGCCATTGCTCACAATCACCCTGAAGTGGTCCTGATTGTGCTCCTTATCGACGAGCGTCCTGAGGAAGTGACCGAAATGGAGCGCACCGTTAAGGGTGAAGTGGTTTCGAGTACGTTCGATGAACCTGCATCGCGTCACGTTCAGGTGGCCGAAATGGTTATTGAGAAAGCGAAGCGATTGGTTGAGCACAAGAAGGATGTTGTCATTCTGCTCGACTCAATCACCCGTTTGGCTCGTGCATACAACTCGGTTGTTCCCCCGAGCGGTAAAATCCTCACTGGTGGTGTGGACGCCAACGCCCTGCATAAACCCAAACGCTTCTTCGGTGCCGCCCGTAATGTTGAGGAAGGTGGAAGCCTGACCATCATTGCGACCGCCCTGATCGAAACCGGAAGCCGTATGGACGAAGTGATCTTTGAAGAGTTCAAGGGAACAGGAAACATGGAGCTTGTGCTCGACCGTAGGTTGGCAGAGCGCCGCGTGTTCCCTGCTATCGACATGAACAAGTCGGGAACCCGTCGCGAAGATCTCTTGCTTCCGAAAGAGACACTCAACCGTCTCTGGGTTCTGCGCAAAGTGATTCACCCAATGAGCCCAATCGAGTCGATGGAATTCCTCATCCAGCGGCTTGAGCGCACTGAAACAAACGATGATTTTCTTGGAAGCATGAACGGATAAACCAACAGAATTTGGGGTGAGATGATGACCCTGCCTTCCGAACACTCACTCTCCGACCTGTTGGAGCTGCCGCACACCGCGGCAGCTTCTTCTTTGTCGGAGTTGCAAAAACTGATCGATGATGAGCGCAGCCGTTGTGCCAAAGTGATTTCAATTCCAGTGGTGCAGTTCAGCGAGGCCCAGGCCGATGACGTGCGTGTGCGCTTCACCGGACGCAAATCTCCGCTGCAGGACTGGCTTAAATCGCTGCGCAATTTTCCTGCCGAAGAGCGCAAAGAAGCCGGAGCTAAAATCAATCAACTTAAGGCTTTTCTTGAAGTTGAAGTTGAGAAATTTGTGCTCGAGTGCAGGGCTGCTGCAGAGAAAGCAAAGCTTGAAAAAGAAAAAGTGGATCTCACTTTGCCATTGCCGGAACTCAACATGGGCTCGAGACATCCGGTCTCAGTAGCTGCCCAACAGTTACTTGAGCCGTTGCGTCGGCTCGGATTCACAGTCATCGACGGCCCGGAGCTTGAGCGCGAGTTTTATAACTTTGAGGCTCTCAATATTCCTGCTGAACATCCCGCACGTGAAATGCAGGATACCTTTTTTATCGCCTCACAATGGGTTTTGCGCACGCACACGAGTAGTGTTCAAGCTCATGCGATGCTCGAGCGTGGTGTACCTCTGCGGGTTGCCTGTGCCGGATTCACGTATCGCAATGAGCTCGATCTCACCCATGTTCCGACCTTTAGACAAATCGAATGTCTGGTTGTCGATAAAGGCATCACACTCGCCAACATGCGAAGCACACTCGATGCCTTTTTTGCTGAAGTGTTTGGACGCCCAGTGAAGCTGCGTTTGCGCTCGAGTTACTTTCCTTTCACTGAGCCAAGCGCCGAAATCGACGTGCAGTGTCAACAGTGTTTTGGCGAAGGATGTCGTAGCTGTAAACACACAGGTTGGTTGGAGATGGGCGGTTGTGGGCTTGTGAATGTCCGCGTTCTCGAAAGCTGCGGTATTGATTCCAAAGTCTACAGTGGCTTTGCCTTTGGAATGGGAGTGGATCGCATTGCGATGAGCAAATTCGGTATCGCCGATCTGCGTTCTCTCTTCGAAGGTGATGTGCTTCTGTCGCGCCATTTGGCATTGCGTTGAAAGGGAATACCCCGTGTTGGTGAGTCTCAAACTGATTGACTCTTTGTTCTTGAAATTGCCTGCCAAGGCATCGGCCAGCCCTGCGTCACCTTGCTGGGAACGTTGGGATGTGAAGCTGTTTTCTGAAATCTTTACTCGGCAAGGTTTCGAAGTTGAATCAACCGTTTTGCGCGGCAACGAGCTGAAGCAGGTCGTGGTCGGACGCATCCAGAGTGCAGAGAAGCACCCCAAGGCTGACAAACTCCAAGTTTGTCAGGTGGAAACTTCTGTTGGGAATCTGCGCCAAATTGTATGCGGGGCTGCCAACGCAAGAGCTGGTCTTTATGTCGCTGTTGCTTTGCCGGGCGCAGTGTTGCCTAACGGGCTTGAAATCAAAGCCTCAAAAATTCGCGACGTAGAGAGTCACGGTATGCTCTGCTCGCGCGAAGAACTCGGACTTCCCGTCGATGAAGGACGTGATGGCACTGGAATCTGGGAATTGCACTCAGAGCCTGCCTGCGGGTTACCGGAGGGAGAGCTGGCAGCCCGTTTGGGAATGCCAGTAATGTTTGCTCTCGGGCTCGATGATGTGTTGCTCGAACTGAACGTCACTCCGAATCGCCCGGATCTGCTGTGTCACGAGGGTGCTGCCCGCGAGCTTTGTGCTGGACTCAATTGGGCTGGCGTGAACGGAGCCGAGATTAAAGATTGGAAAAAAGATTGGCTGGGGCCAGTTTCTTCGACTGATCTGGTACGTGATGCCTCCGAGAAGAACCATCTTGAAACCCGCTCGGGAACATTTGTTGCGCACAATGACCTCGGCGTGCCTGCATTTTTTGTCGGTCTCGATAATGTCAAAGTGAGCACAACACCCGCATGGCTGAGAAATACCCTCGAGGCCTTAGGACAAAAGAGTATCAATTCAGTTGTTGATGCCTGCAACCTCATTCTTTTGTGCTTTGCACAGCCCAACCATGCCTTCGACCTGGCCAAGCTTGCCTCACAAGACGATGGTAAAAAGAGTCTCCGGCTGCGATTTGCTTCCGTTGCTGAAGGATTTCTTGGACTCGATGCTAAAGAGCGAAGCCTTGTCGGTTCGGATTGCGTTGTTGCCGATTCAAAATCAGTACAAGCTTTGCTCGGTGTAATTGGTGGTGATCAATCGAAAGTTGAGATGGGCTCCGAGAGCCTTGTGCTCGAATTTGCCAACCCGCATCCTGTTCTTGTGCGTCGCACTTCGCGGCGGCACGGCCGCAAAACGGACAGCAGTTTCGCATTTGAAAAGGGAATCGATGTTTGGCAGCGCTTTGAATCGGCTCAAAAGCTAGTTGGCCTCATCAATGCGCTTCAGCCGGCTCAATACGGCACTGTGAGGTATGTCGGTTGTGTCTTTGCACGCACCGCTGGTCAGCGTTCGCCTGATGCGCACAGCTTTTTCCCGGTTGATGCTGCAGGTCAAGAGCCTGCGCTGAGAAAATCTGCGAATGAATTCACTATCGCATTTACCGCAGAGGATGTGAAAGCACGCGTTGGAGATGCGTTGGTACCGTTTGAAAAGCAGCTTGCCATTTTGCAATCTCTCGGTTTCACCATCAGTCAATCGGCTGTTGCGGGAAGTGTGAGCGTTGTGGTTCCGAGCTGGCGTCGTCTCGATGTCGTAGGTGCTGCTGATTTGGTCGAAGAGATTGTCAGGGTTGTGGGCATTGACCACGTTCCAGCACATCCTTTGTCGGCGGCTGGCAAATTGCTTCCCGACGACGCGCATCTGGCGTTGTTTGAAATCTCCGCTCAACGCCTCGTGAGCCTCGGTTATCATGAGACCGCGGGCTTCCATTTTATGCGAGCAGACGATTGGGCGAAACTGAATTTGCTCAGTATAAATGCTTGCGGTGAACCCGTGGCACTGCTCAACCCCATCATCAAAGATGAACCTCTTATGCAGAGTACTCTTGTGAGTGGTTTGTTGCGCAAGGCTGCTCACAATATCAACTATGGAACAAAGCGCGGACAGCTCTTTGAGCTTTCTCGCACCTTTCAAAACACCGACCTGCAGGGGCGTCGCGTCTTCGGCAGTAATGGTGAAGGTGTTGGTTTGGCAGGAGCGCTGGCAGAGCCTACGTCCGCTGAGCTGTACGAATATTCACCCAAGTCTGCTTTCTTGCTCAGCCGCGAACAAACTGCAGCAGAGCGTCCCGGTGAAACACCGCGCGTGTGTGCAGTTGTGTTCGGCGCGCAGGAAGAAAAAGAGTGGCTCAATTCAGGCGAGCGCTCATGGTCTTTGCATACGCTTGCCGCGCACGTGGCTGAGCTCTTGAGCGTGTATGGTTTGAGGGCAGAGTTGAAGCCTATTCCAGTGGATCACCCTATGCGTGGTGCCTTGCATCCCGGACGCAGTGCTTCGGTTGTTGCGGAATTTAAAGGCCAAACGGTGCATCTGGGTTGGGTGGGGCAGTTCCATCCAGCAACGTTGAGAAACTTTGAAATCGAAGCCGATTGTTTGGGATTTGAACTCAACCTCGGCATTGCCGTCGAGAAAGTTGTCAGCCGCAGAGAAGACGGCGGTTTTGCACCCAAGGCTAAAGTCAGTTTGCACAACAGCAGTGGTGTGCGGCTGCCGTCGGTTGAACGCGATTTTGCATTCCTCGTTTCTGAAACTCTGACCGCATCCGCCTTGGTTGATTCCGTTCGTGTTGCCGTTGAAACCGATGCACTAGCCCAGAAGAAGATTCCGGCACGGGTAGTTTCGGTGAAGATTTTCGATGTGTATCGCGGTCAGGGAGTTGCTGCGGGGCAAAAGAGCGTGGCCCTGCGCGTCACACTGTTGCCTACAGAGCGCACTTTGGTTGAGGCCGACATCACAGCAGTCACGGAGGCTGTTGTTGCGCGGGTCACCAAAGAGTGTGGGGCGCATCTGCGGGGTTGAAGGGGGCCCTGGCTGGGTCCTCATGTTTTTTTTGGGGTTCAGGCTCTGAAGATAAATATTGACCAGCTGGCTAACCCTTTGTAAGGCCCTTGTGTCTACAACCAGGAGAAGTTTCATGAAGGTTTTGTCAGCTCTTTTCGCTTCCATGCTTTTTGCAAACGTAGCGTCTGCTGATTGGGCATCCTCTACGGGTGGTGCTCCAAGCGTACCGCAGGTCTGTATCGCCAATACAACTCCCTATTCTGTGGATGTGTCGGTCAACGGACAAACCTTCTACGTTGGTCCTCACTACACCACACGTGTCCCAAGTTATCAGAGCGGTGCGATGCTCATCCAAATGAACACGCGCCAGCTTTCGGGCCCCTACAGCAATCCCATATGGGCACAGACTTATGTTTATCCCGCCTACTATGGCTGCGGGTCGCAGAACTCTGTGAGTATTTTCCTTTACGGAAACATTCTCGGATTCAACTGAACCGCGATTGGGCTGCGGCGAACCCGCGGCCCGTCGAAAGAGGGCGCGATGTCTTGTTCGAGATGTCGCGCCCTCTTGCATTGTTTGGCCGGAAACAGTTTTTCTTTTGCCAGTTGGTGAGCTTCGCGCGATGATCACTCGTCTCTAAGGCGAAGTCGGAGCGTGCGTGAGAGAGTTTGTCGTTTGGTGGATGAAACGTGACTTGCGTCTGGCAGACAATGCTGCCCTTGATGCGGCCATTAAGCAGGCCCATGCTCGCAATTGCGGACTTGTGGCACTGTGGGTGAGTGAGCCCGAGGCTTTTGCCGCTCCCGAGTTCCATTTACGCCGTGAGCGTTTTGTCCTCGATTCTCTCATGGAGTTGCAGCCCCGGCTTCAGCAGCTGAATATTGAATTGCTCATTGCCGAGGGGCAAGCCGCCGAGGTTTTCAGTTTTCTCTCAGATGCAGGCTTGTGCGCGGTTTTTTCTCACGAAGAAACGGGCGTCTTGTGGACCTTCACGCGCGACAAACAACTTAAAAGTTTTTTTCGCTCTCGGGGAATTCTTTGGAATGAATTCCCGACCAACGGAGTGGTGCGCGGCTTGAAAGAGCGTGGATTGTGGCAACGGGAATTTCAGAGGCGCATGAATGCATCACCTCTGCCCTATCCGGAGCTGCGACTAACCTCTGTCGTGTCGCTTCAGCCAGCCGTATTTGAAAGTTGCCCACCCACGCTCAAGTTCCTTTCTTGGCAATTCCGATCCGAGTCGAAGCTTGCACTGGCTGCTCAGTGGGCTACTCGCCAGCAGCAACGTGGCGGAGAAACTGTTGCTAAGGGTCTTGTGCAACGTTTTCTCGCACCAGAGGTGCACCGAAAGTACATCCGCAATCTCTCGCGTCCATACGAAGCACAATATTTCAGTTCGCGCCTTTCCCCGTATCTTGCCTTTGGCTGTCTCTCATCTCGCCAGATCCTTGCACAGATTCGCACTGCTTTGCCGGAGTCGCTCGATGGCCGCTCGATCTCTGCCTTTCAAAGCCGTCTGGCTTGGCGATGTCATTTTGTTCAGAAGCTGGAGAATTTTCCAGAGATGGAACAACGCGAGCAAAATGGTGCTCTAGCGCAGCTGCGACCTGCCATGAGCGCGCACGAGTTTGAACGCTGGAGTCAGGGGCAAACAGGGTTTCCGCTCGTTGATGCATGCCTGAGAAGCGTGCACCAGACTGGATTTTTGAATTTCCGCATGCGCGCGATGTTGATGAGTTTTGCTACCCACTTGATGTGGCGGGATTGGCGTGAGCCGGCTTGGGATTTGGCACGCGCCTTTCTCGATTTTGAGCCTGGGATTCATTTTGCTCAAGTTCAGATGCAAGCAGCCGTCACCGGCAATAATCAGATTCGGATCTACAATCCACTCAAGCAATCTGAGGAAAACGATCCGGAATGTCGCTTCATCAAACAGTGGTTGCCCGAATTGAAAAATGTCGACCCTAAACAGATTCACGCCTGTGAAAACCTCCCTCACTGCTATCCCAAGCCAATTGTGGATCTTCGCAATGCGATGGGACACGCCCGTGAGCATTTGTTTGCGAAATTTCGAGAGGCTGAGGTGCGCGCGGAGGCGCGGGTTGTTCAGGAAAAACTCGGCAGTCGGGGAGGGCCACTGTCGTGGCGTGGCAGACACTCGCAGCAAGTGCAGCATCGCCAAAGCAAAGTCAAAGTGAAAGGCAAAAGCAAAGATAAGAACACCGTCGAGCCGGCTCATCCAACCCTGTTTGATGAGCCGTTCGATTGAACATGTGCGGCTAAAAAAGCTTTCGCTTTAGAGTTGTATTTTGTCCTTCGACAGGTCGCATACATATGAACGTGGCAAATGTTTTAAAAATCCAAGTCCTATTTCGCTGAATTTTCTGCGCGTGATCGGAGTTCGAGTTAGGTCTGGAAGATTGTCTTTGAAGACGATCGGCGCGGTGTCGTAGTTCGAATTCTCTGCGAATCTTTGCATGATTGGCATGAATTTACCCCAGCGAATAGCCCAGCGGCGGAGACGGTCCTCATCCTCCAAGGTGAAGGGCAACGCTGGAATCGGGTCCGAGTGGTGATTGATTCTTTGCCATCTGTCTTGCAGGACCGAACGTGTAGAATCGAAAAATGAATTGTTACCTACCTTGGGCGCACCGAAGGTCCAGAGCGTGT
This sequence comes from Silvanigrellaceae bacterium, assembly GCA_044376655.1. GTDB lineage: Bacteria > Bdellovibrionota_B > Oligoflexia > Silvanigrellales > Silvanigrellaceae > RFOM01. The sequence goes on from JBILKQ010000064.1 coordinate 15,781, forward strand.
GCACGGGCATGTCGTTTTTTTCGAGCCTAACTGCACTCAGCAGGGCAATGGCTCCACCCAAGCTGTGCCCGGTCACAAGAAGTGGCTTTTCGACTCTCCTTGCATAATTTCCTGCGCT
>JBILKQ010000176.1:0-5368 GCA_044376655.1 Silvanigrellaceae bacterium
ATCGCGACTTATTTTTCTTTCTTGAAAGAGACTTAATTGCTTGGGACATGAGTCTGCGAATGCCGCCGTAAGTAAGAATCCCGAGCGCATAAAAGCGATTGCCAATGCGAGGGCCTGATTCTCACCTGCTTTCAAATATGAAGCATACACGTCTGGGTAATACTGTCCGGATGTGCGGTTGGAAAAAGAACTTCCAGCTTTACTGATAAAGCTGGAAGAATGGGGGATCAAATCGGTTCTATGCAAAGGAATAGAAAATACTTTGATTGACTGAGCGCTTAAGAGATTCACGATAGCGAATGTTAAGCGCTTTATTTTCTCCTAGGGCAGCTTCGAAACCTGGGTGAAGAAATCAACCAAGCTTGTTTTGTCGGCTGCTGACAGAGCGCTGCCCAAAGGCATCGAGCCCTTGCTGACAGCAGCTGCCGCCCTGCTTGATGCCGCCTTTACATCCGCAAACGTGCCAAGTTTGGGATTTGTGCCTGCATGACAGGTTTGGCAGCGACTGTCGATAATAGCTTTGATGCTTGAATTGTATTGCGACTGCAGCTGTGAGGCTGGATCCATTGGCGGCTGCATGGGTGGCGCTGGCGGCTGCACTGGTGGCGCTGGTGGCTGCATTGGTGGTGTTGGCGGTTGCACTGGTGTTGTTGGCGGCTGCACTGGTGGCTTTGGCGGCTGCACTGGTGGCTTTGGCGGCTGCACTGGTGATTGAGGAGGTTTAACATTGGGAATACTGGGTGCTTGCTGAGCGTCACACTCAACCGAAGACTTCATTGATTTCTTGTTAACGCCTTTAACGTCATCGTCGTGGTCTTCGCCTTCATCGTCTTGGTCATCATCGTCGTCTTCGTCTTTGTCATCGCAATCATCTTTCTTGCTTAATTTGGATTCGGTCCTTTGGCCGCTTTTCTGAGCCGACTGTTTTCCTCGTCCGATCTCCAGAATTGATTTTTCAGATTCTGATTCGCTCAATAAATTTTGGGAATCAGAATTCGTTGGGTCTGTTCCACAAGCGATGATGGCCAAAATAGAAAATGCTAGGACAGCAGAATTCTTGATCAAATTCACTCGACACCTCCACACCGCCTCGTAAGCCGGCATAGCTCTCTTCGGATTTAAGTGAATTTTAATTTATATCAAGATATACGTTTTTTTAAATAACCCATTTAAAACAACTGCTTAACATCACAATCTGTTTTTTATTAAATTACAAAGCGTAATTATTTTGATAAGCCCGTCTGCCTCAGACAATGCTCATAAATTTTTATACGTATCAATCAGCCGTAGAGCTTTCAATTTTTCACAGACCCCTTCAGCCCATAGTTTTGCACCTGCGCCGCGAGGGTGGAGCTTCATTAGATCACCCGAAACCGAGTCGCGCATGATTTAAAGTTCTGTGTTGCTTCGCAAAACATCGATTCCCACTTCGTAGCCGTAGATAAAGGCGTTTGAAAATTCCGTCGACAATTGCCTCTGGCAAAAGGAGCCGAGCTAGATATCCGTATCTATTGAAATTTTCTTTGAACGGTGAGCAGAATCAACGCTTGGCTGCGCGTCGATCCTTTATTCATCCGAACCAATGCGATTCTCGAGGGAGCTGACCTCTCAGGTTAAGATTGACCATGAGTGACCGATACCGCTCGGTGGCCTGCATAAATCGGGAGCTTCAATGAATGGCAGAATCGGCACGATTAAAAAACATTATTTTGCGATTGCATTGGCTTCTGGTTTTTGGGCTTTGTTTTCATGCGTGAAAAAAACACAGAGTGTTCCTCAACACGCAACCGGAAATCTGCCTTTGCGGGTTGAGCCCATTCTTTGGCAGGAGCTGACCGTTACTGAGTTTACAAAAGAGGTTCTACCCAACATGTGGGTGATGGCCTCCGAAAATGATCTCGTCCCTGAAACCGACCCGCGGGTGAAGTTGATCCAAGAAGCAATGAATCAGTTTCACGCGAAAGTGAAGACAAAGTACCCAAGCTTAGCACAGGTTCCAAATCCGCGCGTAGCGGTGTTTCGTGAACCTTCTATGAGTGCGTTTGTGGAAACTATTCCATACTGCGCAGAGGCAACCATACTGCTTCCAGGAGCGACCGAAAAACCCGCTTACGAGGAAGCCGTACGTATCACCAAGGATGGATCTCTAGCAGACAGAGATACATGCAGAAAAGCTCAAACGGAGGATTTGAACTCCGCTGTTGGTTTTTTAAATTCTCTGAGTCACGGATGTAAACTTGAAAAGACCGGTGACGCCTACAAGTTGTCCCCAGCTTGCCGAGTAAACGATTACTTTAAAAATTACTCCAAAGCGAAACGATTTTCTTTCGACCGAATTTCTTCCGTCATTTATTTTTCCACAGGACTACTCGAAACGCTCCGAGAAAATAATTTAATAATTTATACCGTGATGCACGAACTGGCTCACTATTACCGTGCCCATCCCCTGTTACCCGAGGCTGATTTTGCAAAGTACTATTCCCTGGGAGAAAAGAATACGGCGAGCTTTCCCATTCCCGATCCAGAACTAACGCGACTAGCTCGGGAGAAAAACTTCAAAGAACTCACCAAAATCATGATAGAAAGACGCCTAGGGTACTATTCCTTTGAACAGGAGGCCGATGAATTTGCTCTAGAGTTCCTTACGGAACTCGGAATATCCACAGCAGATGGCGGTGAAGCGATGATGCGAATGCTTAAAAACACCAAGAAAGTAACACCACCCGAATTAGACTACGAAACATGCGCAGCATTGCGTGCGCAAAAGTGGGTAACTTCGACTAATGTTTCGGTTTACGTGCCAATAGGCAACCTGGCAGATCCACATCACTCCCTTTGTTACCGTGCATACAACCTTGACCGTGAGCGTGACGCACACCGCTTTCCGTGAAGTGTGAAAAAGCGACCTCCCGCTATATCAATAAAACAGCACCCCAGAGTTATTGATATTTTGCTTTGGCAAGTTTGGGCCCGACCAAAGAAGCTTCAAGGATTTTCTGCCATCTGAACTCATGTAGACAATTCGAATTTTTTTATATCCGGAGCTCAATATCGCTGTTCCAGACACCTGTGAATTATTCTTATTGCCGACCGAATACAAATTGACCTGCGCACCGTCGATGAACAGTTCAACCCGCCCATCCGACGATGGATAGAAGGAATACTCGCCGCTCTCCTTCAACTTGAGGTTGGACTCATACACCACTGCAAAATTCTTTTTGTTCGTCTTAAATCGAGTGCTGATTCTTCCTATCGAACCGCTCAACATCGGAGCCTTTCCAACCAAGTCTCCTGACTTTTTCCATTTGCCACCAAACAACTGGAATCGGAGCCCACGCTCCACAGGGTCAATTGGCACACCGTCTTTTTGATTCAGTAATTGAAAAGCAGACTGAGCATTGATGAGTCGTCCGCCAGAGATCTTTCCCTCGAGGGAAGGCAAAACCGTTGCACCTCTCAAAATAGCGCTCCGCAATTCCAAAGCACTCGACTGGGGAAAGTGGTCCCAAAGCAGCGCAGCTGCACCTGCAACAAGAGGAGCTGACATAGACGTACCTGATCTTATTCCATATCGATTATCTGGAAGAGTACTCAGTATTGCAGAACCCGGAGCAGCGAGATCAACACCGTCGAGAAAGTTCGAAAATGGACTTAAAGACAACTTTTGATCCACGGATCCAACGGATAGAATATTGCCAAAATCTTTTGTGTATTTTGCTGGGAAAATGGACGTAGGACGGGAATCATTTCCAGCTGACGCGACTACCAAGACACCTGAAGAGGACGCTAATTCCATTGCATTTGCCATGATGGCCGAAACACTATGGGAACCATAGCTGTTCGAAAGTATCTTGGCGCCATTCGAAATTGCGTACAGTATCCCTTCATAGGCTGCTCCCCAATCACCCAAACCCGTATCTGAAAGAATCTTGACTGGCATGAGCTTTCCTCTCCAGTGAGCTCCTGCAATTCCAAAACTGTTGTGGCCCTCCGCTCCCGCTATGCCCGCACAGTGGGTTCCGTGTCCGTGTAGGTCCGAAACAACATTGTTGTCATCCCAAAAGTTCCAACCATGAACATCATCGATGTACCCATTTTTGTCATCATCAATTCCGTTGCCGGGAATCTCACCGTTATTAATCCAAATGTTACTTTTAAGATCCACATGTTTGTAGTCTATTCCGGAGTCTATCAGCGCAACAATTGTTTTCACTTTCGGCGCTGGATGCGACCAAACCCACGGAAGATTCGCAGCAGCCATGCCCCATTGTTCGGGCCAACGAGCATCGTTTGGAGTAGTATTTACTTGAAACGAAGAATTCGGCTCCAAAAAAAGTACGCCTGGCAGGCGGTTAATCTGATTCATCCGTTCTATGAAAACGGGAGCATCAGAACTTTTCAATTCGATTCTCGCAAGGTCGAACTCGGCAAACGACCTCTTTTGAATTTTGGCAATCCGACCAAGACTTTGCAGATGCCTTTCTGAAGGCTTGAATCGATTGACCATGACATCGCCCAAGCCGACAATCTCATCTGATTTGTTCAGGTCGACATAATACTTGACTAAGCCACTTTTGAGCCTCAGGGGCAGTCGGCTCTTCCAATCAGAACTCAGGAAAGCATTTAAAGAAAGTGATCCGGACAATGCGGATTTTTCAGAAATCAGACGTGAAAGATTTGCCTCTGATACAACCTCATCGAGAATGTCGGAATCTACCTGAAGAACTTCCTCAGCATCCTCGGAGTACGCAACAACGGGTTTCTGAGCGGATGGCATTTCACTTTTTTTTACGCAGCCAAATGATGAAAGGACTGTTGCAAGCACAACAGTAATCACAGCAATTGAGTGCCGATAAGTGCTAAAGAAGAATCTCACTCAGAAAACTCCTTAACATGCAGAGAATCAATGACCTTCACGCCCATTATCAGAGTAATCCCAGGCTACAACATCATTTACCATCCAAGCTTTTTGCTCAACCGCTCCAGACAATATTTCTCGCATTACACCGGCGGCGTATTGTGTCACACATGATTGAACTCGTTCTTCAGCGCCTGTTTGATGATCACCAGATGAAACAGATTTATTGCAGAAGTGGCAGCAGAAAGAAGAGTTCACATTTCGATCCTCACACGCGGGCTCCCTTGCCGGATCTGTAACAATGACGTCGTATCGGACATTTTATAAATTTATAAAGCGATTTTCGAAAATATTGATAATATCATTTGATATCAGGAGGTTCTTATAAACAGGAGCGATTTACAATTTTCTATTCCGTAATGAAAATTGACCAAGGGTCGATTCGAAGAGTCAACGTTCGATTATCATATTCCAGATTCAAGTCTGAAAAAAGCACCACAGTCACCTCTT
>JBILKQ010000065.1:0-15774 GCA_044376655.1 Silvanigrellaceae bacterium
CACAGTCGTTGTGCGCCTCGGACGCCTTTTTGCGCACAAACTGCTCGAAAGCGGCCAAACCGCTGCAGCCCAGCTTTTAGCCTTGGAGCAGACAGAAACGTCAGCCTCCCGGGAAGCCGAGCTCTACTTAACAGAGCTAGAATGCCCTCTGATGGTGCAGGCGCAACAGCTCAGTGCCCTCTGTTCATTGTCCTGGCGAGCAGCGTTGCTTGAGGATAAACTATTAGAATTACTGGCATCAAGAGCGCGCAAAGAACTCAACGTGATCAACGATGATCCCCCACTTGCGACCCGGCTGGCCCACGAAATTGAAACCATTTTAGCCGCTTCGCCATTCCGGGGGGCTGCGGGCGAGAGCCTCGAGAGGTTCCAGGCCGAACGCCTCGCCGGACTGACCCGCACCTGCATTGACCTACTCGAGCGCCCCATCGTGACTTGGGGGGATCTCGTCCGAGCCAAGAGTCCCACACCCGTGGCGGAACTTCTCAGCCTTTCAAGTCGCCTTGTTCAAGCGGTTGCCCACCTTGAAGGGGTTTTATCGCGGCTTGAGGGATTGTTCATACCCTCGGGAGAAGAGCACGATGCCCTCCATAGGGTGGGCTACAAACAAAAACTCAAAAACAAAAAAACCCAAACTTTGCACAACCGGCAACTGAAGAGCCGCTTCAGCCGAGTTAACCCAGAACATTGGCACGAAGAAGCAACGCAAGACATTGCAGAGCGCAATTTCCACAGCTTCGCTTTGTGCATCGACAAGGTCATTACCCAGTTTGGTGAGGCACTCGAACAATGGAGCAAAAACGAGATTGCACGCGGCTCCAAACAACGTGGCCGACTTCTAGATGTTGAGAATTTTCTTTACGCGGACTGCATGCGTCGCAATTTGCACCAACAAGGTGAAGCTTTCGAAGATGCAATAAGTTGCGCTGAAAAACTGCTTGCATACTGCCAGGAAAACCACGTTTCAGCGACAGAGCTCATGGACGATGAAATCTGGATGCTCTTTCCCAGAATCAATCGCGAGAATCTTAAACAAGCTCGACTCAAAGTACGCCATTCAGATGAAAATTTTCCGCTGAGTGTCGCACACAGAGAATGGATTGCGAAAATTACGGAACAGGCTCTGCTTCAGCGGGCTTAGGTTTTTGCCCTGCCTCGGAGCCCTCATCACCCAACTCCGGTGCATGTTCATAGAACTTATCACCAATGGAAATAATGACGGGCGAGAAAAGCTCATCCTGCCTGAGCAGAACGTGGTGGGCCTTGGCCAACTCGAGCGTGGCCATGATGGTCACGATCAGATCGTAACGGGTTTCGCAGTCATCAAAAAGCTCACGCAGTGTGACCTGCTGTGTGACCTCGAGACGCCGCTTGATCACAACCATGCGGCTTTGAATAGTGACCTTTTGGGCACGTACTTTAACTTTAGGTGCTTCCTGGCTTTGCGCATAACGCAACAACATGCGCTCGAAGGCAATCACCAAGGAGAAAGCATCACCTTTAATAGGTGCGAGAAGGTTTTCAAACTCTTCTTCGCGCCGCGAAGATTCGCCGCTCGGAAACACGTCTCGGCCAAGAATGCTGAGCCTATCAAGCTTTTCGCACGCCTCGCGGATGGCCTCGAATTCGAGGAGGCTCTCAACGAGGGGACGACGGGGGTCGTCTTCAGGAATCTCTTCAAGCGACTGAGCATCAACGAGTTTGTTCTGCAGAGCTGGAACAAGAAGGTTCGCTTTGATTTCGAGCAACTGCGCAGCCATCGCCAAGAACTCGCCCGCTGAGTGAAAGTCGAGCATGGGCACATTACGTAAATAAGTGACATACTGTTCAGCAACGATCGAAATTGGAATATTGAAAATATTGATTTCCTGCTGCTTGATGAGGTGCAACAGGAGGTCGAGTGGGCCATCAAAATTTTCAAGACGCAGATACATGTTCTTTGCTCAAGCCTTACGATTGCGGGTAAGATACGCATTGCCTCTGTGTCTGGCAAACCCGAAGTCGTGTGGAGCCGCATCAAAATGCCTAAAATAGCTCGAACTCTCGTGGGTTTTGGATTTATTTGGATGTCTGCCTGGGCGACCTTCGGAGCACTTCTGGGAGCGCGGCTGAACCAGGCCATTATCAACGAGGACAAGATCTGGCTTGAGAGTCTGCAGCGCAGCCTGCTGCGCAGCGCGCACGCGCACATGAACAGCATGTCCCTGGCTCTCATAGCTCTTGGGCTGTCCTACATGGCGGCACGCCGCAGAGCTTCTGAACGCACCCTGGTTTTGAGTGCTTGGGGAGCCCTAGGAGGCACCGTGGTTTTTGGTGCAGGCCTGCTTCTTGAAGCCTTTTTTCCGCCAACACGCGGTCAGATCCCTTGGGCCTCTGCACTGACAGCCATCGGGGGGGTTGTTCATCTGCTCGCCATCGGTTTATGGGGAATCATTTTTCTCGCTCCTGCACGACGAAGAACACCCACATGGATTGAGCCCCAATGACCCCAGACCAGCCTTCTACTGCAACGTCTTCCCGCATTGAAAATGAACCGCCTCACTCCAGAACACCAGCTCTGATCGTGCGTATTTCGGCCATTGGTGACACTCTCATTGCAGCACGCACACAAGGACAACTCTACAGCCGCGGCTATACGCCCGTGCTTGTGACACATAAAAACAACTCCACGTTGCTCAACTGCATGCCGCTGCTTCAGGGTGCTTGTCTTATCTCCGACCATGGCCCCGAGTTTCTGTGGCGACAAGAAAACAGCGAAAAGTTGGATCAAGTCAGCGAAAACGATTTCCTTTCGTACCTGAAGGCAACACTGCAAAAATCAGATCCACGCAAAAATCAAAATGACCTGCAGTTGTCGGCACTCGATCTTCAAAACACAGCCCGCAGTGTGCGTGCCATCCGTGAGCTGGAGCCACGATTCGCACGCGCAGGCTTGAAAATCGAAAAACGCAAAGTTGCGAAGCTGAGTTTCTGGCGATTACTTCTCGTGTTCCTGAGCTTTTTTGCTCGATCACAGAGACCAGGACGCAAAATTCCAGCTTGGTTGCATCGCCGCTTGAAGCCTGTGCACCAACTCCAAAAAGAGCTTGTGCAGACTTTGCCCGTCGTGCCGATGTATTCGCAACCCAACCCATCGAATGTGCTGATCGCTCCACCGCAAACAAACGCACACAATCTGCAGGGGCATGTGGTTTTTTTGGTCGGTGCGAGCTTGCGTTTGAAAAGTTGGCCGAAGGAGCATTACCGCGCACTCCAGAACATGATCATAGAACACACAGCATTTTCGGTTGTTCTGTGCGGAGGCCCTGAAGACGTCCGCGTCGGCGAATATCTGGCGTTCCCGGAGCACGAGCGCATCATCAACAAAATCGGCAAAACCACCCTGGCAGAAACGCTGAGTCTGATTCGCACAGCCAAATATGTGGTCACCGGGGACTCGTTTGCGAGTCACGCGGCAGACCTCCTGGGCACCCCGGCAAGCGTGATGTTCGGGTCAACACACCCGCTACTCGGTTTTGCCCCTCAGGGGGCGCACGTCAGTGTGCACCACGCAGAGCTCGCATGTAGTCCTTGTAGTCGACACGGTCAGGGTGAGTGCCGCTTCAAAAATATGCGCTGTTTGACCAGTATAAAACCTGAAGAGGTTTTCTCTAAAATCGAGCAGATCTCGAAAACGGCCGGTCAAAGGGCTGACAGTCTCCGCCAAAGTTCTGACTCTTGACCTTTCAAAGGTGCTAAAATCAAGGAAAAATGAGTCAAGAGGGAGATTGAGCGTTTGCACACTTTGAAGACACACCTAAAACAGAACAAACTCATTGCTGCATGTATTAGCATTGCAGCCGTGAACTTCTTGGCGTGTACAAAAAGCAAGCAAGCCGTCTCAGTCGAGCAAGATGTTCTTGTTCAAAACATGATCCCCCACAATTTTGCGACTGACGGATACGCTGCACTCAGCGGTGGCTGGAGCGGAGTCGACTTCAAGGGCCGCATTTTCGCCGATGAACGATTTGGGCGCGAGAACTTCCTTCAGTTTGATAGTTTGCAGAAACAAATCCAACTTTTTTCTCTCGACAACGAAGGCCGAACAAGCCTCTTGCCGCCACCGGGTTCTGAGGATGTAGCCAAAACCGAAGCGGCCCTCTCTGAACTCATCCGCACGGAGCAGAACATCAACACACCTGCTGCGGTCACCTCGTTCCTGCGGCTGGGTGCGCTGCTCAAAGATTTTAACGTTGGTGCGCTTAAACCAATTACGGTTCCGTTCACAGTCGTAACCAACCGCGATGAATTGCCCTATTCTCCAAAACCCACAACCGGTCCGGAGTGGAACCAATTTATCCGGGAATATTGCGGTGGCTTCCAAACCCCATACCTGGGGTTCATTTGGGTTGAAGGAAGCCGGAAAATTTGTCTGAGGATTTGGACGGGCCCCAATCGCCAGATGATCAAACTCAGAACTCTCGTGACTCTCCCGCGCAGCCACACCAGCAGCGCACAAGACGCGCGCGTCAGCCCTTGGCTCACCTTGACCCGCAATTTCACACCGCCAGCAACACCTACGCCAGTGAATGCAAGTGGGACACCCGATGCTGCTGCTACACCTGCAATCAGCAGCCCAACATCTGAGCCTGCTAAACAGTAGCCCAGTGCGCTGGGTCTTCATCCAACCAGAAAATTAAATCGGCAAGAGACATTCGTGAACGCACGAAGGGAGCAAACCTGAGTGCCCAGCGATACTCAAGCGCACTCGTGGGCTGAGAAAGCTGCTCCGGCACTAGAGGCAGGCCCGCCGCGGCAATCAGCGACTGCATTTCGGATGCAGGGATAACGAGGGTGCGCAAATGCTCACGAATTGAGGACCAACCTTGCTCAAAGGAAGCAATATTCTCCCGGGCAAGCACCCACTTCTGATGCTTCTTAAGATAATCATCGGAAAAAAGAGCTGTCGCTTTGGTAATACTCATTTGCAGTTTTTCAAGCCGGTCTTTGCGTTGTTCCGGCGAGAGCTCCGACTCCTCCGCGCCAAAATAAGGAGCGGTTTGCAAGAGTCTTTCGATAGTTCGCTTGATTCGCTCCTCGCTCTGCACACGCACACTTTGAAAATCAATTTTATCGAGCGAAAGCAGCTGATCGTAGGACTCCGCGCTGGCCAAACTCGCAAGCGCAACCTGCTCACCATGCCACGACAAGGGTTGTCCGGTTGTGAGGTGCAGATAATCTAACGCATGACTTATGGTGTGTTCATAGCCACTCAATGGGGTAGTTTCGCCAGAAACCGACATGGCAATTCCAGCCATGGCCAAGATAGCTGCGAGATCTTCAATAGCCTCAGCTGAAACCGGCCACTGCTGGAGCGCAGCGGCATGTCGACGCAGACGAGCACTAAAGGGTTCCATGAGATGAAAGGCCAGTTCATCGTAGCGCTCTGCAACGCCCATCTTCCATCCGAGGTACCAGTCACCGTAAGCCACAAAGCGTGCAAGAAGATCACCATATCCAGCGCGCGTCATGGCCTGCGGCGCAGCTGCCAAAACAGGAGCGAACCACAGGCAATGATCTACAGTTCGTGAAAGGCGTGTGCGCTTGGCACCTGCTTCCTCGAGCACTGCGAAATGCGAAGTGAAGGCTGTGACTGTGAGCGCCGTGGGAAGAACCACAAAAGGCGCTGTAGACCAGTTGAGCTCAAATAGGGTGTGTTTCACGACATCGGTCAATGAACCACTGCCCAGAACGACAACAGGTGCCTGCGCACGCTGCTTCAAGAATCCTTTGAGCGCAGCTACTGCTTCAACAGAGGCATGCACCTCCTCGGGACGGCAGCAAAGAACCTTCGAAACCTCAACGAATTCGATGGGCAGCTCACATTCCTCGCACAATTGCATAAAAAATTCGTCGACGTGTGCCTTCGCATCGCCGACAAGTTTACGCACACCATCGGAGAAAATTAGAATTTTTGCGGAACCACTTTCACGGCCGGAAAACAGGCGCATCAGAGCAAGTCGCAGCTCGTCACGATTGCCGAGGAAATGATTCGAAGTGCACAGACGCCGCAATTCGTCAGACAATTGCACGCGCAGAGTTGCATCCAACAAATCGGCAGCTTTTGTCTTGGAAAAATCGTTCATGGCTTGGCTCCAATCCGAGAGTGAGGTGGCACCCGGTAACGAGTCAAAGACAAGAATAGAGCACAAAAAACACATATCAGCACGGCAATTCCGCTGGAAGTTGAAATTTGAGTTCCAGGGAAAAGTCCGCGCGGATCACCACGAAAAGCTTCATTGAAAAAACGATGTGCTGCTGAAAGTAACGCCATCCAGGCGCCAATTCGGCCAGCAATCAGGCTCGAGGGCGCCGGAATGAAATCACTTGGCGTAGATTGGGGCTCGCTCGGCTGATCGGTGCCGAACAAAGCGTAAGCACGCCTGAACATCCACAGGCCCAGGCAGCCAATCACAAATGATGCAAAGGTCTCCTCGAGCTGCACCGGGTACCTAAACATGCCGCTATCTTCGAGGTTAGGAAAACGCACAGCCCACCAGGGTGGATTCGCTTGATCGCTGATGGGGAGTCCATAATCGTCACCATTCAGATGGCAGCCGATACGCCCCACACCCAAGGCAAAAACACCGCCAACCATCCCACAACCGAGCGCAAATGGAACAGAGATGCCCTTTATTTTACAATACAAACACCCAAATAAAACAGCAGCAAAAGCACCGCCGTAGAACGTCATGGGCCCAATTTGGAAGAGTGCGTGAAAAAAATCAGAAACGGACTGCACCTCGAGCTGCTCCACAAAAATACTGAGAGCTCGAGCACCGAACCAGCCAGCAATGTAACAAACCACAAACAGAGTTGGGAGTGACTCAAGAAAAAAGGATGCATCGCGGTGTGCAGCACGTGCGGCAATCTGAGCGCACAGGCGAGTAAAAAAATAGGCAGTGAATGCTGCCAGCACAAAGAAAAAATGCCAGGAGGGTACCTCCCAGCCAAAAATTTCAAAAAGAATCGGTCTCATCTTTGGCGTCCTTCAGCGAAAAAAAGGACAACCAGAAGATCAAAGATCTTGGTGTCCGGCTGTGCCCGAATCCTTGTCCACCTGTCCGGTCTTAAGTGGTTGGGCTTGAGTACGGTTCTCGCGTGCAAAAGTAGGGTTGATAGAAGCAACCCAACGCGGACCAACCACGCCCACCACGATGCTCGCCAGCGCAACAATGCCCACCAACACACGCACATCACGCGCATCTTCGCTCTCGAGCGGATTCACGGAACTCCGTGTTGCGGGCTTGAGCCAGATCTCGACCAACAGCGACAGGTAATAGAAAAGGGAGATGCAGCTGAGCAGAACCATGACAACGGCCAGGCCAATCAAACCAACCGACACAGCCGAGCTGATCAGCATGAATTTTCCGAAAAAGCCGGCCGCAGGTGGAATACCCGCCAAGCCGAGAATGAAAATGGTCAAACAGACAGAGGCGAATGGCGCACGCTTGCCAAGACCTGCGAGCTCCTCTTTGAGGAGATCTTCACGGCTGCCATCTTCAAGCCATGCCAGAATTGCAAAAGCACCGAGATTCAAAATTGTGTAGATTGCAGTGTATGCAAGAATAGCCTGCCGCGCTTCCACACTCGAAGGAGCGAGAGCCAGGGTTGCAAACGCCAAGCAGAAATATCCAGCATTAGCGATCGAGGAGTAGGCCAACATACGTTTGATGCTGTTGTGCACAAGTCCAAACACCGACCCTACAAGAATCGAAAGCGTTCCGAGAACCCAGAAAACTTTCGCCAACCAAACGCCGCCGTCGTTGCCCGCAAAACCGTTGCCGAGGATGCGCAACATAACCATCACAACACCAACCTTGACGAGCGTAGACATGTAGCCAGTCAGGGTAGAGTGAGCACCTTGGTAGACATCAGGACCCCATGTGTGGAAGGGCGCAATACCCAACTTGAAAGACAAACCCACCACAAACAGCAGAAGACCAAGGACACCGAAAGGATTGGAGAGCGAAACATTCAACAACGCAAAGTCTGCCCAGCGGAGCGTGCCAATGTTCAAATAAATGAGCGCCATTCCCATAAGGATAATAGCTGAGGCGGTTGCACCCATCAGGAAATACTTAACGGATGCCTCAAGGCCCCGTGTATCCTGACGTTGGTATCCAACAAGCACGTAGAGCGGAATGCTCATGAGTTCGAGGCCCGTGAAGAATGCCATGAACTCTCCCGCCGAAGCCATAATCATAATACCGGCAGAAGCGAACAGCAGCAGACAAACCAACTCGGGTCGCAACAGCTGGCGACCAGCATTGGAGATCTCAGCCATAAACAGCGTGAACATTGTGCCCAGGCCGATGATGAGGAACGTAAACTGGGAGATTTGGTCGCCCAAAAAACCGCTACCGAGCCAAGCCGGAGGCGTCGATGCGCTCATTCCAAAGGATCCCGGTGCTGACAAAAGAATCAGCGGAACAATCACCGAAGGAAAGCAGCTGATAAAGCCAATCTGGTAGGAAACCATGCTTGGGCGATCAGGATTTCCGCGAAACACACCAGCGAGCAACGCAACCAAAGCACCCACGAGCATCGCCAAAATGGGCGCCGCATGCAGATAAAAAGCTGCGGAAGGGAAAATCAAATTCAAACTGGCTTGAAGAGCTTCGTTCATCATTCACTCCGCGAGAGACTGGGTCGCAATCAGATCAGAGACTGTGCAACTCTCACTTTTCCATCATCACTTTCATGGGCTCATTTGAGCGACCAGGAATAACAAGCTGGGTTTTGTATGCCGTCTTGCTGTTCACGCTCTCCTGCAACTTCTTCAGCGTAGGTGCAGTGTGCTCAAGAATAGGTGCCGACATAAAACCGGTCGCAAAAACAAAAACCGACAGCGTCGCAAGAATAAACGACTCGCGCGGTGAGCAGTCGGAGAGCTTCTTGTTCTCTTCGTTGTTCAGCGGACCCCAAACAACTTTGAGCACCAACCAAAGCATGTAAACAGCACCGAGAATCACGCCCGTTCCTGCCAATGTTGCCATCACAGGATGAACTTGGAACACACCATTAAGAATCAACCACTCGCCAATGAAACCCCCGGTTCCTGGCAAAGCAACAGACCCCATCGTGGCCACAACCATGAAGAAAGCATACCAAGGCATCTGCTTGGCAAGACCACCGTATTCGCTCATCTCGCGTGTATGGCGGCGCTCATAAATAACTCCAATGAGAAGGAACAACGCACCGGTAGACACACCGTGGTTGACCATTTGATAGAGAGCACCCGTAAAGCCCATCTCGTTGAAGGCGAACATGCCCGCAACAACAAACCCAAGGTGGCTCACGGAAGAATAAGCAACGAGCTTTTTGATGTCGGTCTGGCGCCAAGCAATCAGAGCCCCATAGATAATGCCAATAACCGAAAGGGTGATCATGACCGGTGCCGCCTTATGCGCAGCTTCGGGGAACATTGGAATGCTCATGCGCATAAGACCATAGGTTCCCATCTTCAAAAGTACGCCAGCGAGGATCACCGAACCGGGAGTTGGAGCTTGAACGTGTGCATCTGGAAGCCAAGTGTGGAACGGAAAGAGCGGCACCTTGATGGCGAAAGCCAAAGCCGTGGCAGCGAACAGCCACATCTGAGTATCCGCAGGGAGTCCGGCGGCAGTGCGATAGAGTTCGATCAGACTTGTGCTGAAAACCCCATTCTGCTGGTAGTGGAGGTAGTAAAGATAGGCGAACGCCACCAGCATGAGTAGGCTTCCGACCACCGTGTAGATAAAGAATTTGGTGGTTGCATAAATGCGATCTTTTCCGCCCCACACACCAATGATGAAGTACATTGGGATGAGCATCGCTTCCCAGAAGACGTAGAACAGCACGAGATCGAGACTCACGAGCGCACCGATCATGGCCGACTCAAGCACAAGAAACAGCGCGAGGAACGACTTAACGTTGTTCTCGATGGATGAATAGCTTGAGAGAAAAATGAGTGGGCAAAGGATGGTGGTCAGCAAAACCAGCATCAAACTCAGACCATCCACCCCAACAGTATAGCGAATACCCGTTCCGCTGGGCAGCCAAGCGAGATCTTGGGCAAACTGCATTGAGGCTGAATCAATGTTGAAGTGCGCAATCAAATGAAATGAGAAAATCATTTCCAAGACCGCAACAGCAACTGCAACATGGCGTGCAGCCTGAACGTCCTTCATTAGGCCAACAACAATCGCACCCAGCAATGGAAAGAAGATGAGCAGTGTGAGAATCCACTGCGAAATCACCGAAACCATAAAAAGAAACTCTCCTTTCGAAAGCTCAGCGCGTCAGATAAAAATCCAAGCGCCAAGTGCAATCACAGCCACGAAAACCAGTTTCAGGTAATTGCGCACCAATCCCGTTTGAATATCACTGAGGACCGAAGTCACAAGATAGATTCCACGAGGACCTTCGTTGATGATGCCTTCAATCACCGCACGGTCGCCGAATTTGAAGAATCCATCACCGACCTTCTTGAGCGGTTCAATGATCGCAGCTTGGTAAAGCTCATCGATACGCCATTTGTCGAGGATGAGGCGATACAAACCCCCCACAGCCTGTGCAATTGAATTGCCCCCTTGAGGCCCTGCTTTATAAAGCGAGATTGCAAAGCCGCTCATGATGAGCATGACCAGCGTGGATGTGCCCATGAGGCCCCACTCGAGTGCTGCAGAGCCATGGGTGTCACCATGAACAGCCTTCATGACCTCTTTGGCAGAGGAAATAACTGGATAGAGCCACTGGGTGATCAGGTTGTCGCTGGCCTCAATCCCCAGAACATGCATGATGGCATGAGGCAGCGAAACATAACCGCCGACAATCGAGAAAATCGCAAGCAAAACCAAGGGAAGAGTCATGGTCCAAGGATTCTCGTGAATCTCATGGCCGTGGTGATGGTCGTCGTGACCATGTCCGTGGTGATGCGCGTGCTCGACACGGCTCTGACCGAAGAACACCAAATAAGTGAGGCGCACCATGTAGAAGCTGGTGCAAGCCGCAGCCAAAGCGCCCGTCACCCAAAGCAAAGGATGACCGAACGTACCGCTCCAAGCGTAGTACAGGATTTCGTCTTTGGAGAAGAACCCGGAAAAGCCAGGGAAACCGATGATGGCAAGGGTTCCGATAACAAACGTCCATCCAGTGAGGGGCATCTTTTTGATGAGTCCACCCATTTTGCGGATGTCCTGCTCGTGGTGCATGGCATGAATTACGCTTCCGGCGCCCAAGAACAAAAGAGCCTTAAAAAAGGCGTGAGTCATGAGGTGTGCAACACCGTACTGGAACGCGCCAACACCGCAACCAAGAACCATAAAACCGAGCTGGCTGACAGTTGAGTAGGCGAGAACTTTTTTGATGTCGTTCTGCACGAGACCAATAGTTGCAGCGAAAAGGGCAGTTGCAGCACCGATAACAGCGATCGTTGTCATGGCTGTTGGGCTGTGCACGAGCAAAAAGCTCATACGGGTCATGAGATAAATGCCAGAGGTCACCATTGTCGCTGCGTGAATGAGGGCAGACACAGGGGTAGGGCCGGCCATCGCGTCAGGAAGCCAAATGTACAGAGGAAGCTGAGCTGATTTTCCGGCCACACCCAGCAACAAGCACAAACCGATAGCGGTAATCATCGGCGCATTTTGAGATGCGAGTTCATTTGTGAGCGCAGCAGCAATTGCTGAGTAATCGACACTGCCGAAAAGCTTAACTGACATGAACATCGCGAGGAGAAATCCAAGGTCGCCCACACGGTTTGCCACGAACGCTTTCATACCAGCGCGCGCGTTGGCTTCATCAGAGTACCAGTATCCAATCAGCAGGTACGAACACACGCCCACGCCTTCCCAACCCAGGAAGGTCACAACCATGTTGGCACCCAACACCAGGGAGAGCATCGAGAATACAAACAAGTTCAGATAAGCAAAGAAACGGTAAACACCTTTTTCATGGGACATGTATTCACCCGCGTAGAGGTGAATGAGACTTCCCACGCCGGTGATAATGAGCAAAAGAATGCCTGACAGGCGATCGAGAGAGAGGGCGAAAGGAATTTCCAAATACCCACCCTGGAATGGCACAGAAATCCACTTGAACAGCTCTGTGCGGACAACCTCTCCAGATGCAATGGGGCCAAAAACCAGTGCGCACGACAACACGAACGGAACGGCAATAGCGAGAGTCGCTACAGTCACTGTGACAAGCCGAGGAGCTTTGCGCAGGAAGAAACCGTTCAACACGGCGCCGAACAAAGGTATGAGCAAAACTGCGGCAAGCATTGCTTGATAATTCATCTTTCAGCCCCTCAATGCTTTCAAATCATCCGCTTCGATGGAGGCTTTGGTTCTGTAGAGCGCAATGATGAGCGCCAAACCAACAGCCGCTTCACACGCAGCAACCGCCATCACAAAGAACATCACGACCTGGCCATCAATTGTGCCGGTGATTCGACTTGCCGACACAAACGCCAGGTTCGCAGCGTTGAGGAGGATTTCCACGCTCAACATCATGAACAAGATGTTCTTCCGGAACATCACACCGGCAAGACCAACCAAAAACAACAGGAATGAAAAATAGAGCCCGATTTCAGGCAGCGTTAGCATTGTCGGCGCTCCTCTTCTTGGCAATGACGATTGAACCGATGACAGCTGCCAGGATCAGGAAACTGACAAGTTCGAAGGCCCATAGATAATCGACAAACATTGTAGCGGCGACGTTTTTGACGTTCTCGCTGGCGGGGAAATAAAGGGCGCGCGCATGCGTGGGTGTTTGTCCCACCGCATAGCCCATGGACTCAAGCCCCTGGGTCAGCAAGCCTTGTCCAACCTGTGTCCCGAGAACGAGAGCAACCAACACACCCAACCCAATAAGCACCATTTCACCCCAGGTGACTCCTCCGTAACGCAGTTCTTCGGGCGGGAGGTTGAGGAGCATCATCACGAATACGAACACCACCATAATGGCGCCCGCATAAACGATGATTTGGGCTACGGCAGCGAAATGAGCTTCAAGCAGTCCGAACATACCAGCAAGAAGAGTCATAACCGCAATCAGCAACATGGCCGCACTCACTGGCCAACGCCGGGTAACCATCACTCCCGAGAGGATGGTGGCTGCGAGTCCCATCACAAGAAAGGCAATAAAATTCAAATCCATCTGCATTACTCCGCGTTCCTGCACTAGAGATCAAGTCAGGCGCATGATTCCAACAATCACAGCCAATACAACCACATTCGCCAGTGCCAAAGGCAACAGATAAACCCAACCCACACGCATCAATTGGTCGTAGCGGAAGCGAGGCAGAGTGAAGCGCGCCTGGACGAACAGGAACATGAAAAGTGCTGTCTTGGTGAGAAGAACGACAAGACCAATCAATGACGCAATCCACGTTGCGGGCTCGGCACTGACGATAGGGGTCAGCATCGCCACGAGCTCAGTCTGGGACAACCAAGGAAGCTCATAGCCGCCCAAAAAGACACACGTGGTGAGTGCTGAAAGGGTGAACATCATCGCGTACTCACCGAGGAAGAACAGCGACCAACGCATCGAGCCGTACTCAACAAGGAAACCAGCCACAAGCTCGGCTTCACCTTCAGCGAGGTCGAAGGGCAAGCGGTTGGTTTCTGCAAACATCGTGATCACAAATATCACGAACGAAATAGGCGAAAGGAAAATCCCCCAGTTAGGAAGCACACCGAAAAGAAGCGAATCGGATTGTTGAGCAATCATCGCCTGGAGGTCGAGTGTTCCGTAGATGAAAACCATCGGCAATAGCGCAAGGCCCATCGCAATTTCATAAGAGATCATCTGTGCCGAGGCACGCAAACCACCAAGAAGGGCGTATTTGTTGTTGGAGGACCAGCCTGCCAATGCGACACCGTAAACACCCAAGGCAGACATAGCGAAGAGATAAAGAAAGCCGGCATTCAGGCTCACCG
This sequence comes from Silvanigrellaceae bacterium, assembly GCA_044376655.1. Lineage (GTDB taxonomy): Bacteria > Bdellovibrionota_B > Oligoflexia > Silvanigrellales > Silvanigrellaceae > RFOM01. The sequence goes on from JBILKQ010000065.1 coordinate 13,965, forward strand.
GCTGCATGTTGATAGTGTGGCCACCAACAACGATTTCCTTGGCCAGCGGAATACCCTGAATGGCCAACAGGCCCATGACTGCCGGAATAATGGGAGCCAGGATGTAGAAGAATTTGTTGGCCTGCTTAGGCACGAAGTCCTCTTTGAAGAGGAGCTTGATGGTATCCGCCAAGGGCTGTCCCAAACCGAAAAGCTTAAAGCCAAACAAGCCTACACGGTTTGGACCAATGCGCCGCTGAATGAATGCGGCCTGACGACGCTCAACCCACACCATAATCGGCGCAACCTGAAGCGCGATAACCAATGCCAACGCGATTTTGCCAATCGTCGCAACAAGACCAATGTTGTTGTCTAGAAACTGAGTGACCACTCCGACTGTACCTTCCATGTCGTCCCCTTCAATCCCAGTTCAAGGCGCCGCGACGCAGGATATAGATGTAACCAACCACGAGCGTTCCTACGAACAGACCCACTTCGATGATTCCAAACCAACGCAGTTCGTCGAAGAGAACAGCCCACAGGTACAAAAACACGGTTTCGATATCGAAAAGAATGAAGAGAATCGCGGTCAGATAAAACTTGACCGAAAGACGCTGCCGCGCAGTCCCCACGACAGGCACACCACACTCGTATACATCGAGCTTGGCTGGGTTAGGCTTTTTGGGGCCGAGCAAAAACGATGCGGCAGTAGCACCGCCCGCAATGAGTAGTCCCAAAATGAAGGCAATCAATATAGGAAAATAGGGGTTGATTGACGCTGTCATTGTCAACGCCTCCAAAAAAGTCAAAACGTGGGCGCGGCACTCGCCTTAACCCATAAACGGATCTCGAACAAGTTAACGCGGGGACGCATCCAAAGAGAGGGATCCGCGGAAAACCAAAGCCGCAGCCAGACGCGCAGTTTGTGAATGCGCGTCACGCGCCGGACACAATTCGGCAACGTCGACCACACGGCAAATATTTCGAGACAAGATATCTTCCACGCATGGCCACAGAGTTTCAACCGGAACCCCAAAAGAAGTTGAGGCGCTGGTTCCCTGAGCCGCTGATGCGGGGAAAACATCGAGGTCTATCGAAAGGTGAAGAGCTCCAGAAGCGTTGTCGGCACGCAGCCATTGCTCAATCCATGCTCCTACCTGCTTACTCAGAGAGCATTCATTCACATCAGGAAGGCGATGAAAAAACCATGGCCGCGCAGCTCCCGTATACTCAGCAACTGATACGCCTTTCGATTGAGCAAAATCCCAGAGACTCTGTGGATTGCGCTCACGCTGTATTCCCACTTCAAGCAGAGCACGACCTGAGGCAATGCGCTCTTCGAGGTTTTCGATCACACGCCGGAAAGGTGTTCCACTGTTGATGACACCCATCTCAACGGGACGCAGATCAAAATGCGCATCGAAGTTGATGATAGGCAAAACGCCCGCACAGGAACGAGCATGCCCCCAATAGGATCCAAAACTGAAGTCGTGACCGCCACCAATCACATGGACTCGTTTAGCCCCATGATCCAGCAGTGCATGAACAACATCGGCTAAGGCAGCGTGTGTATCGGCAATGCTTGACTGCAGAACGAGATCGCCACAGTCCACCCATTTATCACCCGCCCATTCACCTGAATCAGAGCGAACGTCGTAAAGTCTGTAAAAGGCATTGCGGAAAGCCTGTGGCCCACTGCTGGCACCCACAAACCCATGGTTCAACTCCACTCCACGGTCATCTGGAACGCCCAACAGAACATGTTTTCCATTAATGACCTGCGCCCAAGTTTCGGGATTTTCAGAACGCCACTGCGCGACACGTTTGCCGA
>JBILKQ010000177.1:0-5329 GCA_044376655.1 Silvanigrellaceae bacterium
CTTCGATCAGCGAGCGCGTCTTTTGTGAAAAATTCACATGAAACAATTTTCCACTTTTTACGGCCACGATTGCGTCGTTCTCCGAGAGCATATCTAGCCCCCAAATCACTTCAAAACCATCCATGAGTTTCTCAAGGCGGGTGTCTGGCGGAAGATCTTTGACCTGAAGAGTTTGCGCAAATACGGTCAGTTGAGGAGCCGAAACAGTTGCCCACAATAAAATTTGAATGGCCACACGCCCCCAAAAAAACATAGAGTGCACCTCTTGAAATTTTTACCGATGGGCCCAAATTCCCGTTTGGCACTGTGTTGAAAACAGTACTGAAAATCAAGCTAGGAAGAGAGTCTTAGCGCGCATGAAGCTCTCAAGTTACCGAAAAGTATCTTTCGTCATTTTTCAGACACTCTTCTCAACCTAAGCTCCACATACCCCGAAAGGCTAGCGACGGGGGTGGAGCACATGGATGTGCGCGCACGATCGGTTTTGATCATCACTCTGGCGGCCGCAAACTCCGCCGTGGCATCGGATTTTCATGAAAGTCTGATGCCGGGCGTTATTTGTTCCTCAGAGCATAATCCTCTGAAATTTCAGATTCTTGAAGGGCCAGAATTCGACGGATTTTTCAGAATCTCCGAAGGTTTATGCAAGGCTTTGCCGATAGATACAGAAGAGTCGTCGACGCTGTTCGCTGTCGGCCACTGCCTAACCAATGAGGGCCAACAATTCGCCTTCATGTTTGGGGGCTGGCTCAACATGCTGACAGTGCAATTCGACGAAAAGGATGACATCCAGGAATTGTTTTGTCGCTAGTAGGGGTAGATGAAATGAAAAAGACTCTCTTCATTCATTTGGTGGCCGCCGTCTCGCTGCTCGCTTCTTGCAAGCGACCAGATGGCGACGCAGGTTCGACAACAAATTCCTCTGCAGCCCAGCAGCAAAGACAGCAAAAAGGCGACTTCCCAACAACGTTTGATTTGCAAGAATTTTATGAAATTACGAAAGCTTCCTACCTAAAGAAATTGCGAACATTTGGAGAGGGCGGACTCAGCCTGGCAGAAGGTGAACTCATGGCTAAGTTCGACATCAATCCGAGAAATGTTGTTCAAATGTCTGAATTTGCAGAGACGATGTTCCAATTGCTCGAATCTGGCCGCTATTCACAAAAGCTGCATGGGGTAAACAGACTGGAGAAGGTCACCCGTTCAGCTCCGAAGGGCCTCACCGACAGAGACCTGGAGCAGTTCTTCCAGATTGTAAAAATGGAGTACTTCAAGCGCATCACCAAGCGACCCGCACCCGAAATGGATGCACGTGAGTCCGATTTCTATGCGCGTATCAGTGGTAAAGTGGAGGCGTCTCAGGGTGCGCCAGACGACGTGCTGCTCATGTCATCCGACCTCTTCGACAAGGTGGAAGGTATCAAGTGAGTTAATTCACATGAGACTCAATGTTGTACCCAAGAGGATCGTATTTGTCCTGATATTCTCCTGCACACCGCTCAATGGATTGGGCGTTTTGTACGTGCCGATTTGTACTTTTCCATAAATATCGAGCAGAAAGTCGGGGATGGAGGTTTCGATTCCGTCGCCATGATAAGACACTCGCCAACCCAGTTGCAGCCCCAGCACTCGCCCCGTCAGGCTCGCACCTTTCTGCCACTCAGCCTCGATACCAAATACGTCACCCGAGTTCTCAAGCCAGGGAACCCATAATAAACGGAATCCATAGTTGTAAGCAGCATTGCTCAGTGCCGGGAAAACTTTGCTCGTCAGGGCGCGGTCGTAGCTCCACTGGGTTGTGTAAGCGACTTCGCCTCCATGCAATTCGAGATGCAATCGACGCTGCGCGACGACGACGGCTTGGTGGAAAGTCAGACCAAGGGTGTTCTCATAACGCACGGCTGTTGCGGTTTTATTGTTCGCCGATGAGCCTTCAGCGTCCACATCATCAACGGGTGTCGCGTCAGGGGCGAACGACAACGAATATGCATGTCGTGCGCGCGCTGCTCGTAAACCAAACCTGGTAGACTCATGACTCCAAAGTTTGGCGTCCAGTCCGTAACTCAACACCGAAGAAAAGCGTTTCTGATCGGCTCGCGGCACAGGAAGGCCAGCCACCGTTAAAATGAGCCCTGCTGCCTTGGTGTGACCAATATCCACGGCAGATAGAGCTGGCTTCGCAGGAGCCGATTCACTGACCGCTGCTACTGAGGTGGGAGGAACCTGGAGTTGAACGGGAGCCTTGGCCGGAGCAGGAGCTGCTCGACTCACAGCTGCGGGCTGAGGGGCGGGAGGAACAGGAATTTGTGCCACTGGTTGCCTCGCTGTTGAAGAAGGAATCGCTGGAGTAGGAGCTGCAGAAATGGGCGTAGTTGCCACAATCGACGGCGGAGTGGTTTTTGGAGTGGGAGTCACTGTCACCACTGCAACTGGCAGGGGCGTAGCCGTTATCACTGGCGAGGGCGTAGCCGTTATCACTGGCGAGGGCGTGGCTGTTATTACTGGCGAGGGCGTGGCTGTTAACACTGGCGTGGGTGTGGCTGGTGCAGCCGAGGGGACAGCAGCTGGAGTCGCTGCTACGGAGCCGGCAACCGCGACCACCTTGGAGACCTCCAGTTTTTCAAGCGCCTGATCTATCGCACGCTGAAAGGTATTGTTGCGCGCAGCATTCGAGGGTGAAACGGCAAGAAAGTGGGTTCCAACTGTGGCATTGCGGCGCATCCGCGCGATGTTTAATCGCAACCCATTGCGCGCATAACCAAACTGCACCGGTTCCAACCTTGGTGGATTTGAAAGAGGACCCGGCAAACGTCCATCGCGCTTGGGCTGCGCGCTTCCATTGCCCATGTATGCGGAAACGGGTGCAGATTCAAAAACAGCCGCCGTGAGCAACGTTACAAAGCCAGGCTGCTTTAGAGCGCTCTGAACCTTGGTTTCAGGTACAAGCTTAATGTGGCCATAGCATTCTTCGCTTCCCGAGGGTGAAACAGGGCGGCACAGTGCTGCGTGTGCACGACCATCGCGAGGCGCAACGTAGAACCTCCAATAGTGGGCATTCAAGCTTTCAATGGGTGCTGGTGCGACACCACTGCAGGTCACCACATTGCCAAGGGTGATTCCCCATGGGCTCGAAGTATTTAAGAATGAGTCGCGTAAGAGTCCGCATGCTTCTTCTGAATGATAAGTCGGATCTAGCTGTATGTTTATCAGAACGGGATCTTTAACTTCCGATTCTGCGACGAAAGTTTCAGGGGTAGGTGTTGCCTGCGGAGCCGGAGAAGCAGCAGGGTCAGCAGGAGCGGCCACTGTAGTTTCAGGTTTCAAAAGCTCAACCTGAAAAGCCTCCTTGCGGAAAGTAAAGCCCTGTTTCTTACCCCAAAAATACTTACGCGCAGGCGCAGGACGATTTCGCGGAGTCAGGACAATCTCCTCACCATCATTCGCAAATTGAATCCAATAAGCCTGCAGCGTGGTTGAGCGGGCAAGGTTCCCGGGAAAGCGGAACTGGCGCCGCCCGGGAGGCTGATTGTAGGTCGTGGTGGTTGTAATCGGAGCAGCCTCAAGAAGTCCCGCCATCAGCAAAGCTACGTAATTCGCGTCATCAGCCAACAACTTTTGCAGCACCGGAGCACTGGGCAGCTTGAATCCACCGTAGCACTCCTCCAATCCTGGTTTTGTGAGACTACGTGGACGACACAGTTCACCGCTAAAAGCGTTTCCATCAGCACCAACACGAACTGTCCAATGCAAAAGGCTGGCTGGTGGAGGAGGAGGTGTCGCTGATGAGGTGCAGCCGCCAAATTTGTCGAGCCGCAATTCCCACGGTGCATTGTTGCCGCCAATCGTCGCCTGAAAATTCGCGCACGCTTTGTCGGAGTGCAATTGAGCATCGACTACAGCAGACAAAACGATATCCGTGCGCGGATCGACTATATCCGACAACACTGAAGTCGCATTCTCATTTTGCCCATCAGCGCCAGGCCGAGCAAAACCACGCGTTGAGGTAACGTTCAGCGAGTAAAGCACCAGGAAAACAAGTGCTGTCGAAAAAATGATGGCGTAATTACGCGAAATCCGGAGATTAAATTTCACTGGGAAAGTTGCCTCCTCAGGTTCTCCTGTCTTGTTCCGATCCCGAATCAGACAGGAGTTTTATGTATAATATCAGGCCGAAATCTAGAATTACACGGGCCACCATCAGGCTGATGGCGGTTGCAGGTGTTTATTCTCTGACGGCTTGTGGGTTGTTGGGCGAGCAAGCGGCACCGCGTAATCCGACCATCGAAGAGCTTCGGTCAACTAACTCAATCAAACGACTTGCAGCTGTAAAACCTGGACTTGACGCGCTCTATACAAGCACCCTGAAGGGCCAAGACAGCGCGATGCGTAAAGAGATCGACAACACCATGTTGGTGATCGTTGGTCGCAATCTCACGAACACTGAAAAGGCTGAGTTGGCCTACGAATCACTGAGAAACATTAGACTCCTTGTGCGTCTTCCAGGAGGTCAGCAACGCGCTCTCAAAGCCGTTGGCGATGTGCGTCAAACCTCTGTCATCTTCGGCGCCGACCTGATGCGCACGATCCACGACACATTCTCCGAAAAATCCAGCTCACTGTTTTTTTCACTGAGCGCAGTTTCGGAACTCACTTCGCAGCAGATCGCCGAAAAAATTGAGCAGAGTTTTGATGTTTTCTCGAGCGTAGCCACAGGTGTTGAAAATTCCGGACAGCAAAATCTGGGCAAAGAAAACGCTCTTGAATCGGCTAAAAAGATCGAGTCTACGCTCAAGGCTCTTCCTAAACAGCTGGTTACAACACTGATTGAATCTCTCAAAGAAATTGTGGCTGATGTTGAAGCAGCTCAGCCGGCAAATGCTCCAAAGTCGGTTGTGGCCGCCAAAGCATTGACCGTTGCTGTGAGTGTCGTAAACCTGGGCGAAGTTCTCAATGACGGGCTTACAAAGAACATCATCAGCGAAAAAGACATTACTGAATCCGTGAAGGAGTGGCGCACTAACGTAACTGCGGCCATCAGTAAAGCTTCACCAGAAGCCGGGCTGAAGGCCGAGATGATCACCCCACCACCGCTGCCGACTATCGACCCTATGAGCGGTGCATACTCTGGCTCGATGAATGACTGGGAATTTGTCATTGTTACAGCGCCCAACATGGGCACACTCGATGCTAAACAAAATCCCCCGCGCTACAGCCCTGGAGCCAACTTCACCAACGACGATGTTTATTCCTTCCGGCTGTGCCACAAGACATTCACAAAGATATGCTCGAACGAAGTGGCAAAGAAGATAAGTTTACCTGTGCTCTCGAT
>JBILKQ010000178.1:0-5240 GCA_044376655.1 Silvanigrellaceae bacterium
CTCATACGACCGGAACTATCGCTGCAACTGGCGGCAATGGTATTGGTATTTCAGGCGTCGCTCAGCAGGCAAGCATCATGGCTCTTCGCTTTCTCGGCGGCTCACAAGGTTCCGGTACTTTGGAAGACGCCATCAAGGCCATTGAGTACGCAACCGACAACGGTGCGCAAATCATGTCCAACAGCTGGGGCGGCGGTGGCTATTCTCAGGCGATGTTCGACGCAATTTCTCGTGCGAATGATAAAGGTATTCTTTTCGTTGCGGCAGCAGGCAACTCTGGCACTGACAACGACAGCAAGCCAACTTATCCAGCGAGCTATCAGCTTCCGAACGTTTTGACAGTGGCCGCAACTGATTCTGCAGACAAACTTGCATCGTTTAGCTGCTATGGTGCGAAGGCTGTACACCTGGCTGCGCCTGGCGTGAAGATTTTCAGCACAACTCCCGGCGATAAATATGCGAGCCTCAGCGGAACTTCCATGGCAACCCCTCACGTGACGGGTGCTGCAGTGCTCCTCAAGGCTGCTTATCCGAAAATGAAGGCGAAAGAGCTCAAGGCTGTTCTGATGGACTCTGTTGAGCAGTTGCCGAGTCTTGCTGGCAAGGTCAGCACAGGTGGTCGGCTGAATATTTCCAAAGCTTTTGCTATTTCGCGCACGATGTATGGTGAGCCTGAGTCTGGGAACTGATTTCCCACTGACATCTCTTCAGTGGGTGGGCAACCCTTCCACACACAGATAAAATTCTGCTTTTTAGAATCATCGGAGTGTCCAAAAGGAGACTCCGATGTTTTTTAATACCGCCTCTCTTCGTCTGGTGTCGCGCGTTCTCTTTTTGGCTACAGTTGCAAGCTCGGTTGTTCTTCTAGGCAGTGCCCCGGTTGAGTCTCGCAATTCATCTTCGGCCTACAAGAGCATCCTTCCTGGTGAATTCCTTGTTAAGGTTCGTTCCGCGTCGGAGTTGTTTTCATTTGCCAGGCAGCAAGAACTCCTGGTTGTTCCGCAGCCGCTCCTTAGAACGGATGCCGGGCTGTGGTTCAAAATCGTGGATACGAGTGGCTCCTTTAATTCAGAGCAGATCATGGCGCTTGGTTTTGAAGGTGGCATTCTTCATGTTGAACAAAACATGCTTTGGAGTGCTATTTCCTCGTTTAGAGGAGGCAGTGACGAAGATAATGTAAATCCCCAGCCCGACACCCCACCAACTCTTCCTCGACGCCCGCGTCGGGACCCTCAGAACGGTAAGGTTTGGGGGCTGTTCAAAATATCAGCACCTGCGGCATGGAATATTTCCCGGGGCGATACGCAAGTTGTGGTTGCCGATATTGATTCTGGAGTCGACTACAACCACGAAGATTTGATCAACAACATCTGGCGCAATCCAAGGGAGATCCCCAACGACAACAAAGACAACGATAGTAACGGTTTTGTAGACGATGTTGTTGGTTGGGATTTCTACAACAGGGACAACCGCCCATGGGACGACAACGGTCATGGCACTCATACATCAGGGACCTTGGGTGCGACTGGGGGCAATGGAGCTGGAATTTCTGGAGTGTCACCACGGGTCAGTATCATGCCCCTCAAGTTTCTCTCCCGTTATGGGTCTGGCAGCACCGAAGATGCCATCCTCGCCATCAATTACGCTGTCAAAGCAGGTGCGCACATCCTCTCCAACAGCTGGGGTGGAGATGAGTATTCTCAGGCCCTCCAAGAAACGATCGCTGCTGCAGGTGAAAAGAACGTTCTGTTTGTTGCTGCGGCTGGCAATGATGGAACGGACAACGATGCAACCCCAATGTATCCGGCCTCCTATGACCTTCCCAACATTGTTTCCGTGGCAGCCTCTGACAGCAACGACCTCCTTGCCGATTTCAGTAACTTTGGCTTCAAGACGGTTCACCTGGCTGCACCGGGCGATGTGATCCACAGCACACTGCCTTCCAACCGCTATGGCATCATGAGTGGGACCTCTATGGCATGTCCGGTGGTGGCAGGGGCTGCTGCTCTATTGAAAGCCCATCGTCCGACCCTCAGCGCGGTTGCCCTCAAGGACATCCTCCTGAGCAGCGTCGACGTTGCTCAGGCCTACCAGGGGAAGGTTCGGAGTGGGGGGCGCTTGAACGTGGAGCGGGCTCTGCAGAAGGCAGGGGAAACGAGCCGATACTAAAATCCGTTTTATCTTAGATTGTTGTCTTTTTCTGGGGGGGCATCTCCGCTGCCCCGGGGCCTTCTCTTTCTTGAGCAATCCCCCCATATTCGAGGCTTGACCTCGCCGGCCTTTGTCGCTAGGGTGCGCCCCTGCTTGAATGCGGTACAACCAAGCGTTTCTTGCATACAACTAAGAAAGGTGTGCGATGCCAACCATTAACCAACTCGTAGAGAAGGGACGTCATCCCAAGATCTACCGCAGCAAATCACCAGCTATGGTGGAATGCCCTCAGCGTCGTGGCGTGTGTACTCGCGTATACACAACCACTCCAAAGAAACCGAACTCCGCTATCCGTAAGGTTGCAAAGGTTCGTCTGACTTCTGGTTTTGAAGTCATTTCCTATATTCCGGGCGAAGGCCACAACCTCCAAGAGCACTCTGTGGTGCTCGTGCGCGGCGGTCGTGTGAAAGACCTTCCCGGTGTGCGTTACCACATCGTTCGCGGTTCATTGGACACCGCCGGTGTTGCTAAGCGCCGCCAGTCACGCTCTAAATACGGAGCCAAGAAGCCCAAGGGAGGCGCAGCAGTCGCCGAACCAGCAAAGAAGGGCAAGAAGTAACACCCCTTCGCAGGTGTGTTGCTTCGCGCAGCAAGTGTCCAACGTTTGGATGTTGTGCTGCATGAGACAGGCGGCGAATGTTTTTCAGTTTCGGTTTGCCGCCTGATGTAAGGAACTCTGCTTTGTAAAAGATGCAGAGCAACTGAAGACTCTTGAAAGGATTTTTTTATGTCACGTAGACGCCGCCCTATACGCCGCGAGATTCTTCCGGATCCAGTATTTGCTGACACGCTCGTCACCAAATTCGTGAACTGCATGATGATCGACGGCAAGAAGAGCGCATCCGAGAAAATTTTCTACGGCGCTCTTGATATCGTCAGCAAGAAAGCTACTGGCGAAGATCCCCTTCAGATGTTCAAGCGCGCGCTTGAAAACCTGAAGCCACAGGTTGAAGTGAAGAGCCGCCGCGTTGGTGGTTCGAACTATCAGGTTCCTGTTGAAGTGCGTCCCGAGCGCCGTCAGGCTCTCGCGATCCGCTGGTTGATCGGCTACTCACGCCTCCGCAACGAGAAATCCATGGTTGACAAGCTCGCAGCTGAGATTATCGACGCAGCGAACCGCCGTGGTGCAGCGATGAAGAAGCGCGAAGACGTGCACAAAATGGCAGAAGCAAACAAGGCTTTTGCTCACTACCGCTTCTAATCCGCGAACCGTCGCATTCAAGCAAACAGCGCCTTGTACCGGGCGCTGTTTTTTTTTGCCCGCGTCGCGTGAGTCTGGTACAACCCCGACACATCCGATGCTTCAAGAAAGCATTCTCCCAGAAGAGAGAATTCCCTCATGAGCCACGACCTTAGCCGCTTCCGTAACATTGGTATCATGGCGCATATCGACGCCGGTAAAACCACCACCTCTGAACGCCTTCTGTACTACACCGGAAAGAGCCATAAGCTCGGTGAAGTGCATGAAGGTACCGCCACGATGGACTGGATGGTGCAGGAACAGGAGCGTGGCATCACGATCACATCTGCGGCAACAACTGTCTTCTGGAAAGATACCCGTATTAACCTGATTGATACTCCCGGCCACGTTGACTTCACCATTGAAGTTGAGCGTTCGCTGCGTGTTCTCGACGGTGCTGTCGCGGTTTTCGATGCGGCCAATGGTGTTGAGCCGCAATCAGAAACGGTTTGGCGTCAGGCTGAGCGCTATCATGTTCCACGCATCGCATTTCTGAACAAGATGGATAAGGTCGGGGCCGATGTTGAAATGTGTCTTGAATCCATGCGGAGCAAATTGAACGCCAAAGTTGTGCTTGCGCAGCTCCCCATAGGATCTGAAAGCGCCTTTTCTGGAGTGGTCGATTTGGTCTCTCAGGTTGCTTGGGTTTGGAAGGGAGACGACAAAGACTCTCCTTTTGAGCAAAAGGCGATTCCTGCGGACATGGCCGACGATGCTGCGTTGTATCGTCAGGAACTGGTTGAAGCTCTCGCAGATTACGACGATGCGATCGCTGAAGCAGTGTTGAGCGATTCCGAGGTCAGCGCTGAAATGATCAAGCTGGCACTACGTAAGGCCGTTATTGGTCTCGATCTCGTTCCTGTTTTCGTAGGTACTGCTTTCAAGAATAAGGGCATCCAGCCTCTTCTCGATGCCATTGTTGATTACCTCCCCTCGCCGTTGGATATTCCCCTAGCTGAAGGTGTTGCTGTGGAGGGCATTGTGAAAGAAGGCAAGCGTCCGCACAGCGCTGATGCTCCTTTCTCTGCTATTGTCTTCAAAATTATGAGCGATCCATTTGTCGGAACTCTTTCTTTCGCCCGCATTTACAGTGGCAAACTCAAGGTTGGAGATGCCATCCAAAATGTTTTGAAGCAGAAGAAAGAGCGCGTTACTAAAATCCTTATGATGCACGCTAACGATCGTTCGGAAATCAATGAAGCCTCTGCGGGAGAAATTGTCGGTCTTGTGGGGCTCAAATTCGCTGTGACAGGCGATACTCTGGCCGATATCGACGCTCCAATTGCATATGAAGCAATGAGATTTCCTGAACCTGTGATCTCTCTTGCTGTTGAACCGAAATCGACAGCAGACCTCGACAAACTCAACCAAAGCTTGGCTCGCTTGGCTATGGAAGATCCGTCGTTGCGGGTGAGCACCTCCGAGGAAACTGGTCAGGTCCTCATCTCGGGTATGGGTGAGTTACACCTTCAGATTATTGCAGACCGTTTGTTGCGTGAATTCAAAGTGCAAGCAAACATTGGTAAACCGCAAGTCAGTTATCGTGAATCGATCACCAAGTCGGCCGCTGCGCGTGAAGAGTTTAGCCGCGCCGTGCAGAACAAAAACTTCAGCGCCTGGGTTGCTCTCAAAGTTCTTTCAAGCGACGATCGTGGTGCTCCCGGTATTGAGATTGTCAAAAAGAACAACATCCCAGCTAACGTCTATGCTGCATTGAAAGAAAGCCTCGATGGTGCGGTGGGCAGTGGTCCGCTGTGTGGTTATCCGTTGGTGAACTTGAAGGTCGAAG
>JBILKQ010000067.1:0-15438 GCA_044376655.1 Silvanigrellaceae bacterium
ATCTCACCATTGAATACAGAGATCCGATTCCATCAGAATTCATCTCCCATCTCGACCGGCAGTTCTACGGCTGCGACATTTGCCAAGAGGTCTGCCCCTACAACCTCAAAACAACACCACTGCACACAATCAAAAGCTTTCAGAAATACCACGAGCCGTTTCAGCAAATCACGCTCGTGCAAGTAGCAAAGATGACACAGACTGAATATGAAAAATGGTTCGGTGGTACGGCGATGACACGCGCCAAGTACAATGGTCTCGTGAGAAACGCTCTTTGTGCTCTTTATGCCGAGAAAAGCGAAGACCTCAGAGACATTCTGATGCTGCGCAAAAACGACCCAGATCCTCTCATCACTGCCACAGTCACGCAGCTGCTAAGTCTCAGTGAACGTCTGAGCGACCACGCCCCGCAATGAAATCCTGAGGCATACGTCCCACTGTGATTTCAAGCTGATCGGTTTGTTTTTCACGAAAGATACCCACTTTGACTTTCAAACCTGGCTTAAGTTTCTTGATGACATCGCGGAAATCAGCAATTTCATGCACACGCTTGTTGTTGGTCGATACAATCACATCCCCAACACGCAGACCTGCTGCCTGCGCAGGTGAGCCCTGCACCACATGCGTTACCAGAAGTCCCACAGGGGTTGCATCGGAGCTCTGCATGCGCACATGAGTCAGTCCCAAACCGAACCAAACCAAACGCGACAAGCCCACGGGTTTGCGCAAGGCATCGAGAATCGGGCGAGCCACTTCCGTTGGAATGGCGAATGAAATTCCACGTGCATCAGACAGCAACGCAGTGTTTATCCCAATCACATCACCGCGCAAATTGAATAGAGGTCCTCCAGAATTTCCTGGATTCACTGCAACGTCTGTTTGAAGAAAATCATCGAAGGGACCCTCGCCAATGGTACGACCCTTCGCGCTCAAAATACCAGACGTAACAGTGTGGCCGTAGCCAAAGGGGTTTCCAATGGCAAAAACGGGATCGCCAATACGTGTCTTGGCGCTTGAAGCGAAGCGCAGTGGTCTAGCTTTTGGCCATGGATTGTCGAGCTTGAGCAGCGCTATGTCTGCTTGTTTGTTCAGGCCAATCACTTTGGCACTCAAACCCCAGCGTTCATGCGCCGGAACAACCTCGATGCTCTGGGCGTCTTTGACCACGTGATAGTTGGTCACAACGAGAGAATTTGAAAGATAGAAGAATCCCGAACCTCGGGAGCGGGGGATCTCTTTCTGGATGACCTCAAGAGGGGAAACAAAAAGTTTGAAAAAAGGATCCGACATCGCAGGAGCGCGACCATCTGAAGGAACGGTGCGCCCTGCATCTTCCATTTGAGTTGAATCAACTTTGTCGCGCGTGCGAATATTGACCACGCCAGGAAGGACCTTCTCAACAACATCAGCAATGGAAACCAGTTGCGCAGCAAAAGCCTGTGCTGAAGTTAAACCCAGCAACGCAGACACCAAACCCACAGCGCCCCGCGTTTTTGCGGCATTCCATCTGTTCTGAGGGTTGAGCATGTCCTGGCCTCCGGAAAGTGGTCGCTGCGAGCGAACCACTGAGCCTCATCTTGGCATAGGACCGATTAGGGACCGTTCCCTCCCGCCAATCACATGACAAACAAGAACCAAGTGGATATGGTTCACGCCATCCGGGCGCACCGAACCTGTGGAGGCTTGCTACATGAAAAATATCATTAATTTCGTGGCGATGGCACTTATTGCCGTGGGTCTGAGTAGCTGTGCCTCCATGCCTCCCACGAGAGAAGGCCTACAGAATGAATTTTTGGCATTAAACCCGGCACGGATTGCTGCCTTCTCTCCTGTGCTGATGCCCCATCCGGTCTGGCAGACGTCAATCGATCCGGCCACCGTCATCACGGCACAAGTACAGAATGCAATCGAGGTTAGAATTCTTACTGCATTCAAGAATCAACCGAACGTAAACGGCGTCTCCTTTCAAACTGTGCGCAACCTGCTCAAACAAAATCCACGCGTGGCAGCAGACATCGACACCGAACTTAAAAACATGGGCCAACTCGTGCACAGTGGCTCTGCGAAGGAAACTTTACTGCTCTCTAGGGAATGCCGTGAGCGAAAAAACTTTCTCGACTTCTACAAACACTGCATGCTTTCTTCGAGAAAGTGGACACCTTTGCTGAATCAATTTTCCCTTGCCGTTCTCAATTCGGATTCTGTCCTGATTCCGATTCTAAGTTCACTCGAAAAATCGACGGCGAACAATACCTATGTCGTTAAGCTGGGTGTTTCCCTGCTGCTCGTGGACACAAACACAGGCAAGCTTATCTGGGGACGCGACACTCAAGTCCAATCTGAGTCAGCTCCCGGAGTCAAACAATTTCCGGACCTCAATACTCTGCTCGACAAACTCTTTTCAGAACAGTTGTGGGCTGAATTTCCGGGACGCCGCTCCCGCACAGAAAGCCAGCCGAACAAAGAAGGAACCAAGAAGTGAGCGATAAAAAAAACCAGCCCAAAATGCGTTCTGAAAATTTCGTAACTGCTTCCAATTCACCCGTTGAGCCGCTGTATGATGTCGGGAACCTCGGGACGCTCGAATCTTTTTTGAACGAACTCGGTGAACCGGGAAAATTTCCATTCACGCGTGGCGTTCACCCGTCCATGTTCCGCAGCCAGTTTTGGACCATGCGCCAGTACGCAGGCTTTGCCACGGCAGAAGAGTCCAACACCCGCTATAAATATTTGCTCGAACAGGGCCAGACGGGTCTAAGTGTTGCCTTCGATTTGCCCACCCAAATCGGGTACGACTCCGATTCCGAACAGGCAGCTGGTGAAGTAGGTAAAGTAGGTGTAGCGATCGACACACTTGCAGACATGGAAATTCTGCTACGCGATATTCCGCTCGACAAAATCTCTACCTCGATGACCATCAACGCGTCGGCTAGTGTTCTTCTCGCAATGTACATCGCCGTTGCAGAGAAACAGGGAGTCTCTGCAGACAAACTCCGCGGAACAATTCAAAACGATATTTTGAAGGAATATATTGCGCGCGGCACCTATATTTTTCCGCCACGTCCGTCGATGCGCATCATCACCGACATTTTTGCTTTCTGTAAAAAAGAAGTGCCGCAATGGAACACGATCTCCATCAGTGGCTACCACATTCGTGAAGCCGGCAGCACTGCCGCAGAAGAGGTAGGATTCACGCTTGCAAACGGAATCGCCTATGTTCAGGCAGCGCTCGATGCGGGCCTCGACGTCGATGATTTTGCACCTCGCCTAAGTTTTTTCTTCAACTCATTCACGGATCTACTTGAAGAAGTCGGAAAATTCCGCGCGGCGCGTCGCCTGTGGGCAAAAATCATGCGCGAACGCTTCGGTGCCAAAAATCCAAAGAGCTGGACGCTGCGCTTTCACACACAAACAGCTGGTTCAACTCTCACCGCACAGCAGGCAGACAATAACATCGTGCGCGTGACCATTCAGGCACTCGCCGCTGTCCTCGGCGGCACACAGAGCCTGCACACTAATTCACGCGACGAGGCTCTCGCACTGCCCAGTGAGGAGTCGGCGCGCATTGCCTTGCGAACACAACAGATCATTGCCTATGAGTCGGGCGTGGCCGAAACTGTCGACCCACTGGCAGGCTCTTATTATGTGGAGACCACGACCGCGCGGATTGAGCAGGAAGCCGCAGCCCTCATCCAAAAGATTGACGACCTCGGAGGCGTTATCCCTGCCATTGAGCAGGGCTTCATCCAAGCCAGCATCCAACGCTCGGCTTACACCTACCAAGATGATATTGAGAAAGAAAAGCGGATTATTGTGGGTGTGAACAAGTTCACCATCAGCGAACCTCCACCCAAAGGTCTGCTCAAAATCTCAAAAACTGTCGAAGAAAACCAAATTCGCAAATTGCATCAAATTAGAGCTCAACGTAACTCTGCTCGCCTCCAGGCCGCACTCGCAGCGCTTAAAACAGCGGCACAAGGCAGCGACAATTTGATGCCCCATATTCTCGAAGCCGTGCGCAATTACGGGAGTGTAGGTGAGATCTGCAACACCCTGAGAGAGGTGTTTGGCGAGTATAAAGAGAACGTTGTGCTCTAAATAAGCGTGCTCAGCAGTGCGTCATGCGTGGGCGATTGCGGCGCTCACGCACCCCTTCCACTCCCCCTCCTTGACAGACCTCGACTGCCGCTTAACTTGCTCATCGGCCGCAAAAGGCTCACCAACCAACACGAATCGGATTGGCTGCTTATTGTGCGCTACCCCGAGTTGTTGGTATGGAACAACACCACGTTTATAGGAGGTATCCATGAAAATTCGCCCCTTGGCCGACCGTATCCTGGTCAAACGCGTTGAGGAAGAAACCAAAACCGCAGGTGGAATCCTGATTCCCGACAACGCAAAAGAAAAACCCATGGAAGGCTCTGTCGTTGCTGTTGGTTCGGGCAAAGTCCTGACCGATGGAAAAGTCCGCCCCATGGAAATCAAAGTCGGCGACCGCGTTCTGTTCAGCAAATACAGCGGAACAGAAATCAAGCTCGAAGGCACCGAGCACCTCATTCTGCGTGAAGACGACATCCTGGGCATCGTTAACAACTGATTCTCAAAAGTCACCTTTGTGTTGTTTAGTTCAAATGGAGATGGAATATGTCAGCTAAAATGATCAATTTCGGCGAAGACGCCCGCAAGAAAATTCTCACCGGCGTCAACATCCTCGCTGATGCTGTGAAAATCACCATGGGTCCACGCGGCCGCAACGTGGCTATCGACAAATCGTTCGGCTCACCCAACGTCACCAAAGATGGCGTGACTGTCGCCAAGGAAATCGAACTCGAAGACAAATTCGAAAATATGGGCGCGCAGATGGTCAAGGAAGTGGCTTCCAAGACCTCCGATGTTGCAGGCGACGGAACCACGACCGCAACCGTGCTCGCACAAGCAATCTATCGTGAGGGCGTGAAGCTCGTTGCCGCTGGCCACAACCCTATGGATCTCAAGCGCGGTATCGACAAAGCCGTTGCTGAAGTCGTGACTGAGCTCAAGAACCTCAGCAAAAAAACCAATAGCCGCACTGAAATTGCACAAGTCGGAACAATCTCTGCAAACTCCGACACCGCCATCGGCAACATTATTGCTGATGCAATGGAAAAAGTAGGCAAAGAAGGCGTGATTCAGGTTGAAGACGCCAAGGGCATGGACACCACTCTCGAAGTCGTTGAAGGTATGCAGTTCGACCGCGGCTACCTCTCTAACTACTTTGTGAACGACCCAGAGCGCATGGAAGTCAACTACGAAGACGCCTACGTTCTTCTGTTTGACAAGAAACTCTCGAGCCTAAAAGACCTGGTTCCAATCCTCGAAAAGGTTGTCCGCACTGGCAAGCCTCTTCTCATGGTCGCTGAAGATGTCGAAGGCGAAGCTCTTGCGGCTCTCGTTCTCAACCGTCTACGTGGCAACCTGAAGCTTGTTGCTGTGAAAGCTCCTGGCTTCGGCGATCGCCGCAAAGCGATGCTCGAAGACATCGCTATCCTCTCCGGCGGCGTTGTTATCTCCGAAGAAATGGGCATGCGCCTTGAAAACACCACGCTCGAGCAGCTCGGTGTCGCCAAGCGTATCCGCATCGACAAAGACAACACCACAATCATCGACGGCCAGGGCGCGAAGAAAGACATCGAAGCCCGCATCAAGCAGCTGCGTAAGCAAGTCGAAGACACAACCAGCGACTACGATCGCGAGAAGCTGCAAGAGCGCCTCGCTAAGCTCGCCGGTGGTGTTGCCGTGATTCGCGTTGGTGCAGCAACCGAAACCGAAATGAAGGAAAAGAAGGCCCGCGTTGAAGACGCACTGAACGCGACCCGCGCTGCTGTCGAAGAAGGCATCGTTCCTGGCGGTGGTGTTGCCCTGATCCGCGCACAAAAGGTTCTGCCTGCTCTGCGTGAAAAGGTGGCAGGCGACGAGCGCTTTGGTGTGGACATCATCTTCCGTGCCGTTGAAGAGCCGCTTCGCCAAATCACAAACAACGCAGGCCAAGAGCCATCGGTTGTGTTGCAGAAGGTTCGTGAAAACACCACAACAACCTTCGGCTTCAACGCCAAGGATGAGCGCTACGAAGACATGGTCGCCGCTGGTATCATCGACCCGACTAAAGTCACCCGCTCCGCTCTCCAGAACGCCGCATCAGTTGCATCCCTGCTCCTCACCACCGAGTGCATGATCGCTGAGCGTCCGAAGGAAGAGAAAGCTGCTCCTATGCCTGGCGCTGGCGCAGGATACGGCGGGATGATGTAATTCATCACCAGCTCGAACGGGGCGAAAGCCCCTTGCATACGTTGATTTTACCGTGGCCTCGCGATAGCGAGGCTATTGTTTTTTGTGTAAGGTTTTCTCCGACAAACACTACAGGTCATCTACGGACAGCACCAAGCTGTCATCACTGAGGAGTCAGACATGAACATTCATGAGTATCAGGCCAAGGAGCTGCTCGCCAAATTCGGTCTGAACATCCCCAAAGGTAAACTTTGCTACACGCCCATTGAAGCTGAATGGGCCGCACGCTCGTTTGGCTCTGGTGCACTCAGCGTCGTCAAGGCACAAATCCATGCCGGCGGACGTGGCAAAGGTGGTGGCGTGAAATTGGCCAAAACTCCCGAAGAGGCTCATGAATGGGCTCGCAAGATTATTGGCATGCAGCTTGTCACTCCACAAACAGGGCACCAAGGAAAAAAGGTGCACAAAGTTCTGGTGGCCCAGGGCTCAGACATCGCCAAAGAGTACTACCTCAGCTTGGTCGTTAACCGTGAAACAGACTCCATCGGCGTCATGGCTTCCACTGAAGGTGGGATGGACATCGAGGAAGTTGCAGAAAAGCACCCAGAGAAAATTGTGACGGCCAACATCGACCCTACGGTTGGTCTTATGCCCTTCACGGTGCGCATGATGTCTGCACGTCTCGGCTTCACAGGACCTCTTGCAAAAGAATTCGACAAAACCATCCGTGGCCTGTTCAACGCCTTCATGGCGTACGATTGCTCGATGATCGAAATCAACCCCCTCGCAGTCACTAAAGATGGTCAAATGCAAATCCTCGACTGCAAAATGGCTTTCGATGAAAACGCTTTGTTCCGTCAGCCCCTAATCCAAGAACTGCGCGACTACGAAGAAGAAGACCCTCGTGAGCTTGAAGCTTCGAAGTTTGGCCTCAGCTATGTTTCCCTTGAAGGCAATATCGGTTGCTTGGTCAACGGTGCAGGACTCGCTATGGCCACGATGGACATCATCAAACAAAAGGGTGGTCAACCCGCAAACTTCCTCGATGTGGGCGGTGGCGCCAACCAAGAGACAGTCACTCAGGCCTTCCGGATCATTCTCAAAGACGCTGCTGTGCGTGGAATCTTTGTGAACATCTTTGGCGGAATCATGAAGTGCGATGTGATTGCCAACGGTGTTGTCGCTGCAGCAAAAGAGCTTGGCCTCAAAGTTCCTCTCGTGGTTCGCCTCGAGGGCACGAACGTTGAGTTGGGCAAGAAAATTCTCAATGAGTCGGGCTTGAATATCATTGCCGCCAACTCAATGAGCGACGGTGCAGAGAAGATTGTTCACGCAGTGCGCTGAACTTGTCTTCCACTCCTGCGTGAACTGTTTAAATCTGATTTCGAACTGAGAGGACACCTCAAATGAGTATTCTGGTTGGCAAAAACACTCGCCTCATCTGCCAAGGCATCACTGGTAGCGCCGGACTCTTTCACTCTGAAAAATGCGCTGAATATGGAACAAATCTTGTCGGCGGCGTCACTCCAGGAAAAGGTGGCACCAAAACCCTCGACCGTCCCATCTTCAACACGGTTTACGAAGCCCGAAAAGAAGTGGGTGCGAATGCAACCATGATTTTTGTTCCCCCTCCTTTTGCGGCCGACGCCATTCTCGAAGCTATTGATGCCGGTATTGAGCTCATTGTAGCGATCACAGAAGGTATTCCCGTGCTCGATATGTTGCGCGTGAAAAAAGCCCTCGGACACGCCAATGGCCGCAGCCGTTTGATTGGACCAAACTGCCCTGGCGTCATCACCCCAGGAGCTTGCAAAATCGGCATTATGCCTGGCCACATTCACAAGCCAGGCCGAGTCGGTGTTGTCTCTAAATCCGGAACTCTCACTTATGAAGCTGTCGGCCAACTGACTGCTCTGGGCATTGGCCAGAGCACCTGCGTCGGAATCGGCGGCGACCCTCTTCACGGCACAAGCTTTATCGACGTTCTCGATTTGTTTAACAAAGACATCGATACCGATGCCGTCATCATGATCGGTGAAATCGGCGGAACCTCAGAAATCCAGGCTGCCGAGTGGATCAAAGCAAACATGAAGAAACCGGTGGTTGGCTTCGTCGCTGGGCAAACTGCTCCAAAAGGCAAACGCATGGGTCACGCCGGTGCAATTATTTCCGGCGGCAAGGGCACCGCGGCCGAAAAATACGAAGCGATGCAGGCTTGTGGAATTCACACTGTCATCAGTGCCGGCGAAATTGGGGAAACTCTCAAAAAAGCGCTGCGCTAATTCCCTGCTGCAACTACAATGAAAGAGGCGAGTTCCCATGAACCCGCCTCTTTTTCGTTTTCGGGAGAGCCCGTGAAAAACCAGACACATAATTCACGACGCGAATTTCTCAACACAATCGCAATGGCCTCTGCGAGCACTATTCTGGGGAGAAAAATGACGTCGTCAAATTCAGCATTTGCGCAAATTCCTGCTGATGAAAAGAAGGCTGCCGAAATTGCCCGCGCCGCCCGTCATTCAAAAAAAATTGCATCGCCGCAGTGGAAAGATGGAAAATTCCAAAATGGTCTTCCTGAACACACGAAATTTATTGATGCGTTCAGAAAAATGATTTTTTCAAAGGCTCCAACCACACCGGAATCCGAGATCCGGACTGTGACAAAAACCAGAAAGGATTTCGAACTCCCCTCGGCCTCGGGCTTCCGCGTCACCTGGATTGGTCACTCCACTCTTTTGGTTGAACTCGATGGATGTCGGTTTCTCACGGATCCCATCTGGGGAGAACGGGCTTCACCTCTCTCTTTCGCAGGCCCAAAGCGATTTTTCTCAGCGCCACTGCCCCTCTCCGAACTACCTCAGATTGACGCCGTTTTGCTCTCGCACGATCACTACGATCACCTCTGCAGAGAAACAGTCGAATCACTTGCAAAACTGAAGATACCCTTCATCACCACCCTTGGAGTAGGGGATCGGTTGGAAGAGATGGGAGTTCATTATTCGCTGATCAAAGAATTCGACTGGTGGGAAGAAACCACCATCGGCGACGTGAAGATCGCTTGTGTTCCCTCTCGCCACTTCTCTGGACGCACTCCTTTCGATCGGAACTCAACGCTCTGGTGTGGCTGGGTGCTCGCTGGAAAAGCTCAGCGCATGTATTTCAGTGGCGACACCGCCTACTTCCCTGGCTTCAAAGAGATTGGCAATAGATATGGCCCATTTGATCTCGTCGCAATCGAGTCTGCGGCCTACAACTCTGCCTGGCCGGATGTTCACATTGGGCCAGAGCAAGCGCTTCAGGCCTGCCTCGAGCTCCGTGGAAAGAATTATCTGCCCATCCACTGGGCAACGTTCAGCCTCGCGACTCACGGTTGGACTGAACCCGGTGAACGCCTTCTCGCGGGTGCTAAATCAACAGGTGTGCAGTTGGTTTTGCCCCGCCCCGGTGAAAGCTTTGACCCCATGAACATCGACACTCACTTGAGAAAAAAATGGTGGCCCGATCTCCCATGGGAAACTGCAGAGCAAGCTCCGGTTATTTCAACCGGACTTCCCGAACAAAGTCCTTAAATTTTTCGATGATTAAAAAAACCTCCAGAGTGCATCACCCTGGAGGTTTTCGTGAAAGAGCTGCTCGAGAGCGAAAAGTTCACTTCTTCACAAGTGCATTTTGAATCAGCTTCTTAGGATACGCGCCCTTCTTACACATGTCGCCCGAGCGATCGCCCAAGAACCATTTGCCGCCATCGACCTTCACCAAATCATGCTCGCCCTTGCACTCTGCAGCAGGCTTGGCACCCACTTGAGGACAGCCTGTCGTATGAATATCAACGGCCTCACCCACTTTCCAATCCGACTTTCCACAAAAACTGGCTTGGTTCATGAACTGGACTGCACCTTCCGATTTTGCAGTGAGGGTGCGGGTCTTGAAGCCAAAGAACGCATTGTGTGCACCCTCAACCACCTTCGATTTTCCACGCAACTTCCAATCACCAGCAACGTCCACTGTAAACAATGCCTGAGTGCAGTCTTTGTCTCCGAAAACCGTAAAATCAATCTTCCATTCTTTGGCTGTCATCGGGAATGTCCGTGTAAAGTACATTTCTCCGCCTTGTCCATTAGGCATCGACTCGCACTTCTCGCTCGTCCAAGTACCGTTCAGATCAACACCCGTCTTCTTAGCTGCAACTGCAACAGAACTGAAAAGGCCAAACGCAGCAACCAAAACAAGAATCTTCATAGAGCCTCCCAAAAAATACAGGCAGTGTTCATTAAGAACGCTAGGAGATTACAATGAGGAGAAAAATTCACACAACCACTCTTTCGGCAGCCCTCAAAAAAATGACGCCTCACGGTCTACTTTGTGACCCAAGCAGCATCTGCGTGTCCCTGCTGAATACTCTTCTCGTCTTCTGCAAAAAGTTTCTTCAGTTCCTCTCGTGCTGCACGCGCACCCACAATCCACTCACTGCGCTGTTTATAAACACTGTGCAAATCTTCAACCACCCTGTTGTCGTAGCGATGAAATATCTTCGCAAGTCGATTTGCGGCGTGTGGATGAAAACCCAAAGAAACCATCACCTTCTCACCCAATGACAAAGCAGCATTAAAAGTTTCGCGTTCAAAATCATCAACACCAAGATCTTTAAGGTGATACGCATGAATCATGTCAAAGGCGCGGGCCATGATCCGAACCTGAGGATAATGTCTGCGCACCAATTCAGCGGCACGCAAACACCCTTCACGATCATCAAGAGCCAGAACCAAAACTTTTGCGTGTGCAATGCCTGCAGACTCAAGTAGGGAAAGCTCGGTGGCATCACCGTAATAGACTTTGAAACCAAACGGGCGAACAAGATCGAGTAGGTCGGGACTGAAGTCGATAATTGTAGGAGAAATACCTTGCGAGTGGAGCATACGTGCAACAATTTGCCCAAATCGCCCCATGCCTGCAATAATCACTGGATCATGCCCTTCATCGATCTTATCTGCGGCACGACTCTCTTTGACGGGTTTCTTTTTCAGGAACTTCTCAGCAGACTTCAGAAGAAACGGAGTTGTGAACATCGAAAGCGCAACGACCAAAGTTAGCTCTGCAGCCTGACTCTCACTGAGTGCGCCAAAACCACGCGCAGCGGTGAAGAGAACAAAAGCAAACTCACCCCCCTGCGATAACAAGACGGAAAACAACCATGCATTCCGACTATCCTGCTTAAAGAGATGCGCAGAGAATTTGAGCAATAGAATTTTACTCAGAAGCAGAAGAAGGACCAAAGAAAGAATCTGTAAGGGCTGTTCTAACAAAATCGAAAATTGCATTGAACTTCCGACCGCAGTGAAAAATATTCCTAAAAGCAAACCCTTGAATGGTTCAATGTTGCTCTCTAATTCATGACGATATTCACAATCAGCGAGAACAACTCCGGCAAGAAATGTTCCCAGTGCCATCGACAAGCCCACACTGTCCATGAGCAGGGCAATACCCACAACAATCAACAGTGAGGTCGCAGTGAAGATTTCTTTTTGACGTGTTTGAGCAATCCACCTGAACAGAGGCTTCACAAGAGTACGGCTTGCAATCACAAGCCCAATCACAATGGCGAGTGCAGCAACTGTGCGCATGATAGGCGACATAGCAGGCCCGCCCACCGAAACCTCTGAATGGGTTCCGAGCATGGGCACCAACGCAAGAATTGGGATAATCGCCAGATCCTGAAACAACAACACAGAAAACGAATCTTTTCCGACTGAAGTTTGAGTTAAGCCTCTTTCTGCAAGAATCTGCAGAACAATTGCCGTTGAACTCATGGCAAAACCCAGACCTGCCACTGTGGCACCAGACGCATTCCAGCCCATCAGCACCATGCACCCCGCAATCACAAAAGTGCAGGAAACAACTTGAACAGAGCCCAGACCAAAAATACTCCTGCGCATGGCCCACAGTCGTTTTGGTTCAAGCTCTAGTCCAACCAAAAACAAAAGCATGACCACACCGAACTCAGCAACATGCATCACATCAGTGGAGTTGGTTAGAAGTTTTAATCCAAAAGGCCCAATGACTGCGCCTGCGACGAGATATCCCAGAACACTTCCCAAGCCCAAACGCTTTGCCACGGGAACACTGATCACGCCCGCTGCCAGCAACGAGGCCACTGTCGCCAGAAGACCCTGCCCACTCATGGCAACTCTCCCGACTCAACATAGGTTCTCAGAGTCTGAACATAACGCTGACAGGCTTGTGCAATTTGCTCGTCTGACAACCCCCGAGCACCGTGAACAACCAACGGTTCTGCATACATCATTCCACACAGATGTGCTGTTTGATCGAAGGGAGAAAAGAAGGTGCGGATTTCAAAACGATTTGAGCCACTGGGCGAGTATGCCTGTGCAGATCCGCCTGCGGACACCACACTCAACAGCTTTTTGCCATGGAGTTTGTTTCCCCCAGTTCCATAGGCCCAGCCATGCTCGAAGACTTCATCAATCCATAGCTTTAGGAGTGGCGGACACGAATACCAGTAAACCGGGTGCTGAAAGACAACGAGATCATGCTCTTCCAGAATTCGCTGCTCTTCTTTCACGTCGATCAGAAAGTCAGGATAGAGGCCATACATGTCTCGAAATGTTACATTCGAAAGTCCCCTGACCGCATTTGCAAGGGCTGAGCCGACTCGGGAGGTTTTTTGAGTGGGATGAAAATACAGCACCAACGCCTTTCGATGATTCGCCACAGGAGGACCCCGCTTCTTGAATTTTCGAAAAGCTTACCAGCGCTTTCATTTGATAAAAACTTACGAAAGCACGCAGAGTCAAAATTGCTTTGAATGCATAAAGATATTTCTCCCTTCAAGAACAATACCGCGCACTGCAGCGGGATTTTCGAGAGCTGCGCACGCCAAGGCATGGGCGACCTCATGCGCATATACGGGAGTATATTTTCCTATGCTTGCGCCCGTTCTTCGGCGCAACATGCCCAGAATAGGCCTTGAAAGAAACCCCGCGAGTTGCTCTCCAAAGCGAAACTCGCTGCGCTTCCCGAGCAATAGCGACGGCCGCACAATAACGTAACGCAGACCACTGCCCATCACTGCCTGCTCAAGCGCAAATTTTGTTTTCAAATACAAGCCAGCGGGTTTGTCTGCGCCCACAGAGGAAACCAAGCAGAACAGTGGTGAATGAGTTTGCACCGCAGCCAGTAGACGTCGCGGATATTCAAAATCCACCTGTGTAAAAGCTTGAGCCGAACCTGCTTTGCGCCGCGTCGTACCGAGGCAACAAAAAACAACATCGAACTTTTCATGCGACAACCTTGCATATGCATCGGCGTCTTCAAAATCAAACAATCGGAAATCAACGCTCTCAAACGATGGGGCTGGTTGCAGGGGCCTGCGCACCAACGCAACCGTTTGTGCGTCGGCACGCTGTGACAAAAGCTTCAACAACTCCATCCCGACGAGTCCAGTTCCACCTGCAACGAGAACCTTCACAGAGACCTCCATCAATAATGCTCGCCAAAACAAAAAAGCCCCGCCTTCGCAAAAGCAGAGCCTTCAGTTAAATCGTCAGGAACAAGAGGCCTCAGAATGGAACGTCGTCGTCGAGATCCACGCTTCTATTCGAGGTGCCTGTTGCTGTAGAGCGATTTCCACCGCCATTGTCGTATGAAGGACCACCGCCAAAGAAGGGGTTGTCAGAGCCTGCGTCGCTGCCGAAGTCAGCTCCCGAGGAAGCCTCGGCACCACGACCTGTTCCGGAATCGAGAAACTGAATGTTGCTCGCCACGATTTCGGTGGAGTAGCGTTTTTGGCCGGTTTGTTGGTCATCCCAGCTGCGGGTTTGTAGCTTTCCTTCAATAAAGCACGAGCGGCCTTTTTTGAGGTACTTGCCGGCCAGCTCTGCCTGACGTCCCCAAACAACAATGCGATGCCATTCTGTGCGCTCTTCCTTGTTTCCATCTTTCATCCAGCTTTCGCTGGTGGCCAAGCGAAGGCTACAGACGGCTTGTCCATTGGGGGTCATACGCACTTCGGGATCTTGTCCCAATCGACCAATCAAAATCACCTTGTTCACACCCTGCATACGCACTGTCTCCTGCTCAATTTCTAAATGCACGCTTAAATCGCATCTGGGCTGGGGTCAACTGGAGGCTTCCCCAGAGCCCGATTGCTGGCCAGAAGATGAAAAAACCGATCCGAGCAATGTCAACGACTTGACATGCCACACCCGGGACTGCCGCTTTGTCCGGGAACAGGCTAAACTTCAAAAAGAACTAACCGACAACAGTACGGTTTTGCTTGCTGCCAAACCATGAGGCTGCTAAGCAGACGAGGCGGGCGGGCACTTGACGAAACTTAAGTGTTCGACCTCACCTGCGAGGAGAACAGATCTTGAACCAGCGCACCGTGGCACGCACAATCCGCCACACAGGAATTGGTCTTCATTCAGGCCGACAAATTCGCCTCGAAATTCATCCTGCCGCTGCGAACTCGGGTATTCGTTTCGTCCGCACTGATGTGCATCCCCATGTTGAAATACCCGCGCACCCGCAGGCTGTCTTCGATACAGCGCTAGCAACCCGCATCGGCACCCCTGAACTATATGTATCAACCGTTGAACACTTGATGGCCGCGCTTTTTGGGCTAGGCATCGACAACGCGCGCATTTGCGTCGATGCACCCGAAATGCCCATTGTCGATGGCTCGGCAGTACCTTGGCTTATTCTTCTGGACGAAGCTGGAGTGGAAGATCTCGGCGTCGGCCGTGCCGTTCGAGTCATCAAGAAGCCAGTCGAAGTTGTCGACCCGCGCGACCCGAGTCGCTTTATCCGCGTGGAGCCAAGCAAGCAGCCGCGCATCACCTATTCCATCGACTTCAAAAACAACGCTCTGATTGGCTCGCAAAGTCTGACTCTGTCTCTCACCGGACGCAGTTTCTGTGAGGCCCTCTCACATGCACGCACCTTCTGTACAGCAGAAGAAGTGGAATTCATGCGCTCACGCGGCCTCGCACAAGGCGGAAGCCTCGAAAACGCGATTGTGGTCAGTCGGACGGACGGACTCCTCAATGCCGCTGGCCTCAGAGCACCAGATGAATTCGTGCGCCACAAGATTCTCGACTGCGTGGGCGATCTCGCCCTGCTCGGAACACCGGTGATTGGGCATATTATTGCCCACAG
>JBILKQ010000068.1:0-15403 GCA_044376655.1 Silvanigrellaceae bacterium
CCCCATGGTGCCGGAACAAACCCGAAGCAAACCTTCCTTGAGGAGAGATTCAATTGCAACGCGCCCTGGCGGAATGAGACCGCTATGATGAAAGGCGATACCGTGCTTGCGGATCATGCGCTGCAGCTCATGCGGAACGTAGTCCCAACCCGGCAAGTTATTGAGTCGTTCATGAAGAGTCTTGGCGGCCGATTCATCGGTCCAGGCAGGCAACCCACGTGCGAACACATGCGCAATGGCTTCAACATCAGCGCGGCGGCCAGCATAAACGACGATAGGACCGAGCTCTTGCTCCAAGCCCACACGAACAGGGTCGATGAGCTCGTCGAAACGGGATTTGTCGCGCCGCCGATTTCTCGAACGATCGGCGCGCAGAGTGCGGCGAATAAGTGCGATTTCTTCTGGCTGCAACGCGAGGTCGGGCCCGTAGACCCAGCCGTAGCTTGTGTAAACAATATCGGCGAGCGGCACAGGACGCTTGCTCACACGCACGAGCTTGGAGGGGCGTCCGAGCAAAGTTTCGAGCCATTGTGCGAATTCGTCTGCATTCGGTACCGACGCAGACAACAAAATAACCTGGCTTTCTTTGGGCGTGAGAATCAGCGACTCTTCCCACGCGCTGCCGCGACTTTCATCTTGCAGATAGTGGTATTCATCGTAAACCACCACCCGCCGCCGCATGTCGGGTTCAACTCCCAGAAGAGAGTTGCGATAGGTTTCAAGAGTGGCAAGAATGATGGGTGCGCGCAGATTTTCTTTGAAGTCGCCTGTATTTATTCCCACCCGTTCCTTGCCATATTTTTCACAAAACTCTCGATATTTATCGTTGCTCAAACTCTTAACGGGGCTTGTATAAATAAGGCGCAAACCCTCAGGCAATTTGGCATCGAGAAGAGCCTCAATGACGCGTGTTTTACCGGCTGATGTTGGAGCGTCAACCACCACATTCTGGCCTGCAAGCAGAGCATCGAGCGCTTCGGCCTGCCACGGATCGAGCTGCATGCCAGAGACCGACAGGCGCTGCTGCGGTTGCGCAGCAGCTTGAACCTGCGAGGCGGACGGAGGTTGAGCGGTGGATGCAGCCGAGGATTTTGCGACAGTGGACGGCGGATTGGTTCCAAAAAGCTCAGAGAGACGCTTGCGCGCCAATGCAAAGCCACGGTCGGGGGCTGGTGCGGAAGCTGAATTTTCCAGGGATTGAGCCGCGGAATGAGAAGCTGCCTCAACTTGGGGTTGAGCTTCAGACTTGATTTGTTCCTTGTTAGGAGCGGCTTTTTTCTCGACACGATAAGAGCGGCTAGGCACGAGCGAGCTCATTGAAGATGAAGCAGCAGAGGCCGGCTTCGCAACTCTCGGCTCAGGGCGCGAAATGGCAGAGGCATTGCCTGCAGGCGATTTCTGAGGTGCACCCACAGCCCGTGTAGCCCGCTGATGCGGAAGACCAACCGGGGAAGAAACTGGTGTGGGTTCGCTCCAGTCGGAGTCCTTCAAACGCTGACGAAAACGCTCGGCAAGGGCGGCCCACGCTTTTGCGTCGAGGCGTGAGCTTAGCAGTTTCTCGATGGAATCACGCACAGCCTCAGGGCTGAGGGCCTGCTGAAAGCCCTGCCCGCCGTACCGCCCACGGCCTGAACGCTGGTTCTGAAAGCGGCGCTCGTGCTGCTCTTCGCGCGAGCGGCCGCGCCGCCCCTGACGAGGCCCACGTTCGGATTGCGCATTGCGCCCGGCAGAAGTCCCAGATGCCGACCGCGCTTCGGGACGCCCTGCCTGCGGCCCACGCGGATCATCCGAACTTAGACTTTTGCTCTTGGCTTTGGAGCGGGATGCATTGCGCCGATTCTTGGGGTGTCTGCGTGCCACGGATTGTCTCCCCTGATTAAATTCTCAGGGGCTCATTTCAGCACCCTTGGCGATCAATGACAAGTGCGACCGCTTCTCCTCCACCAATACACAGTGTGGCGAGACCCCTCTGCAGGTTACGCGCCTGTAGTGCATGGACAAGGGTTGTGAGAATACGGGCACCGCTCGCACCGATAGGATGACCGATGGCAACCGCGCCGCCGTTCACGTTCACTTTAGCGTGCGGGATGTTGAGCTTCTTCATGGCTGCCAAGGTGACAAGAGAAAAGGCCTCATTGATTTCGAAAAGATCAATATCGTTGAGGGTGATGTTGGCCTTGGCCACGGCCTTTTCGATCGCATTCACGGGAGCAGTGGTAAACCACTTCGGATCCTGCGCATGAGTTGCATAGCTTGCGATCCGAGCCAGGGGCTTGAGGTTGTACTTTTTAAGTGCAGCTTCGGAAACCAGCACAAGAGCTGCCGCACCGTCGTTGATTTTAGAGGCATTGGCCGCCGTGATTGTGCCGTCTTTCTCGAAAGCAGTGCGCAGGGTGGTCATCTTACTGAGATCAGCTGCGTTGGGCTCTTCGTCGATTTCAACCCACTGGGTTGACTTGCCCGCTGCAACCTCAACCGGGGCAATTTCATTTTTGAATGCTCCCGACTCCATGGCTTTGCGTGCACGCGCGTAGCTCTCTGCTGCAAATGCATCTTGCTCTTCACGAGTGATTGAAAACTCACGTGCGCAGGTTTCAGCGCAGGTGCCCATGTGGATGTTGCTGTAGGGGTCCCAGAGACCATCGAGAATCATTGAATCTTGAATTTCCTTGTGGCCCATACGAAATCCGTCGCGTGCAGCAGGCAATACGTAAGGAGCATTGCTCATACTCTCTTGTCCACCGGCAATAGCTACCTCGATATCTCCGAGACGCAGAGCCTGGGTTGCAAGCATCACACTCTTGAGACCGCTTCCACACACCTTACCCACTGTAAGAGCCTGAACGCTTTGTGGTAGCCCGGCGTAAATGGCCGCCTGACGCGCAGGTGCCTGACCGACTCCCGCCGTAAGAACTTCACCCATCAGAATTTCATTGATTGCTTCGAGCGGAACCTTAGACTCCGCCACAGCAGCCTTAACTGCGACTGCGCCGAGCCGAGGTGCACTCACACCTTTGAGCACGCCTTGAAAACGGCCCACAGGAGTTCTTTTTGCGGCAACAATATAGACGTTCGACATGTTTAGTGCTCCTCGCTTCTATGAGACCGTTGCTGGCCTCGAATAATGACTTTCAAAAAATTCAAATCCGCGAATTTCAGAACTAACAATTAAAGTTTCATTCCCAATGCGACCACATAATCAAATTCGGCCTGAGTCACAGGCTGAATTGAAAGACGCTGTCCTTTGCGCAAAACCAACATATCTTTCAAGGCATCGTGTTGGCGAAGGTCATCGAGACTCACAAAAGTCTTGAATGGCTTTGGCTTCCCGACGGTGACGCAGTACCAACGAGGATTTTCAGGCGTGGATTTGGGATCAAAGTATTCGGATTTTTTATCCCAAGCCGAGGGGTCGGGCTTTGCGGGCTCAACGATCTCGGCAATCCCAGCCACACCCGATGGTTCCGCATTCGAATGATAAAAAAGAACCAGGTCACCGACCTTCATGTCATTCATCATGAAGTTCCGTGCCTGGTAATTTCGGACTCCGTCCCAGAGCTCACGCTGACCGGGACGCCCAATGAGGTCTTGGATACTGAACACATCGGGTTCAGATTTCATCAACCAGAAGTCTGGAGCTGCTGATGATGCTTTGCTCATGGGATACTCTGCTCCGCAAAAAATTACGGATGCATCATACGTCCAACGGCTGAGCTTGCAACGTTGTGCATCGCCTTGAGATTGCGCACAGATTGAATGCGGTTTTCAGCATAACGCTGTGATGCTTCATGGGTTGTGATGCCGTCGCGCTCAGCGATTTTCAGAATCTGCAACACGGTCGAACCGATACTGCGAGCTTCGCTCAGAGCCTTCTCACGGTTGTAGCCAATGAGCTCATTGTAGACGTTAATGAGGCCGCCTGCATTGATGACGTAGTCAGGGCAATAGACGATCTTGCGATCTTGCAGCATCTTGCCGTGAATTTTTTCATCTTCGAGCTGGTTGTTGGCGCCGCCGGCAATGATTTGAGCCTTGAGAGCAGGAATGGTCTTTGAGTTGAGAATTGCGCCCAATGCACAAGGAGCAAAGACATCGATGTCGAGGCTATAGAGCTCGGTGTCGCTCACGGCAGTCGCTTGGTACTTGCTGACCATTTCCTGCACGCGTTCAGCGTTGATGTCGTTGACGAACAGCTTCGCACCTTCCTCATGAAGGTATTGGCACAGGTATTTACCCACGTTACCTACACCTTGCACAGCCACCCGCAGACCTTTGAGATCTTTGCGGCCCATACGAACCTCAACAGCAGCCTTGAGGCCCGAGAATACACCAAGTGCGGTTACGGGGCTGGGGTCACCCGAGCCACCGAGAGCTGGCGCAACACCGGTTACGAATTTGGTTTCAAGACGGACGAAGTTCATGTCGGTGACGTTGGTGTTCACATCTTCGGCGGTGATATAGCGGCCTTGAAGAGAGTTCACAAAACGACCGAAAGCGCGGAACATAGCTTCAGATTTTTGCTCTGGACGCGCGATGATGACCGCCTTACCGCCACCGAGAGCGAGTCCGGCACAAGCCGCTTTGTAGGTCATGCCGCGGCTCAAGCGCAAAACATCTCGCAGAGCGTCTTCCTCGGAGGAGTAATGCCACAGTCGGGTACCACCGAGTGCGGGGCCCAGATTCGTGTCATGAATGCCAATGATTGCGCGGAGTCCCGATTGAGGGTCGTTGCAATAAATGATTTGTTCGTGGCCCAAAGTCTCAACATGAGTGAACACAGTGCTCATTTTTACAGCTCTCCATGCGAGGATAAGTGTTCTCGGAACGATTCGCCAAAGTACACGAAAAGGGAAATCTCGCAAGGATTTGCTCAGTGACCAGTGCTGCGCCCCAAAGCCAGTGTGAGCAAAGCAACATGAGCGATATCAAAGGCACTGGCCCCACGGGAGAGGTCAGAAAAGGGTTTTGCAGCCCCCAAAAGAAGCGGCCCCCAAGCCTCAGCTCCAGCCAAACGTTGGGTGACCTTGTAGGCGATGTTGCCAGCATCTAGGTCGGGAAAGACGAACACATTGGTGCGCCCGGCGAGGCGCGTGGCGGGATTTTTGCGGCGCGCAACTTCTGGAACGACGGCAGCATCGAACTGTATTTCGCCCTCGCTGAGCCACTGCGGACAGCTTTGGGCGAACGAGGCTGCCGCATCACGCATCTTCTGCACGTCGGGGTGATCGGCGCTGCCGTGGGTGGAAAAGCTGAGGAAACCCACGCGGGCTTCACGCCCCGTCCAACTTTCGTAGGCCTGAGCAGACAGTGCAGCAATCTGGGATATCTGGACAACCGACGGCTGTGGAATAACTCCGGCATCGGCGTATAACACCACATCTTCCCCACCAGCCGTTGGGGTGTTCAAACGAAACAGGAAACAGGACGTGATGAGTGGCACGGAGGGCTGTGTTCCGACCGTGCCCAGCACAGCACGGATCACCTGGGGCGTTGTGGCCACTGCACCTGCGACAACTGCATCGACTTGCCCAAGTTCGAGCATCGCTCCAGCCACAAAAAGCGGGTCACGGGCTCGCGAGAGCTGCTCGGCCGTGGGTTGCCGGCCGCGCCTTTCAATGTTCCCACGAATCACTTGGGATGCGAGTTGTTCATACTGCAAAGCACTTTGTGTATCGAGCAAAACACTACGTATACCAGCAGATTGCTCAAGAATGCGCGCAGCATCACGAATGCGCTCGTCCTCTCCCTCAGGCAATGCGATGGTGGCACCCGCCGCGAGTGACAGTAGACGCTCGCGGACAACCTGGGGGAGAGTCTGAAACAACATGGACAGTTCCTTATGGAGCGTTTTCTGAAGCTCCCAACGCACGGCTGCGGAGGTTGCGTGCTTGATTTAAAGCATCAAGCGCTTCTGCCGTTTGGTTGTTTTCCAGAGCCTCATAGGCTCTGTCAAGATAAGTGAAGATTTCAGTTTCACGTTCATCTAAACGCAACAACATCTCGTTGAAACGACGAGCAACGTAATGAATTTCATCATTGGCTCGAAACTTTGCATGAGCTTTGAAATCGCCGCGCGAAACGCGCTGAAACTGTTTCAGGAGATTGAAAAGCGGACCAACGATGCGCTGCGTCGAGAGAATACTGGTGAGCATGATGCCGACCAGGTTGACCAAAATCGAAAAAATAATTGCTGCAATGACCATGGCCGGCAGACGCTGGCCTTGCCAGATCCCAAAACTCCAAAAAGAAATCAGAAGAATTGCGAGTGAAGATATACTGCAAACCAACCCCATCAGCAGTGCACTGCCCGCATACTTGAGCTGCAGCTCGCGGTTCACCATGTAGTTTCTGCGCCACCAAGGCAGGTACGGGCGACGCACTCCACCCTCCTGCAGTTTGGCGGGCGAAGGTTTCTGTTCTTGGTCTGAGGTCATCGCGCTACCCTTTGCAGTTTGTCACAGCATCCCAAATTTCTGCCTCTGATCTTTTCGCATCAGCCACACAAGTTCGAATGACTTCTATGAATTTTGCCAAATCCGGGCCAATTCTTTCAAGCAACTGCTCGAAGGGTTCTTGGCGGGACTCGTAAACTGATGCTCCAAGCAATGTGGCATTGTTGAAGCGCTCTGGGTGAAAAAAGTTTGCATAGTGTGTGCCTTGAACAACCGAGCCGGCCTGACCCAGAAAACGAGCATGCAGATCGGCAAATTTTGCCCTGCGCTGCTCGAGGAAGGACTCCATCGGTGCCTCTTGAACTTCCTTCTGTGCGTAAAAGGATTCGAGCTCTGAGCGCGCAATCTTGAGAAAGTCTCTGAATTCTTTGCGCGCCCCCTGCAACCTGGATTCGGCGTTCAAATAATCCTGCGCCTCTTTTTCGCCCGCAGTGAGATTGCGCAAGTACAGTGCTGTGGCCTGCCGAGCAACGAAGTCGGCTAGGTTTTCATTGAAGGTGTATGCATTGGGCACATAGAGAGTGCGGTGCAGGGTTTCGTGAAAAAGCAACTCGACAAACTGAAAGCGATCATTGCCATCGACCATGCTCGAGTAGATTGGATCTGGGAAATACCCGAGCAAAGAAAATGCCTGCACACCCCCCATGCTTGTGTCATAGCCTTCTGCCACGAGCTCCTTCTGGAAGTCGATTGCCTTTGCACGGTCGAAATAACCAAGATAGGGCTGCGCGCCGACAATTGGAAACCACCAGGTCTTGAGCTTAAGCCGACGCTTGTCGGCCGCCTGAACAACGTAACTCAGCGCGGGACGATCGAGAGAAATATAGTGCCGATAACTGGAGCCGGGAGTCATTCCGAGTTTGCTCTCGGCAAATTTCAAAATATCGGGCACGAGCGCAAGCTTGGCCAATCTCTCGGGATTTTCAGTTCTCTCTTGCAAAACCTTTGCGAGGGGAACGCGTTTGCTCATCAATCGCGCCTGTTCGTATCCCTGCGCAACGGTGTAACAGCCGGCCAGGTGCAATGAAGCCGCGATGGTCATGATAATCGGCGCAACGGACGAAAAACTCATTCGAGATGTCCTCTCTCACGCGAGCACATCCCGATATCTTACGGTGTCCGTGCAGGGGCTGGAAAGAGCTGCTTTATGACGTTGAGTCGGGAATCGATTGTCTCGCCACTTGCTGTGAATTGCAGCAAAGACTCTTGGAAGAAATAAACCACACCCTGATAGCCGAATTCACGCACCATCGTGGTTTGTGCACGCACCATTTCAATGGGCATGGGCTCGGGCTTCAAGCCACTGAGGACGCCAATCATGAGGTTGGCTTTGCCTTTAGCTTTGTCGAGCGCGGGACTGCTGAGCTCGCCTTGAAAACGGCCCATGTTGTCGCGGTAAACCTGAACAACGACTTCGTCGACGAGTCCTTGATTAACCCATTCAGGCCAATCCTGAACGTAGTTCTGGTACGACCAAGGATAAGGATTCGGTGAAATTGAAAACTTCACTCCTGGACGTGCAGCCTTGATGGCCTTCGAAATGCGCCCAATAAACTGGGTCAACTTTCCAGCGCGCCATGCCAACCACTCGGGTGCTTCAGGCGAAGGTTTGCCAGAGCGGCCCGTTTCGGTGCGATACAAATTGAGGGTGAAATCATCGTAGCCGAAGGTGTTCTTGAGCGACATGTGATCGTCGAATTGAATTGCCGGGACTTCATAGCGCTTCACAAATTCAACCATCAGCTCTTCATAAAAAGCCTGAACCGCAGGATGAACAAAATTCAAATAAGATGTGCTGGTACCATCCTGGTCGAAGCTCGACTTGCCATTCACGTCTTTGGAGAGCCACTCAGGCTTGCGCTCGGCCAGTGGAGAGTTTGAGGGGACTTTCACACCCCACTCGAACCAAGGGATAATGTCGAGATCGTATTGATTACCAAGAGCGAGCCAATCTTTCATTGGGTCACGCTTCAGGGATGGCAGTCCGTAGCGTGTGGAGATCTTGGGAGCTCCGTACTTCACCATCACATCGCTTGGGTAAAAAGTCTCGCCTTTGTTCCAAGCAACAGGATAAAGTGCATTCATATTCAAATTGGAAATACGGGAAGCCAGCGACTCCATATTGCCGTAAGACTCCATTACATTGGAGTCGACATTGCTGACCCAAACCCCGCGCATTTCAGTAGACGAGTACAAGCGGCGCTTGCGCTCCTTTTTCTGGGCGCCGGCATCGGCGTCCACGGGGGCTCCAGCCTTGAATCCTACACGCAGCCACTGCTGGCATCCCGAGGTTGAAACCCCGAATGCCAGCAGTGTTGCGATAAAGACAAAGGATGTCAGTGTTTTAGTTTTGTGCCTCATGCCGCCCTGAGAGTCTGCTTACCTGTGTGATGGATGATCTCATACAGGTCGGTACCACGCTCGAGGAGAGCCTTCAAGTTGATGCTCACCCGGAGAGCCCGGAGTCCCTGTGCACCCTGAACTTCGTCGATTAGGTACTCTTCGACATCCTCAAGCAAGCACTCTTGGGCCGCAAGGAATGTGAAGTATTCCATATACTCAAGACGCTCACGTTCTTGAGTGAACACCACCGAAAGCTTTCCGGGCTGGCTCAGGCGTTCCTGTGTGCCTTTGATCACTGCGCGGTCTACTCTGCGTTTGAGCATTTCGCCACGTCCATCCGCTCCACCCTCGACGTGGAAAAGCTTGTCGTCGAAGTCGAAGGTCACGTTCACAGGCGTGTCCTGAACCACAATCACGTGGGTCAAGTCGAACGGAACTTTCAGATTTGGTTTCATGCGAGCAGCCTCAGCTGCCGAGCCGCACATCACCATCAGCTGCCACAGGCGCAAGTTCTTGAGGTAAATTTCGTTGAACTCGCGTCCTTTGACGAGCGACTGGCCGATGAAGATGGTGTGTTCAACCGTCTCATTGCAGTGCTTTTCGAAGTAGTGCGGGAAAATCTTCTGCGCATTGTTCTGCTGAGTCTTGAGATAGTTCGAGAGTGTCGAGGTAACCTCAACAACGCTCGCATCGAACTCACGACGGCGCAAATAAACAGTACGGGACTTGTCGTCGAGCTGTTTCCAATATGCGTTGATTTTCTGAATGAGATTCAGATTCCACCCACGCACGTGGTTGAACACCGGCTCAACTTCCGAAGCCAGGAATTTGCTTGCAGCGAGCTCATCGCCAGCTGTGAGTTGCTCAGAGATCCGAGCATCGAGTTTTTCTAGGCGGAAACACAACTCACGCAGAAAAGGCATTGGACGGTTTTCGTATGCCATCTGCAACACTTCAAGTGCGAGTCCAATTTGTGTGCGGAGGTCATCTTGCACAGCTTTGGAACGCAGGGTGCCCGAGTTACGAATTGTGCTCAATGCGTATAGCGGATAGACGTCTTGGAAGAAGATATTCTTCATCTCAAGGCTCTTGGTACCTTCCGAACGTTCAGAAGCCATTTGCGCTTCTTCATGGAAACGCCATTCCACGGTGGGATGAATCGCGGTGCACTGCTCCGAGATTATCGACTGAACTGCTTGTTTAACATCGTCGATTCGGCGTTTGCCTGCGAGGCAGAGCAATGGTAGCAGGTCGGCAATTTTCTCAACCACGGCTTCGTTGAGATCGTCCTTCTTCGGAGAAGTGATATCGAAGAAACCAATATGCTGATCGTCGAAGAAAAGCGGGAACACTGCCATTGAGCGCACGCCTTGATTCAATAGGTCAGATTCAACTTTCGAGCGGTCGGCGCTGGCAGCCAGGTCTGGAGTCACAAATCCACGTTGCTGAGTGCGAGCACGCTCGAGAGCATCGTTCTGGAGAGAGAACAGCGAGCCTTGGAGATCGTCACGTCCATAGCGCTCAACTGCAACTGTTTCATTGCCTTTGCGCTCTGGGCCACCGCTGATGCGGGCGCGGGAAAGAAAGCCACCCACGCTTGTGCTCATCCCCACACCCAGATGAGGTCTGCGCAGCACCTGACGCAGCGCTGCTTCAACTTTGGTGAGCATCACAGCAGGATCGGCCGAGTCGCGTTCGGTTAGGGTTTTTTGAATATCGAAGAATGCATTTTGATCAGTGATGTCATTTGTGCGGAAGAAGGCGAAACCGTGAAACTCGAACCAATTCGCTGGCAGGAGTTCTCTCCACTTCTCCATATCGTTTACGTCGGCGAGAAGCTCACGCTTGATTTTCTCATCAAGGACCTTTGGACCTCCCACGTTGACCACATCGCAGAAGCTTGGCTCCAAGGTCACACTGTGTGAACGCACAAGACTGGTCATTTTGTCTTGGGTCGAAAAGACCACAGGGCGAGTGCCCATTTCAAGCTCGATTCCATAGAGACGACGCAGAATGGTGGAATAGGCCAGTTTGATGCGCTGGTTCAGCCATGCATCTTCACCCACCTGACAGGTCGCGGCGAAGCGGCCATTTTTGTCGAAGAAAGACTCGAAGAACGTATCAGACACCATGATGGGCTGCACATGAAATGGAAGAACAGCACCGCTACTCTCAGGATTCTTGAAACCTGAAGACCAGAGGATGCTCATCATGACCTTGATGAGTGATTCGTGTGTTTGAATCACCTTCGAATCAGTGATTGGCTGAGCCAGCTCGGGCGCGCGTTCAAGACGACGCATCACATCGGACGCAATCTTTGACACCGTTGGTTCCTGCGATGCCACAAGACCAGCCCAATAACGCACGAGCGGTCCCATGCTCAAAACACATTTGAACGGGAACTCTTTGGTGTCCTGCATGACTCTCAGATGGGGAACCAGACGTGGACCTTGTCCTTGAAACATGTCGTTTACCTCTCACTCACAAAAAAAAGGCTGATGCCGTTAGTCCCAATTCAGCTCTGTAGAGCTTTCGGAAAATCTTCATCTCCGTTGAACCCCTCAAGTCGTCCAAATGACACGCTGCATTATTGTTCACACGCTGGAACCACAAGCGCAGCGAGCAGAACTCCAGAGGCCTGAAAACCGTTTGGACAAATACCTTTCACTTCTATCCAGACACCCTTGTTCAAAACCCGTTCCAACATTGTTCCCATAGGGAATTTGCAAATGATTTTACCGTTAGGCTCCTCACGCAGATTGGTCGGAATATTGGAAGCTGTGCGAAGCTTGCGACAGTCCACGAGCGGCGGAGGGGGTGGCAAGGGCAACGGACTTGCCGCACGAGTGACTGCATGGGGACGAAATGGCATAACAGCACCCATGCCGTCGCTCATAACAGAGCGCCCCTGTTTCAGTTCGCTCATAATTTCAGGAAGAATCGTGAGTGTGACGTAGTGGTCGGTTGGGTTGACCTCGCCAAGCTCAGGCAACACAGCACCCACATCCGTAAGAGCCCCAACGAGATTGCGCTTTCGATTGAGCCATGGGGTGCTCATCCATTTTCTCGGAAACCCTGCCTGATACCAGTTCAAGGGAATCATATGCTCACGCCAGGGCCGGTTCTCGGGACGGAACCAGTTGTTGTTCCAGAGGTTCAATTGATCTTTACCATCAACATGCCCAACAATGCTGATGTTGCCATCTCCCGCCTCGCCTGAGCAGTCGCGCTTGATACATCCGGTGACCAATGAGCCGGCGGGCAAAGAACCTTCGAAATGCTCTTCCACGAATCGTGCGATGGCACGGCTCTCTTTGGGCAACTCAACCGCGATTCCGCCGCGACGATGCACTGCTGCAATCATGTCCATCATGAGCGGGGAGCTGTAATCTTTCAGACCCGCCATCTCGAGCACACGCGAAACATTGTTAGCGCTCTGCGCGGGTTTTGCATACCTCGCAGCCTCACTCTCCTGAAGCCTTTCCCATTCAAGCGAGGCCGCCATGATACGCTCACCCGTTGGCGTGATCCGCTCAAAACGGTATTTGCCGAGCAGCTGCTCTCTCTCGAAGGAGACGCTTCTGACGTCAAGAAGTTCGGATTCTTTGCTGCTGACCTCGTTGAAAAGGCGTGGCTTGCAGGCTGCCACAAACAAGGTAATTCCAACAACAAAACACGCAAAAATGCGTTTTTTATCAAAGGATAAATGATTCAGCGCGTCGCTTTGCCAGCCTTGCTTTAAAAGCATGATTTCCCTCGCTGAGCGAAGGTTAGCATGAGACCATATAACCTGGATGATGCAGATTTTTCTTGTCAGGCTGCAGGTGTCGCAGTGCCCTCGCCGGCAAGCTCTGCAGGGGTTTCCGGAAGGGGATTGGCATCGAGCACAACCTGCTCGGCAGCAGGCCAACG
Organism: Silvanigrellaceae bacterium; assembly: GCA_044376655.1. Classification (GTDB taxonomy): domain Bacteria; phylum Bdellovibrionota_B; class Oligoflexia; order Silvanigrellales; family Silvanigrellaceae; genus RFOM01. The sequence continues at coordinate 12,708 of JBILKQ010000068.1, forward strand.
TACGACAAGCATTGTCACGTCGTCGGCGTATTCTTCATCCTTCCAAAGAGCTTTTGCTTCCTCCATAATGGAACTGCAAATTTCCGTGACAGGACGCCCACTCGAAAGCAAGTCGTAGAAGCGTCTCTTTGAAAGCATTTCATTTTTTGGACCATGATTTTCAAGCAAGCCATCGGTAAACAGCGCAAAAAGGTCGCCCTTCTGCAGCTGCAGTTTTTTCACCGTTGTGGTCCGCTCGGGCGAAACCCCAAGAGGATTTCCGGTTGAGGTTTGTGGAGAGATCTTTTTGGTATTGGTGCGATACCACAACAATGGTGTGTGACCCGCACTGGCATAGTAAAGTTCTCCAGTTTCGGTGTTGAGAGAAACAAGACACATGGTCATCAGACGAGCCGACTTACCGACACTCAAAATTGCACGATTTAGAATGGCCGCCATAAACTCGAGGCGATCGGTCTCGCCCATGGTTTCCGTTGCACGCAGTGTTTCCATCACGGCTTGCGCGCCCATAAAGCTGCCATAAGCAACCCCGGTCATGATCGCAGCAGGAACACCGTGGCCAGTGACATCACCAACCAACGCGTGCAACCATGGGCTCTCATCGGATTTGTCGAAGAAAAGCCAGTCACCACCGCACTTCGAAGCAGCCTCATAATGAAAATCGAGTTCAACGTTCATAACTGGGCGTGAAGAAGGCAGGAGAGCCGACTGCACCGCCTGTGCGGTCACAAGTTCGTTTTCAAAATGGGCGGTTGCGAGGCGCTCCTCCTGGAAGTCGAACATAACCAACGCGTGACCAAGTGAAGCAGCAAGCAGGGTCATGAGATGGCGCTCAATGGTGCTCATGGAGTCTTCGGGAAAGCCATCGAGCATCAGAATCATTTTGAGCTCCTCGCCTGCGTAGGCGCGCAGCACAACCGTGTTCCCCAACATGCTCACCGATTCGGTGGAGACAAGTTCCTCCAAGTCGACACCAGCTGCCTCGAGACTCAATATATTCAATTCGGAAACAACAGACCCCATCTGCACATAGTCGATAACCCCTTTCGGAGTGTTCGTGCCAAGCTCAAAGATCACCGCAGAGGCATCCATGATGGGCTTGAACCTGACGTAGTTGCGGATTTGCTTGATCATCATCTGCATACATGCGTCTCTGTTTGGCGCAAGGGACATCTCTTTGGTCACACGCATTACAAATTCAAGGTTGGCGCTAATCTGCCGCAGTTCTGCCTCTCGAATCTCCAGGCGTTTGGCCATTTGCTGCAAACCACGTGCCACAAAGCTCAGCTCTTCGTCGAACTTTACATTGAACTGAATATCATAGTGGCCAGCAGAGATCTTAAACATGGCATTGACGATTTCTCGCAACGGACGCAGCAGGCCAAGCAACAAGAAGTCAGTTAGGAGCACAACCAGACCAACCAAAACCAATGCCATTACACCCGCGACGAGAGAGAACTTCTGGATGGGTGCATTCAATGAGGCGAGCGAGGTTTCCACGAAGGCAATCACATTCGTTCCCGGAATTTCACGGAACGAGATAATCCACTCAATTTTACCATCAGTGTAACGTGTAAATCCTTCACGCAGACCGCTTTTGATGAACTTTCTTGTTCCCGGTCGGGAAGTGAAATTCGAAGCATTCACATCACGCTTGTCGTATGAAGCAATAAACTGACCAAATGAGTTTGAAATGTAACTTTTGCCATCGATGCCTTCAAAAAGCTGAACACTCGGATCGAGCTCTGTGCGCCAAATCTTTTCGCCACCCTCTCGCCCAAAAACAAAAACCTTGTCTCCGCGACGGCCTACGAACACCTGATCTTCTGCAGGGATTTGTGGAAGGCCATAGGATGCCGCGAATTTAGCTTCATCGGAACCTTTGACGGTAATAATGTCTTGGCGTGGAAGATTAGAGAAGTAGAGCTTTAGCCGCGTAGCTACCGCACTGGTTTTAAGATAGTGATTCTCATAAACGTAAGAAAGTTTGTCGTTGCGGTAAAGAGTAACTCCAGCAACCAGAATAGCTGCAATGCTGACCACCAAAATGAAAGTCTGTGTGATCGTAAGACGGCTCTTCAGGCTACTGCGTTCCCACAGCGAAAAGAAATCCAACAGCTTGTATAGCAGGGTGTTGGTGAAGCGGTTTTTTGCCTTTTGGAGTTGAGCGTTCATTGAAACACCTTCACTCCCTCGAGCCATTTTTCAGGCTCTGGCAAATAGTTTTCCTCACCACGCTTGACCGCACGAATTGTGATTGCGGGAGAAGCGTAAAGCTCATCCTCCGACATGGCCTGAAACACATATGTGCCGGGCTTTTCAATGGGCACACGCGGAAAGCCGACACTGCCGACCGAAGACCAATGTGGCTCAAGCTCCTTTCCTTTCCACAAGTATCCCCAGAGCTGAACGGGTCTTTCAGAAAACTCGAAGGTGATAGGAATTGAGGTCGGAAACTTGCCTGCAAAAATCTCAACGTTCGGCCCCGGATAGCGAATGTTGAGGGTCCTGGTGTTGCGCACGATTTTGAGATCTTCGTCGGTGATGACCTCAGGCGGACGATTGGCTGGATCGCTCTCAGGGGCACCGGCCTTCTTGATCGCCGGGTTTTGAATCACGCGGGTTGAAAACCGTGCTTCGGTCAGCGGCGACTTGACCTTCTTTTCAGGTTCAGAGCCGATTTCCGAAGAAACACC
>JBILKQ010000069.1:0-15323 GCA_044376655.1 Silvanigrellaceae bacterium
TTGGTCAGGAACTGCAAAAGCTGACTGCTCTGTGGGGAATTGCACAGCAATCAGCTGCTGAGTCCAACGAGTTTGCAGCTCGTAATATTTATCTGCAGCTTGCAGAGTTGGGATACAACGGCAAAGGCGCGCAACAGGAATTCTTGAAGAGCTTCGGCGCAAATTATGGCGTTGAACCGATCGCGCTCAGCGGCGCACTGCAGCTCAAACCAGAGTTTTTCGCAAGCCCTGAGTACGGTGCAGTGATCTCCGAACTCGTTCGCAAGGATGTCGGCATCTCAGTAATGGCCGTGACACGTCTTCTGCAAACACGTGCCAAGGGTAAAGGCTCAGACTCTGCCTACACCGGTGTCGTCAACAATCTGTTCCAGGGCGGAGTGACATACGCCTATTTGGATGAACTGCTTGACCACTACAGTCACCAGGTTGTTTTGCCCAAGGGTAAGGCCGTGGACTTCGAGTTTTTCGACGACGGTCAGCGCAAAGATTCTTCGCAGGCCAAATTGGACGGCCAACCGTTTGTATTCTCTTTGCCCGAAGCTTTATTCAACCACCGCATGCAGGTTCTTGCGGTTCCGAATACAAGCATCGATGGCCCGGCACCTGGTTCCCGTAAATCGGTCACTCTGATTATCAAAGGTCAGAAATCCATCGAGGATATGGTTTTCGCGATCTCGGCATTAGGTGTTTTGGCGGGTGAAAACCCAGAGCATCCAGCTGTGGCACGTCTCGGAAGTCAGGCTCAGGCATTGCAATTGCTGCTGAACCGCGAGCCTTGCACGCCCGCATCAAACTCATCTGCGGATGGTTCGGGTGCTGCTCTGGGTTGCGAGGCACTCCGGCCAGAGGCTCGTGCTCCAGCGGCCATCATCCTGAATGCCATTATGGCTGCGGCTCAGGGAGCCTTGCCCACCACAACTGTGGCTTCGGGTGAAACTGCTTTCTGACCTGTGCCCACCGAATCGGGGCTCAGACCGACGAGGTCGAGCCCGATTGTTCCCACAGTGACCTGGCCCAATTCGGGGTGTCCGGCGCGGAGAGTGGGTGTGACTTTCCTCGAAAGACCAAGTGCAGGCACATTCAGTGCAAATTGAAGCTTGGCTTGACCCTCCCAAACACACACCACATCTTTCGGACAGCGCGAGTCTTCAAGAATTTGTTCAAAGGTCACATCCACTTGTTGGCCATTGACTTCAAAACGCTGTGTCGAACCCAGAGTTAGTTTTTTCTGAGACCCTTGCAGCGGGGCATATGGTGCTGCTGCGACATTCTCATTTTTCTGGGTGCTTGAACCGGAGCTTGGGTTCGTTTGCTGGCCAATCGCAATTTGACCTGAACGGTTTTGATCAGACGCTGACGGCTGAGTGCCAGTGAGCGTAGGCTCCTCGCCAAAAGAAAAAAAACGGCTTTTGCAGCCGACCAGAGTTGTGCTCGCCAAAGCCAACACGGCGCACCAGGCTACCGTTTTGGCAGAGGCGCATGGAGGAACCTGTTCAGAAATCTTCTGTATTCTATTCATTATGGGCCCTCCCCGACCGCCATTTGAGTGCTGTGTTCTTCATAAATCATTAACCAAAGCCGGGCATCAAAACTGTCGTCTGTTGCAAGCGGTTGCCGCAATTCGTCGATATCCCAGCCTTGAGCGCGCAGTTCATCAACAAATTGCTCGAGATATCGTTTCTGCGGAAGAAATTCACTCTCGCGGACCTCAATATTGAACGTGAGACAACGCCGACCCACTTCACCCGTTGTGCCAATGAAACGCACCAAGAAGGCCTGGCTTCCGGTATTACTCTCCAGAAAGCGCTCCCGCAGAATCTGTTCGATTTGATCCAATTCCCACTGTGCAGCCATCAGGGTCACTTGATGCTCCATTCTTGACGCTGATCTTAAATGGGAGTTTAGCATTGCTCTGAGCATGCTCAAAAGCGGCAGAACCGTGCTCTTCAGTGAAATGTCACAAATCCAGACTTTTCGGTGAGCATTGACTGCAGCTTTGACGCAATATTCTTGACTTAGTGATTCACCCTATTTGCCATTGTTCATTTGTTGATCTTTGCGTAAACATTTCGGGCGGGTTGAGCCCAGGGGTCAAATCTGAGGTGTTCCGGAGTCTGGACATGCCTTGGTTGCCTCGTTCCTCGAGTGTCTCGCCGTTCAACGAGAGGTTGTACAAATATGAAGATTCCCGTCATTCGGGTTGTTTGTCCCGGTTCAGAGCGTCGTGTTGGTCGTTTGCTTCTCGCAACATTCAGTGCCGTTTTCGCGCTCTCCGGATGTGGCAGCGATAGCCCCGCAACGGAAAGCAAAGTTCTGAGCGAGCCGCAGCGCACCTACGGAATGATGTACGACGTGCCTCTTTATTGTGGAGGTAACTCCGCCTCGCAGACTCTTGAGCTGGTGATTGAATCGGCTCGGCGCTTGAGCGAGTTTTGTGAGCTTCAGAATGTTCAGACAGCGAAGTCAGGCTATTTACGCTGCCCCACAGGACTCTGCCAGCAAGAGTACTCGCCCGGTTCGAAAGCGGCGCCAACCATGAAATTCACCGTCTCCAATGGCAGCAGCATGAGCAGCATGTTCGGCGGATATGGTGGAGGCTCAGGTGGTTCAAGTGATTCCGTTTTTGGCAGTCGGATTTTTATCACTCTTGAGTTCAATATTCCTTTGGCTCGCACTCCCGATGCACTTGCCTGCGTCAATCCACTGAGCGCCTCAGTTCAATCGACTATCCTGAACGAAATTGGCAAGGCTGCACTCGCTCCAAAAACTGGCCCCTGTGTTCCTCAGAACAAGTGAGACCTGATTCATGCTTGGTTACTTGCCTTCAACAGCTCTCGTTGCCGTATTGAGCATGATTCCCCTTCAGGTTGCATTTGCTCAAGGGACTGCTGCTGATTTGGATGGACTCGAGCCAGTGGGTTGGCCACTGGGAGTGCCCATGAGCTGCGTTCAAGTTTCGGCAGCAATTGATGCGAGTCTGAAAGAGTCGGTGGTGAAGCTGCGCGAGTATTGTAACGAGCAGAATGCGAAAATGGAGTCGGAAGGTTACGCCGCCTGCGCAGAGAATATGTGCCTCGACGGCGCGACCACGACCTCGAATGGAAGAGATTATGGGTCAGTGCGTTTGCGTATGGGGCGAAGTCAGTGGTCAGGCTCCTACTATGCAACTCTGTTGTACACATTCCCAGGAATTGGCTTAGGGGCTAAGGGGCCTTCGATGAGTTGTTTTGACCCAGCTGATCGTGCCGAAGAGCTCTTGCGCACTGAACTCGAAACATGGAATTTTCAGCGTTTCGTGGAGTTTTGCGTTAAGCGACCCTGAAAGCATTGCTGAATTCCTTCGGCAGCTGCCCAACAACATCGTACTCAAAATAAATCGCAAAAAAGAAGAAGGGACGAGTGCAGAGCTCATCCCTTCTTTTTGTTTCTCCCTTTCTGTTCGCACAAAGCGGGAGAGTTGAATTCTTAGAACGTAACTTCGCGGAGGAGGTCAGGGTTGTCCAGCACACGTCCGGAGCCCATCACCACTGCTGTGAGTGGATTCTCGGCAACCAGGATGGGCAAGCCGGTTTCTTCGCGGAGAAGGATGTCGAGGTTGCGGATGAGTGCGCCGCCACCGACGAGAACAATACCCTTATCGACGATGTCGGCTGCGAGTTCGGGTGGGGTTTTCTCGAGAGCCAAGCGCACTGCTTCCACAATTGCGTTGATTGGTTCTTGCATCGCCTCGCGGATTTCTTCGCTGGTCACCTCAATTGTTTTCGGAATACCGGCAACGAGGTCGCGGCCCTTAACCTGCATCGTGCGGATTTCTTCTTCCGGATACGCAGAGCCGATGGCAATTTTGATTTGTTCTGCAGTTCTTTCACCGATCAACACATTGAAGCGGCGTTTGAGATAGTTGACGATGGCTTCATCCATTTTGTCGCCACCGACACGCACTGACTTCGAGTAAACAATACCGAGCAGCGAGATAACGGCCACTTCTGTGGTACCGCCACCGATGTCGACAATCATGTTGCCGCTTGCTTCGTGGATCGGAAGGTCAGCGCCGATAGCAGCTGCCATAGGCTCTTCGATCAAAAAGACCGATGCGCAACCTGCGCTCTCTGCCGACTCGCGCACCGCGCGTTTTTCAACTTCTGTAATTCCGTAGGGAATACAGATAACAGCACGAGGACGCACGAGTGAGCGGTGGTTGTGCGCCACACCGATGAAATAGCTGAGCATTTTTTCAGTGAGTTCGAAGTCGGCGATCACGCCGTCTTTCATGGGACGGACGGCTTCGATTGTTCCTGGGGTTCGCCCGAGCATTTCTTTTGCAGCGCGACCGACGGCCTTGACAGTGCGCAGACCACGGCTGTCTCGTTGAACGGCAACAACCGAAGGTTCATTCGCAACGATGCCCTTACCTTTAACGTAAACAAGTGTATTGGCCGTACCCAAGTCAATAGCGAGATCATGGGATAGCAAACGCAGAAACCAGTCGAACATCCACCCCTCCGAAGGCAATGGTGTGGTTTTTTGGAAAAATTTTATAGCCCGATTGTTGTAGCACAAAACCCTGGGGAAAGTACAAGCTTCGGAGGCTCAATAAAGGGTATATTTGAACCCCACGAATTGAATCCGTTTACGAATCACGAGGGGGTCGTTCTGGATTCGCTCTGGTACCGGCTGGAAGGGGAACATCGACTGGAAAACTCCGCCGACAAGTTCATCTACGGCCGAGAAGTCTCTGAAAGGTTGGCGTTTTGCAGTCAGGTTGATGATTTTGCGAAGTGAGCCATCGCGGTTAATAACTACGTCGTACTCGATAAACTCGCCTACTTTTCCATCAAAACGTGCGTGTGGGGGGAGTGTGCGCACGCCTCCCCAGGCCTCCACGAAGCGACGGCTCAGAGAGTCGAAATAGCCAGCGAAGGTGTACTCGGTGCGCCGAACCGGGTTGGTAGGATCCTGTTCACTGACGACGTCGGGAACGTCGAGATCTCCGGCAATGGCTCCCGCTCCGATAACCTCACCCAGTTTGCGCTGTCGCTCCATGAAATCACTTTTGCTCGAGGGCAGTAGAGGGCTTTTACGCGGCTCAAGCAATGAGGACGAAGGAGGTGGGGTATCCGAAGTTACCGGCTGAGCAGACTCTTCAGAGAGCGTCGCAACCGTGGGCGCAGTTTTGTTCGCCGCGGCCTCTTCCTTGGAGGTCAAGATTTGCGGGATGGGGGCGCTTTTTTTGGATTTGCGGCTTTCGCTACGTGGGTCTTTGAGCGGAGCTACCTTCTCCCTACGTGCTGGCGCAGGAGCAATATTGACCCGCACCGATTCTTGTTTTGGCGAGCTTTCGGTGGACGTGTTTCTGATGCGGCCTGAGAGAAAATAAAGGGAGCCATGGAGTAATAGAGCGATGCAAAGTGCGGCAATAGTTTGCTGAGACGATGAATCACGACACATCGTCCCTGTCCAAATCCGGACAACCTGGTTGGAAAGCTTAACACGTTTTGACAACAATCCGTCTTTGCCTTTCAATTTGCATCCAACCATAGGACAGAAAGGCAAGATTGGCCATGCACAACATGTACCCTCCCCATCAAGTCTTTGATGCTGTTGTTTTTGGAAGTGGTCTTGCGGGTTTATCCTTTGCTCGACGGCTTGCCGTGAAGGGGAAAAAGGTCCTGATTCTTGAGAAAAGCAAACAGTTGGGCGGGCATCTGTTACCATTTGAGCGCGCGGGCGCAGTGTTTGAAGTGGGTATTCACTATATTGCAGACACAGCTCGCGGAAGCCACTTTGCATCTGCGCTCGAGCGCCTGAATGTTGAACTCGAACCCATTGCCCTTGATTCCCAATTCGAGATTTTAAGATTCGAGGCGGCTGCTGCAGAGGCAGATGAAGAAGTCTCGTATTGCAAGCCCGTTGCTCGTTTTGCTGAGCAATTAGAGCAGCAGTTTCCTGCGCAAGCTGTATCGATAAAGAAGTATTTTGAGGCTCTCGAGATTGTCTGGCAGTTCATGCGTTCGGTTGATTTTCCGCTAACAACAAAGAAAACGCTTCGCTCTTTTTTTCGAACTAAACATAAATTAAAACTCGGTAAGCTTGCTTTTCAGACACTTGGGCAGTTCCTCGATGAGCTTGGTATTCAAGGTAAACTGCGCGAGATCCTTGCAGTGCACCATGTGCTGATTGGGGTGCCACCCTCGCGCGTGAGCGCTGTGCTGCATATGGTTGTGCAACGCTATTATTTTGAAAATGCCTGCTTCGTGCGTGGCGGTGGACGAGCCATGATAGATGCGTTGATTCACCCCGGAGTTGAATACAAAACCAACTGCTCAGCTGAAATTGAGCGTGCCCATACCCCCGAGCTTGCAGGGGAGGGTGTACGTTTTGTCATTAAGACCGCATCGGGCGAGAGATATCTCGCCAAAAATGTGATTTGGACTCCCGATCCGAGACTTCTTGAAAGCAGTGCCGAAGGTTTTTCTTTGCCCTCATTTTTACGCGAGAAATTGCGTCGGGTTGAAACACCGCACGCGTTGGTTGTCGGCTATTTCGCAACAAAAAAGCCACTCGAGCGGTATGGTTTGAAAAACTGCAACTATTGGCTGATGGGGACGCTCGATTCAGAGCAATGCTATCGAGAAGAGGATCTTGATGCGCTTGCTGCAGGGGCACCTGTTTACATGTCCACCGGCTCGCTTCGGGATCCTGAGGCTATCAAGCCGGACAATAAACTCGGCGCTCAAGGCGTCTTTCAAGCCATGTTTCTGTGTCCACCCACGAGCGATATCTGGGGCGGCGAAGACCTCGATACCTATCGTGTCCCCGAGAGTCGTGGGGGCTATGGGCGACACTACCGCGTGAAAAAGGAACAGGTTCTCAAAACTTTGACGCAGCGTATCGTGCGTTGTTGGCCTGTTCTGGAGGGTGAGTTGGTTTGGTGTGAACTCGGCACACCTCTCACGCATCGGCGTTACCTTAACTCCGTGACACTCAATGGCTATGGATTCGCTCCGACCGTCTCCGACCTCTTGTGGAAGCGCCCTGGAACCTCAACCGGCGAGGAGGGGTTATATTTCTGTGGTGCCCATGTTCGGCCTGCTCACGGAATTGTGACGGCCCTTCTCAATGGGGTTGGCCTTGCAGATTCATTGGGCACTTGAGACACTGGCCTGTAGGAGGCTGAAAGAGTGGCCAACGCAGCGATGGGTCAAGAGAAATCTGCGCCCAAAGAAAAAGCGATAGCATTTTCGCGCCCAGAGCAGGTGCTTGAGATCTTGCGTGAGGTTAACCGGCGCAAAACTCAGGTTCTTATCAAGTACGCCAACGATGGTAAACTTGTGCGCGGAGTGGTTGAGGATCTTCTAGGGGCCGAAGGGTCTCTGGTGATCGCAGGAATCTCTCCATCAGGCGACTCCTTGCTTGCGCCATACAAGCTAGTGCGCATCGAATTTATTCTGCTCTCCAAAAAAATCGTTTTCGTTTCTAAAATCAAGCAGCGCGTGCCAGGCAAGCTTCTTCTTGCCATCCCAGAAAAACTCGTCGCCTTTGAGCGCCGTGCCAACTCGCGCTTCCGAGTCCCAATTTCCTGTGCCGCCTTCCTCGAGTTTCCTGATCGAAGGATTGAGCTCGAGCGATTCGATGCGCCTTTCATTCCGCGGTTTTTGCGTGATGATACCTCCTCTTCTGCGCGTGTCCGCATCGACGATGTGAGCTTGGGTGGAGTGGCCTGCTTCACGCGTTATGCGGCTGTGGCCGACCTCTTCCGGGCCGATGAAGATGAGCTTAAAGCGCACCTTTATTTGCCGAGCACAGCCCCCATCGCAGTGCATGTTTCAGTGCGCTGGACCAAAAAGACCACCTCAGCTGTGATGCAGGGCAACTACAACGACTTTCAACGAATTGTTGCCAATCGTGTCAAGCTCCTCCCGAGCGCCGATGAGATGCAAATGCGCGAGAACTTTTACCGTGTCGGTTTCCAGTTCACAGAAGTGACAAGCGAACTCGATGCGGCACTGCGGGCTTTCATCAAGCTTGTTCAAACGGCAGAATCTGTGTAGGACTTGTGGTCTTCCCAAGGGAGACCAACCCATGTCCGACACTATTCTTTCCGGCTTATCGATTTTTGCTGACCTCACTGCAGCAGAAATCAAAACACTGAAAACATACGTTCAGAAAGCTTCGAGCAAGGCTGGAGAAACGATTTACGCGCCTGGTGCAACGCGCGATCGCTTGCGCATTATTGTTTCGGGGCGGGTTGAGTTGCAGGCTCAATCGGGGAATGTGGACTGGGATGAAAGCACTACCCTTTATGGTCCGGGACAATTCATGGGTGAAGCTGCGCTCATGAAAGAGGGGACCCTGCATCAGGCCACTGCAACAACGCTTTCAGACGTCGAGTTTCTGCTGCTCAGACGTGAGTCATTCCTCAAAATGCAGACTGAGCAACCGACTCTCGCTGCAAAAATTCAGCACAATGTTGCCTCGTATATTTTCAGCCGTATTCAAGGTGCGGGTCATCGTGGGCTCTTGTCATCAATTTACAGCTCCGGAAAAACCCGCACCGAACACGATCTGTTGGGTGAGCGCGAAGTTCCTGCGGAGGCGTACTTCGGGGTGCAGACGCTGCGTGCGTGTGAAAACTTCAACATTACGGGTGTCACTTTACGCGCATTTCCTTCTCTCATTCGAGCTCTTGCCGAAGTGAAAAAGGCAGCTGCGCTGGCTAACCGTGACCTCGGCCTGTTGTCGCCTGAGATTTGCGCACCGATTTGTCAGGCCTGCGATGAAATCATTGCGGGCCATTGGCATGAACAGTTTGTTGTTGATGTTATTCAAGGCGGAGCCGGAACCTCAACAAACATGAACGCCAACGAGGTGATTGCTAACCGTGCTCTCGAGATCGCGGGCTACAAAAAAGCAGATCACAAGAAAATTCATCCAAACAATCATGTGAATCTCGGGCAATCCACCAATGATGCTTATCCCACGGCTGTGCGCGTGGCGATCCTTCATGCACTGCCGACGCTCATAGATGCGCTGGCAGAATTGTGTGGTGCTCTGGCGAAGAAGGCAGGAGAGTTTTCATCGGTTATCAAAATGGGGCGCACGCAATTGCAAGATGCTGTACCCATGACCCTCGGTCAAGAATTCGAAGCCTTCCGCGTAAATCTCGAAGAGGACATTATGCGTCTTCAGGATGCAGCGCGTTTGTTCTTGGAGGTGAATCTCGGTGGTACGGCCATCGGTACAGGCATCACCGCACATCCGGAATACCGTTCCAAGGCGCTTATGCATCTGAATCACGTCACCGGTTTTAAACTGGTGAGTTCTGCGAACCTCATTGAAGCGACTCCCGATACCGGTTCCTTTGTGTTGTTCTCGGGGATTCTCAAGCGCCTTGCGACCAAGCTGAGTAAAATATGTAACGACCTGCGTTTGCTTTCGAGTGGACCACGTTGTGGTTTGGGTGAAATCAACCTTCCACCTATGCAGCCTGGTTCAAGCATTATGCCTGGTAAAGTGAATCCTGTAATTCCTGAGGTTGTGAATCAAGTGGCCTTTCAGGTTATCGGCAACGACCTCACCATCACACTTGCAGCAGAGGCAGGGCAGCTCCAGCTCAACGTCATGGAGCCTGTGATTGTGTTCAACCTTTTCCAGTCGATGCAAATGCTTCCACGTGCAATAAAAACTTTAAGCCGCCTCTGTGTTTCGGGGATTACGGCAAACCCAGAAGTGTGCCGTCGTTATGTGGAAAATAGTATTGGCTTGGTGACAGCCTTGAATCCGCACATTGGCTATGAAAATTCAACCAAAATTGCCAAGGAGGCATTGGAAACCGGACGCAGCGTTTTCGATTTGGTGCTCGAGCATAAGCTCATGAGTCGTGAGAAACTCGAAAACCTTCTGCGCCCTGAGAACATGCTTTCCAATACCTAATTGCTTAGTTCTTCGCGGCGAGCAGATTTGTGACAGCTGCATTTACCTCTGCAGAATCAGGCTCAGTTGAGCTTGGAAAAGCTTTCACCACATTTCCGTTTTTGTCGACAAGGAACTTCCAGAAGTTCCACTGTGGTGTTTTGCGTGTCTCGGAATTTGGATTCTGAACGCTCAGAAATTCATAAACGGGTGAACGTGGAACAGATGTGACATTGACCTTGGAAAACATAGGGAAAGTGACTTTGTATTTGAGCTCGCAGAACTTTTTAACTTCCGCATTGCTGCCGGGTTCCTGACCACCGAAATCATTGCTCGGAAATCCAAGAATAACAAATCCTTTGCTTTTGTGCTTTTGATACAGAGCCTCAAGACCTCGATATTGTGATGTGTAACCGCACTGTGATGCAGTGTTCACAACAAGAACCACTTTGCCTTTGAATTCGCTAAAAAGGGTTGGCTTTCCGTTGATATCTTCAGCGGAAAGGGCGTGAAAATGCCGTGCAGAAACTGCACTCGCTGGGGAAGGTAAGTTTGGTTTTGCAATACAATCAGCAGACGTCAAAACAGAAGCGAATAAAAAGATTTTGAGCAGGTTTTTCACACAAAAACTCCAGAATTAAAGATGTTTTCACCTCATCAGCAGTCTCGATGATTTTTTTGCCCTGTCAAGTCTCGGACGAAACACTCCGCACCTCATGAATCCTCCGTAAATTGCGATCAGGAGTCTCCTGAAAAGCGCGCAAATGTTCTTTCAAAGCGTTTCTTCGTCAGAAGTGGGGGGTCGACGCATGAGCAAAATTCTTGCTCTCATGGTGGTGTCTTTTTCTTCTCTCGTGGCTTGTGGTGAAGCAAAAAAAGAGTTGAGTACTGGGGCTGATAACCTTAGCCAGAGTGCTGCAGACAAAGCCGCCGATCAACGAAACATTCCAGCCAAGAGTGTTTCTTCGGCTGTTGGCGACAAATCGGCACAGAATCAAAACACCGCTGTGGCAGCGCGAACAACGCCAGATGCAATTTTTTGTCCAACCGGTTCTTGGTATTCGCCCTCAGAAAAGCACTGTGTCACCGAAACCCAGGCACTGGGGCCATTCACCCGCACCATGATTGCGCTCTGCAAGAAATATGGTGGTGGAGATTCTTCGTGTGAAAGTTCGCGCTGGGAAAGACGATTCGCGGCTCGCGTGCGGTTGAACGACACATGCCCTCGCGGAGCGCAGTTCGATGCCTCGCGCCAAGGTTGTGTTGAAGGGAATGAGGTTTACGGACCCTTCAAGGTTCGTGATGTTGAACAGTGCCGCGCGCGTGGAGGTGGTAGTACATGCGAGACCATGCGCTGGAATGCTTCTTTTCTGCCGCAGATGATTCGCGGTGGTGAAGCGAACCGCAAGCTGCTTTCGTTCTACGGTGTCCGTTCAAATTATGACGATGTTTTTGATGAAGTATTGACCTTTTATCCGGCAGGGCGACGCAATGGCTGTGTGGCCTTTATGAGTACGGCCTTGCGGCGTTCGGGGACTGCTGTTCCTCTTTCGGGATATATCAACGGAGAATCTGTATCACTCGTGACCAAACCCTTCGCGCAATACCTCCAGGAACGCTTGGGATGGGTTAAAATAAACTCTGCAAATAATTTGCAGCCCGGCGATGTGGTTCTGACAGAAGATGACGCGCGTTATCCGGGTTATCCTGCCCATACGTATATGTTCTATGGCTGGTCGAATCAGCGTGCAGGGATTGGTTGGGTGATCGACAACCAGGACTTTATCCACGAGCGCAACATCTTCGGCTATGGAACCTACAACTTTACTCCGTTTGCGTATGCGTTGAGGTCGCCTGAATGAAGCCGTTTTTCTCCATTGACGTTCCACTTCGCCTCAAGTCAGGCTCGTGGCTCGGTTTCTCTCTTGTGTGCGCAGCCTTGGCAACGACCGCGGCATGCAAGAACGAGAGAAACGTCGTGGGAGGTGAGAGCGAAGTGGCCTCGGCTGGCGCCTCGCGTAACGGCGGCTTCCGTATCTTGCCCCAGCTCGCGGCCCGCGACTCTCTCCGTTTCAAAGTGATATATCGTTGTAACGACGTACCCTGTGGTGAAGCGTTCCAGCCCTCCAACGAGGAGCGCGACTTTTTCTTCCCCTGCGGTTTTCAGGCGAATCTCTATCCCGGGGGGAGGTTTCCTCCCTTCCTGCGGGTTACTGGCCCTGCTGGTCAGCAAAAGTTGATTGTCAGGAAGGAGCACCGAGAGGCCTGTGAACGGGCCCAGCCTTTTGAAAAGGTCTTGGCCGAGGTTCAGCCGAAGGAGGTCGCCCAGAGTGCATCCAGCAGCACGACCTGCCGCATTTTCCGGACCAACCGGGAAGACTGCCTGGCCAACGAAGCCCAGGGGTGTCGCTGGGTCACCCACCCAAGCGGGCGGGCCAGCTCATCTGGGGGAGGGGAGTGTGTGGGTCTTTTTCGCTCAGGGACTCTTCCTACCGGTTCCGAAAATGTACAGTCATTACAGTCGGGTTCTCAGTCTGTTAGATGGGCCCCAGTAGAGAGCTACAGGCCGGCTGCTGTGGGTCGTAACTCCGAGCTAAAATGAGGCTTGACGGATCGAGTCCTTCTCATTATCACCGTTGAGCTTTCAACAGAGGGATCTTCCGCCAGCTTGTGCTGAGAGGCTCTCTGTCATGCCGGTCTTAAAGGAGTGAACAATGCGCGAGCTGATTAAGCTTGTTGGTATCGACGAAAAAGGCAAACCCACAGGATCCGTTTACGTCACCGACAAAAACAAAAAGACAACCACCAAGAAAATTGAACTGAAGAAGTACTGCAAGTTCACCAAAAAGCACATCCTGCACCGCGAAGCTAAAATCTAAGTTTCGCTTTCATGCTTGTGCCGAGAGAAAAGCCCCGCTCATGCGGGGCTTTTTGCTTTTGCAATAACCTTGATTTCAACTGCAATCGGGGTCGGGAGGCCTGTAACACCAATGGTGGTGCGGCTCGGGCCGGTTTCTGCGTTGAAGTACTCGGCATAAACGGCATTGAACTTTTTGAAGTCTTTTTTGATGTCGGTGAGAAAGCATTGGGCATCAATGATATCCGACAAGTCGCAGCCTGCTCCCTTGAGAATGCTGCGGATGTTTTCAATAACGGAGCGGGTTTGTACTTCAATGTCGTAATCGAGCACTGAGCCGTCGGCGGCGAGAGTGACTCCTGGAATTTCCTTTTTGCCGCGCTCCCGAGGTCCAATACCCGAAACAAAAATCAGGTCACCGTATTGTTTTGCATGCGGGTAGGGGCCCACAGCTTCTGGAGCGACATCGGAAAAAATTGAAACTGCTTTTTTCGTGAAAGTTGCGGTCATGTCTTGAGCTCGCTGATTATGAGTTTCTGAGTTGAATGCAAATGTCTTTGGTTTCTGTGTAAAAGTCGTGCGACCAATCGCCGCCCTCGCGCCCAATTCCAGAGGCTTTCATTCCGCCAAAGGGAACCCGCAGATCGCGCAGCAGCCATCCATTGACCCACACAATTCCGGCTTCAACAGCTCGGGCTACCCGGTGTGCACGCGAGAGATTCTCCGTCCAGATTGATGCAGCCAAACCGTACATGGGTTCGTTTGCGAGTGCGACGGCCTCGGCCTCTGTTTCAAACGGTGTGACGGTCACAACGGGACCAAAAATTTCTTCCTGAATTGCGCGGCTGTGGTGGGGGACGTTGACCAGAATCGTAGGTTCATAGAAGTGCCCGTGCGCGCAGGTGCCTTCCACGTGTGCACGTTTTCCGCCCGCGAGTACCTGACCACCATCACCCACTGCGAGCTTCACATAGGAATCAACTTTCTCGAGGTGTGAGCCGCTCACCAGTGCCCCCATCCGCGTATCGGGATGAGTGGGATCACCAACTTTGAACTTTTTGCTTTGCTCAACAAATCCATCGAGGAATTTGTTGTAGATGGACTTCTGGACGTAAATACGCGAGCCACACAGGCAGATTTCGCCCTGATTCAAGAAGCTCGAACGCACTGTGATTTGAATTGCTGTGGCCAGATCTGCATCTTCAAAAATGATATTCGGATTCTTTCCACCTAACTCTAAACTCAACTTTTTAAACAACGGCGCTGCTGTTGTGGCCAAGTGAGCACCTGTTTTAGTGCCTCCGGTGAACGAAATCGCTTTCACATGTTTGTGTTCGACCAGAGCTTGGCCTGCACCGGGCCCTGTTCCAAACACCATATTCACTACCCCGGGCGGTAAGTTTGCCTGACTCAGGACGTCACACAGCATGTGTGCGGTGAGAGGGGTGAGTTCCGATGGTTTGCACACCACGGTGTTGCCAAAGGCTATCGCTGGCGCGATTTTCCAGGTCAGAAGGTAGAGGGGCAGGTTCCAAGGAGTGATGAGTCCCACCACCCCAAGAGGCGAGCGTTCAGTGTAATGAAAGACGTGTTCTGAGCTTTTGAAGGCTTTTTCTTCGATATGGTGGAGGCGAGTCGCAAAAAAACGGAAGTTAGCGATTGCTCTGGAGATATCCATGCTGCGAGCCAGGCTTACGGGCTTTCCCTGGTCGCGCGATTCGGCCTCAGCAAATTCGTCAATTCGCCTTTCAAGAATGTCCGCAATTTTTGTCAGATATTCTGAGCGTTTGTCGTCGCTCAAAGCCTTCCAGCTCGGGAAAGAATTTTTTGCAGCCTCAACCGCCAAAGAAATATCTGCAGCGTCGGAATTTGGACATTGGGCATAGATTTGACCCCTTGCAGGATTTTCGACATCCAGCCAGCGCTTTGACAGAGGGTCAGTGAATTGGCCATTTATGTAATTTTTCAGAGTTTGCATGTGCCTGATATCCAAGAGTTTGTTTGCGCCGCACAATAGTCGCTGGAAGCAAAGTTGTCCATATTTCAGACGCTTGTTGGCGAAATTGACGCAGCGTCGGAACTCCCGACAGTCTGGAACATTTTTGCCCTCAATTCTTTTCCCAGCCTGACCGAGGATGGGAATGCAGAGAGGTCACTTGAATGAGAACAATCAGGGTCATACTGACCGCTGGACTGATAGGATTGGGAACGCTCTACTTCGGTTGCGAAGAGAGCCGCATCTCTTCCATCGTGCCTCAGACCTCCGCCACACTCACCGAGCTCGACTATGATTCGGTCGGTAATCACGCAGTATGGGTGATTCAGGACCAGCTGCGCAAGCAGAACGTAGCCAGTTCAAATATTGATGCGGTATCACGCGCAGCACTTGCTGAAGTACGTTATGCAAAACCTTCTGGCGGCCCACTACAGCTGGGTGAAGACGAAAATGCACGAGTTGAGAAAACCACAATAAGTGAAGTTGATGCCGCACTTGCGCTGCGCGCAGCGGTACGCGGTGCCATGCGTTCAGTTGCGGAAATGAAAGCTTCGCTTT
>JBILKQ010000070.1:0-15278 GCA_044376655.1 Silvanigrellaceae bacterium
TTATTTTAAGCAAAAGTAATCTGAAGAGACGATGAATCTTACACGTTAGTAAGATTTTAATTTTGTAATTTCCGAGTTCAACGAAAACGAACATAAACTGGGGCGTTGAAGCAGGGAGGAAGGATTGTGGTGCCCCCACGAAACGACAGCGAGCGGGTTTTCAAGTTGAGGGTCTGGGAAGACGTCGTAGATCCAGGTTCGGAGAGCAAATCCGACGCATTTGCTGTCGGAGAGCTTTGGCATGGAAAGGGTCGTGTTCCGGTTTCGGGCGTTATGTCCTACCGTGGTCGCGTTGATGCAGTCATCACTTTTTTCGTTGATCAATTCATGAGTGACGCAATTTTTCAGCCGGGCGACAGCCTTATGCTGGCGGGGCAGGATGAAGCAGAGGTTTTGCTGACCCGCAAAAAGAGCTGATCAGCGTGACTTCAAAGAATGACCAGCAAGATCCAAAAGCCGCTGGGCTTCCATGATGAGTGCTTCAGGAGAAGTATCCTCGGCTCGCTTGCTCTTTTGCGGAGACAAAAGGTCAGAGGGTGAAGTGCGCAGGGCCTTCGCGATTTCCTCGAGAACGTCCAATGAGAGGTTCTGAGGTTCAGTTTCAAGCCGAGAAAGGTAACGGATAGAAATTCCCGCCCTGCGCGCCAACTCCGCTTGAGTCAGTCCCATTTGCAAGCGGGTGGTTTTGATCTGCTTGGCTACAACATGTTTGAGCGCCATCGGCGATTTGCTCCACAGCGAAATTCTTCAATGTATGTGCAGGTTACGCGAGAACCTGCGGGTGGAAAAGAGAACTATCGTGAATTAACTGCATGATAGTGCTGAGAATTTGGAAAGATTCGCGTCCTGTCTAGAAAACTATTTTTCAGAAAAACTTATCTTTGCTTGACTTGCGGTTATTGTCGCTCGCCAATCTGGGTTCACAATTTGTGGTTTGCTCCAACCAAAGCGAATAAATATTTAAATCGTGATGTGTTTTTAGGCAATGCTGCTCAGAAGGAGCGGAGCCTGCCCCGAAACAAGGCCCTTAGCAAGTTTGCTTCAGAGCTTGGGTTACAAATCTCTGAGCGCGTTGATGAGTATCTGGCGCTCTGCGGCGCTGAGAATCTTGTTTCGAGGCATGTTGCCACTTTGAATACGGTTGATGCTGTCGTTTCGTCGGCTGCGTGTTTGCGCTTTGTTTCCGACCCAATCGCTGTGGCAAATCGCGCAGTGTTTAGCAACCAAATTGAATGTGGCGCGAGGCTCCCAGGGCTCCACATAAACCGGTGCAGGATAGAGTTCCGGAATGATCCCATCACCCTGAGGAGCATTCGTTGTCGACATCGAGTTCGAAGTTCCGGTGCTTCCTGTTTTTGCGGAGTTGGTTTTGCTGTTTGCTGTAGGTGTGCCAGAGTTGTTGCCTTGTTGCCTGAGCCGTTCTTTCTGAATTTCAATGCACACTTTGTCTGTGCACTCTGACAGTTTGATCCGAAGGTCATCGTCAATTTCTGCTGTGCTGCATGAGAACAGCAGCGCAAGCAGCGCTCCAGTCAAGATTTGACTGCCCTTTGTCAGGATAGTCCGACGCATTCGCCCCCCATCGATAGTGTACTGTCGGAGAGTTTTCGATTTCACTTGAGAAAGAGATTGTGAGCTGTTTTTTTTCTTGAGTTAACATACACTTAAAAGTGCCTGGCAAGGATGCCTTGTTTGAGCCAATTCAGGTGTGTTTACCGATGACTCAGTCGCTCTGGAATGTCTATTTGGTCGAGTGCGGGGATGGCAGCCTCTACTGCGGCATCGCGACAAATATCGAAAGGCGCTTGGCAGAGCATGCCTCCGGAAAGGGCGCACGATACACCCGTGGGCGTGGGCCGCTGAGGCTTGTCTGGTTCTCAGTGGAGCCCATGACCCGCAGTGAAGCATCCAAGCTTGAAATCAAAATAAAAAAAATGACCCGGAAGCAAAAAGAAGCATTTATTCGCAGAGGAATCTCGTAGCTCAATCGAGAAAGATTTTGTGTTAGGGAGTTTCCATTTCGTTGAACTGACCTTTATTGATGGCCAGGGCGAATACAAGCCCTCCATCAGCAAGCGAGCCTTAAAGACCCAGAGTGAAGGTTGATTTGGTTATGTTGCCTGCCCGGTCGCGCACCTGGATTTGACCTGCGGGAATTGAGCTGCCGACCGGTCCCGTGAATTGGTTACTGCTGTTCCAAGTTACGCCACCGTCGAAAGAGTATGCCTGAGGATGCAGACCTGATTCAGCATCGCTCGCATTGATGATGACAGTCTTTCCGTTGGCCGCGGGCGTTGTGTTAATCGAGCCCAGCTGAGGCGGTCGTGTGTCTGTCTCGGGGTTCACAACAGTCGCTATTGCAAGTGTCGAACCACTGCTTCCAGTGCGCATTTCCAACAGTTTTGCTGGGAGCGCTGTTACTTGACGGGAGTAAGTTGATAACGATGCGATTTCGCGTTCAGCGTTGCTGAAGTTCAGACTGCTTTCGGCAAGAGTAGAGCCCATTTTTCTGCGGACGGTGATTCGTTCGATCTTTTTCGGGTCCGCAATGTTCAATCTCACGTATCCCGAGTTGTTTGAAATCGATTTGACTTCAGCATGTCCCGTTTCCTGGAGCACAACCTCTGTGTTCGGGAGAGCAATGCCGGATGTATCTGTCACGAGGGCTGCAAGATATGAGCCCACCACGGGCACGGGCTGGAGCACTCCAGATGTTGCGTCCTCGCCTGCCTGAGGCGTATTGGTAGGTTGTGTGCCACAACATAGCGG
Organism: Silvanigrellaceae bacterium; assembly: GCA_044376655.1. Lineage (GTDB taxonomy): Bacteria > Bdellovibrionota_B > Oligoflexia > Silvanigrellales > Silvanigrellaceae > RFOM01. The sequence goes on from JBILKQ010000070.1 coordinate 2,770, forward strand.
TGCATCAATGTTTGTTTTTGAGCCGTCCTGTGGGTTTTGTTTGCCCGCTGCGGGCTGGGCGGAGTTCTTGCGAGAGCCATTTCCGGCTGCCTGCGACACGTCCGAATAGCTCGCGTCACCGCAAGCCACCAACAATGACAGGATTGTGAGAAACAGCCAGTTCGTCACGTTTTGCACCCCAGCTTCCTTTCGGAATTCCAGAGCACGCTCTTGATCTCGCTTGTGATATTCAATAATTCTATGTGTTTAAATGGTGGAGTATTTGTTTTTTCTTGTTTTCGATAAATAACCAGCAAAAGAAGACGCCAAAATCTCTGATTCAAAGATTCAGCGTTTCGAAAGGATTTGAAGTCTGGAGCGGGAAACGGGACTCGAACCCGCGACCCTCGCCATGGCAAGGCGATGCTCTAGCCAACTGAGCTATTCCCGCATTTAGATAGGACTTCGTTGGAGCGGGAAACGGGACTCGAACCCGCGACCCTCGCCATGGCAAGGCGATGCTCTAGCCAACTGAGCTATTCCCGCTCGAAGTTCTCGGGTGTTACTTGACCCTGGCCTTGTTTGTCAAGTCTCAATCCACAGTTCATAGTGTTGTGCGGTCAAAGCCTTTTTTTCCGTGTTTTTGGGAACCGTCGGTGGCGACCAGGAAATCGGGGTTGAGTTGCATATGAGTCATATGGAACAGCGCTGGCGTGTCTTCGGCCGACGCCTTTTAGGGCGATTTATGGCCCACTTTTTGGCCTTTGTCCTCGTGTGGTCGGTGGTCATTCTCGCGCATCGGTTGGGCACCACGGTTCAGGAGCTGGAGGAAGGCGGCATTGCCGCGCTGATGTCTTCTTACTGGAAAGACCTGAGGCTTGGATTTGCCCCCGGGGCAGCAACTCTGATCTGTCTTTCCGTTGCATGGAGTTTCCTTGGGATTGGCGTGTCAGCGCGTTCTTCGGTGTTGGTCGCTTCTCTTTCGACTTTTGTTGCCGCGAGTCTGTCACGCTTCCCGATTTCCGAGCAGGCCTCGCAGTGGCTATTGTGGGGGGGCAATATGACCCCGAGAGGAATGCAGCTTGCCCTTGTCATTGGTTTGGGTCTTGCCTCCGCGATTCTTCTTGTGAGGCATATGACCCAGCGTTACGAAGCGCTGTCCAGCGATGATCGGCTCGCGCTGACCCCGGAAGACGAAGATTTTGCGTATCGGGACCTGGTTCAATCGATGATCAAATTTTTGTGTGTTCTTCTCTCGGCGGCCGCATTGTGGCGTGTTGCTGACATCCGACCTGTTCCCGCCGTCGCTGCGGCTGACCCACGCGAACTTCGCCCTTCAGTGATTCTTATGGCAACTGACAGCGCGCGTCATATCGAGCAAATCAGTAAGCAAATGGGCGCTCCCTATTTTTCATCGTGGGTGGTCTTTGGCAGCCCCGAACTCAATGCCAAATTCGACGAGATTTTGCAGTGCCGCTACCCCATCCGCCTGATGCGGCAGGCTCCGGCGAGCGTGCGCAATTTGCAACCTGAGGTCAATGACTTCCTCGTGCCCGCGGCATTGAGCTCATCTGGGTATTCGGTCAACCTTTTGAATGCAGTGTCGTCAGGCGAGGCCAGCGCATCGTTGAAAATGTTTTCACGCGCCTATGCTCATGTTCGATTCTTTCGACGTTTCGGTTTGCTGCGACCCTCGCGGGTGTTCCACACTCCGGACGTGCAGCTGGCACAAATGCGTGAGGCTTTCTCGTCTGCTGTTGGGCGTGGGGAGCCTGTGTTCATAACATCTTCACTTGTTTCTCCGAATCGGTCTTTAGAAACGGGTAAGGAATCAGCAGAGTTCGAAACTTTTCTCGAGGTATTGAAGCAACAACAGTGGGGCAATAATCTCATGTTTGTTGTGCTTGAGCTTTCGCCGCAAGAACACAAGAAAATGGAGATGGATCTCTCTTTGCAGAGCACGGCGGCACGAGTCTTTTTTTGGATGCCACCACGTTTGTCGGAGGCGACTCTTGCTCCTGCACCTGCAAAGTTGATTCGCGGCATTGATCTCGGTGCGACTCTGAGCGCGCGTTTACGACTGTCCGGAGTCATGCCGCTTTGCGATGGTGGGGCAATGTTCGACCTAAGTGAGCGTCCCTCACTCTTTCCACGCGATCTGGTTTACCAAGAATTCGATCTGGGCAGCACCAAACCAGTGTTCCGGCAGCGCGGTTGGTTGAGCTCTGATGGTTACAGGCTCGAGGTCTTGGAATCCAATGATGGTGCGACTGTGCGAACCTATAAATTTGCAATGCAAGAATTTGTGGCCAGAAATACATGGCAGACGGTAAAAGAAACTCCTCTGAATGACGAAATTGTTTCACAGGAGCTCAACCGTCAGATGGACGATTTTCTCAGGAGCACCGGCGTTGAGATTCTCAACCTCGGCGAAGGACGATTTGCCTATTCCGAGCCGTTCCGGAGAATCCGCCTGCTCGAGTGACACCATTTGAACGAGGAATTGAGTGCAAAGGAAGTTCACGGAATCATTTGGAGTGTTTGTCCGCGCCCTAAGTGAGGCTTTCAAGCAGTCTCTTGGGCGTTTGACACTGTGGTTGTCTTGCCATGGAGTGGTGTTGCCCTGGACTGCATGGGCAGAGACCTGCGTGTCCAATTCGACACTTGAACGCTATCGTCGTCGAGCTCTCGTCGCTCAGCTGCGGGTGCAGCGCTATCGTATTGCCCGCGGCCCTTATTTTCTCCGCTCAAGTCTTGACTCAATTCTGACACTCGCGCGTTTCATGCAGTTTCCCACTTTGCTCGTGCTCAAAGTATCGACTGCGCTGTTGGCATGCCTGCTACCCTTTCTGATTTTTTTCGCCGTGAGAGTTTATTTGCCGGTTGATCAGCGTATCGCGAGACTGAAGAGCAACATCGATATCACTCGGCTGAATTCCAGCGAAGCTGTTGTGCCGAAAGTGGTCCGTTTGCGAAACGATACCCCGCTTCAATCTCCTCAGCAGGCGGTTCCACCCGGTCAGGAGGATTCCTTTTTCTTTTTCAGGCTTCTGGATGCTCGCAGCAACGAGGGGCTTTTGATTCAAGGAAAGGGCAGTGCGCATGAGGAGTTTCGTCGTGGTTGGAAAATTTCCCAAGCAGAGGAACTCTCTGTCTCTGTTTTGCCCCAGCGTGAGCAAAGAAATCTTAACTTTCGTTTTCGGCCCATTCCTGAAAGTGAGAAACCAGCGCAGTGCAAACTGCAGATAACCAATACGTTGGGTCAGGTTGTTTTTGCGACGAGCTTTGACACTCTTTTGGCATCGAGATTTTCTCTATTGAAAACTCCACTGGCGCGAGGTCTGCAGGAGAAGCTGATGCCTGACTTCGCAATGAATCGAGCACGTCTTGCTTCGGATCCTGTGTCAATATCCATGGGTCCTGGTGAGTCTCAATTGTTTTTCCGGATGGAGCGTCTCGATAAAGGAATAGACAACGCAACCTGTACGGCTTTGCTCCACAATTTTGAATGGAGTGGTGGCAGAAACACGACATCAAACAGTACGAGCAGAAAATCGATGTTGATGGTTCTCTTTCAAGCGATGAACGCTGACGTTGCAGCAGATCCAAAAATCATGCCGTGGTTTTCTGGATTTCTGAAGTCACCACACACGATGCAATTCAACCAGCATCACGCGGTAGACGTTCGTGATGAAGAGTCATTCAAGGCATTGGTTGGTTTAACGGGTGTGATGAGTGCGCCCGCACATGATGAAAATTTTAATTATGTAGAGAAACTCCGAAGCAAAGGTTACCGCATTTTCTTTGTCGGAGACTTCGACACCCCAGAAGCTCACTTCAGCAAGGTTGCTCCCGATGTTGCCGTGCGGATTGCGAACGAGACCTACGATGCGCGGCTGACACTGTCGCAGGCTGTACACCTTCTCGCCGAAGAGGCAAGCTCACCTGTTTTCATGCTTGTGCGTTTGCGCGGAATGAGCGTCCCTTGGCGGCCATACTTTTCAGACTTGCATTTGAAAGAGGTATTTTTTGGTGGTGACGCGCGGGGGGTGATGGATGCGCTTGTTTTTGCGAATCTTCGCACCCTCGACCGTGAGCTTTCACAGACGGTCGCTGAAATTGAAAAACAAGGAGTTTTCAGAAAAGTCGATTTCATTGCCACTGCCGAACGTGGCTTCGATCTCGGTTACAATCTTATTTTCTCCGATCCAGTCAAGCCCACCTTCAGCTCCGACCTGCTCTTAAATCAAGAAACTCTTCGCGTTCCCCTGGGTGTGCGCTTGGCCGATGTTTCACCTGAAGGTCTTCCGTTCCAGATGAAAAGTCAGAACACTTTGAGCTCGCATAACGATCTTGCTCGTAGTGTTTGGGAAGGGCTGGGGGTGCTGGAGGCGAAGTATCCAGCCGAATCGAGGCGTTTATGGGGGCGAGGTGATGCCCTAATGTCAGGGCGCAACCGTCTGGGTGCCGACGCGAGAGAAACGGATCTTGTTGTGCGGATGCTCCCTGTACGAAGCAAGTTGCAGGAAGGGGTGTTGTTCACTGATCCCGACTCTGCTGGCGGCTTTTTGAAATACATTTCACAGCCGGTACCGAGCCGCATTCATGCGCTCGATCCCTATGGCTGGCCAGAAACAAACGTTCTTGATTTTCAAGCCGGCGAGCAGTTCCGCCACGTCACCCGTCGCGGACAGAAGGAAGAAGTGATTTTCAGAGTGAACAACAAATTAGTGCGCGAGGCGCGGCGTATTATACGCAAGGAGAGGAATTTTCCCCTGCGGCTCAGATTGACCTCACATGCACCACAAGACATCGATTTTATTTTCGAGCAAAGAAATATGGGTGAGACCGCCTTCCAGCCGGAGCTGCCACCAGGGCTCAAACTGACCTCGACAAAAATCGACGCCCAGATCATTCGACATCGGCTCGCTGGGAAGTTGAATGCGGGAGAATTTTTTGACTTGAAAGGCGGTGGCAATGCCTTTCGTATTGTTGAACATCTTGGCGAAGGCGTTCTTGTTGCGTGCCCGGAGGCTTTCGTGTTTTCGCTCGAAGGACTAAGCTCGGCCTTGACCCAGAAGACAGTCTGTCTTCTTGAAAAACCAGAGAGGGAGCGCTTGGAGAACATCAAGAGCTCTGGCAAAAAAGCAATTTCATTTTGGTTGGTGGAAGATGAAAACCAAATCTGCAAACTCCAAGACGACAGCAAAGGCGATTCCGAAGACTACTCGGATTGCCTCGAGTCGGCGCCTCACGATGACCGACGCTTCTGAGATATTCGGAAAACTTCATGAATTGTGGCCGAACGCACACTGCGAATTAGAACACAACAATCCTTTTCAGTTGCTTCTGGCGGTTGTTTTAAGTGCTCAAACCACAGACAAGGCGGTAAACAAGGCCTTGGCACCTCTGTTTTCAGAGAGACCGAATTTCTCGCCGCAAGATCTGGTAGCGATGGGTGAGAAGAAGTTTTTGGGCGTGATAAAGAGCATTGGACTTGCTCCTACAAAAGCCAAGAACTCGGTTGCGCTCGCTCGGCAGTTGTTGCAGCTCCACAACGGGGAAGTTCCTCTTGACCGTAAATCGCTTGAGGATCTCCCGGGTGTTGGACGCAAAACTGCGAATGTGGTTCTAAATGTGGTTGCAGGCATGCCGACCATGGCGGTCGACACTCATGTGGCCCGAGTTTCTGTGCGTCTTGGCTTAGCTCGGCGCACCGAAAATCGTCTCCAAATTGAGGAAGATTTGTTGAAGATCGTGCCCAAAGAATGGGGCGTACAGGCCCATCATCTCCTGATTTTTCACGGCCGATACCATTGCACAGCACGCGCGCCGAAGTGCGCGGCGTGCCCGGTGGCAAATCAATGCAGGAAAGTTGGAGTGTCTCGCAGCAGGGATTAAACGTTGAAGAGGAAGTGCATCACGTCGCCGTCCTTGCAGACGTATTCCTTGCCTTCTTTGCGATAGAGCCCAGCCTCTTTCACTTTAGCCTCGGTTCCCAGTTTGAACAGATCTTCGCACGAATAAACTTCAGCGCAAATGAAGCCTTTCTCAAAGTCGGAATGGATTACGCCGGCGGCTTGGGGTGCTTTTGTATGCTTGGGAATTGTCCATGCACGAACTTCTTGGACACCGGCTGTGAAGTAGGTCTGCAGTCCGAGAAGTTCATATCCGGCACGAATGAGTCGGTTCAGTCCTGGTTCAGTTTGTCCGAGTGATTCCAGATACTGCTTTGCTTCTTCGGCATCGAGTTGTCCGAGTTCTTCCTCGAGGCGCGCTGAAACTACAACGACACCTGACCCTTCCTTCGCCGCGATCGATTTAACGGTGTGAACATGTTTATTGGATTGTGCCATGTCCGCGAGATCGGTTTCAGATACATTTGCTGCGTAAAGAACCGGTTTCGAGGTGATCAGGTGCAGGCTTTTAATGAATTCGAGTTCGTCTTCGTTGCACTCAGGAAGAAACGAGCGTGCTGGTTTGAGTTGCTCGAGATGAGCTTTCAATCGTGCGCCCACAGCATGGCTCACGAGCACTTTTTTATCGTTGCCTTTGAGTGATTTTGACAATCGCTCCACACTTTTGCTCACGGTTTCGAAGTCTGCATAAACAAGTTCGGTGTTGATCGTGTCAATGTCACGCGCTGGATCGGTGCTGCCGTCGACATGGATGACGTCGCCGTCTTCAAAACAGCGCACAACATGCACGATAGCATCAACCTGGCGGATATGACCGAGGAATTGGTTTCCAAGCCCTTCACCGCGGCTGGCTCCGCGAACAAGTCCTGCAATATCAACAAACTCAATAAAGGTCGGGAGAACCCGCTTGCTTTTGATGATGGAGTCGATTTTTTCCAGACGTTCGTCGGGCACCGCAACCCGCCCCACGTTTGGGTCAATAGTACAGAACGGGTAGTTTGCGGCTTGGGCACCCGCCTTGGTTACCGCGTTGAAAAGAGTTGACTTTCCCACGTTGGGAAGCCCGACTATACCGCAATTGAAGCCCATAATTCCTCCGTGGGGATTTCCGCTTTATTCTCTGGATTGTCCATAGCTTTGGGTCAGGACGGTGGCAAGCCCTGTTCTCGCCGTTGACAGACGCTGAGAGAGTGCTAAAGGAGTCTCCTGACTTCGAGTCCAAAGATTGTCGGTAACGTATTTTTGGGCTGTACGTAGGCTTAAATCAAGCTGTTCGTCTTTGTATTTACCGAGGATGTAGATAGAATGAACACAACTCAGCAGTCGATTCAGGAAGCGAGCAAAGCAAGGTCTGGGGCAGAGGCTGGAAGTCTCGAGAACGTCCGTATCGCTCAGGCGGGACGTTCGGTGGAAGGTGCTTCGGCAGAGGGGAACGTCGCGGAAATCGACAGCTCCGTAGGCCTCCTGGAGCAGCTGAACATGCCACCGTGTCCAGAGCACTTGCGTGCCATGCTCGAAGAAACCAGCCTTGAACAATTGGTATTCTGGAAGTTGCAGGCGTTGTTCGAGCGTTTCGACGACGAAATTCCTGCGAACATCCTGAAGACCGTGCTTTCACACGTCGAGCGTCCTTTGTTCGCTCTCGTGTTGAAGAAGACACGCGGTAACCAGTCGAAGGCCGCCGATGTGTTGGGCTGCAACCGCAACACTCTGCATCGCAAGCTGAAGGGCTTCAGCATTCAGCCACGCGATGTGCGTAAGGTTCTCAAGACTCGGAACCGTCGCAGTATTGCGGATCTTCTGAACGAACTCGCAGACTGATTGACAAACACTTCGTCGATTAGGGCAGATTTATGGCGCAGCTTGAGGAAAGACGTTCCAAGAGTGCACTGAATCTGCCCTTTTCTCTTGAGGCAGAAGTCGCCGTCATTGGCGCAGTCCTCACTAGTCCCAGCTCCGCAGTCGAGCAAACTGAAAAGCTCATGCCGGAGTATTTTTTTGTTGAGAGCCATAAGCTTATCGTTGAAGCTTGCCGCGACCTCCTGTTTGAGGGCGTGCCACCCGACCTCGTCAACGTCTACGAGAAGCTCCGCTTCCACAACCGTCATCTTGCTGTCGGCGATTTTGAAGGCCTGCGCCAGTTCATGAGTTTTGGCGCCAATTCCGAGAATATCGGCTATTGGCTCGACGTTGTGAAACGCTTCTGGGAACTGCGCTTGGTTGTGGAGAAATGCTCCGACCTTGCGACCCGCGGTCGACGTGTTGCTGAAGCCAGTGTTGAATCTTTCTTGGCGGAAGCCGAAGAAATCTTCATGCAGTTGGCCGCTACGCGTGGTCATACGGGTCTTACTCCTGCATCGGTGGTCGTCCGCGACACGATCCAGGAATTGAGCAAGCTGATGAACAACCCTGGCGGATTCACTGGAATTCCCACGGGTTTTACAGACCTGGATACCATCACAGCAGGATTCCAGCCGAGTGACTTGATCATTCTCGCTGCTCGCCCTGCGATGGGTAAAACCTCTTTGGCTCTCAATTTCGCGCAGTACGCCGCAATTGCTGCCAAGAAGAACGTCGCGATTTTCAGTCTGGAAATGAGCAAACACCAGCTCATGCAGCGTATGCTGGCGACGGCGGCTCGCATTGAGTCGCACCGCTTTCGCGATGGGAAGATGTCGGCCGAGGAACTGCACAGACTTTACCCCGAAGCCGCAAATTTCAACACCGACCGCCTTATGATCGACGACACGCCAAGTATCAGCCTTCTCGACCTCCGCAGCCGTTGCCGGCAGATGAAGCGAGAGAAGGGATCGGTTGATATGATCATCATCGACTACCTTCAGCTCATGACCGCAGGCACGAATCTCGGGTCCAAGTCATCGCGTGAGCGCGAGGTGGGCATGATCAGTCAGGGCCTCAAGGCATTGGCCAAAGAGTTGTCGTGCCCTGTTATTGCCCTTGCGCAGTTGAACCGCGGTCTGGAGCAACGCCCTGACAAGCGTCCGAGGTCCTCCGACCTGCGTGAATCTGGCTCGATTGAGCAGGATGCCGACATGATTATGTTCATTTATCGTGATGAGTATTACCACAACGACTCACCCGATAAGGGTATTGCTGAGGTAATCATCGGCAAGAACCGTCATGGCCCTACAGATACGGTCAAGCTGGCCTTCCAGAGCGAATTTACAGCTTTCCACAATCTCGCTAAAAGCTATTAATACCATTCACCAGATAAGCGATGCGTGAGAGGAGTTCTTGGCGATTCACTGGCTTGCTCAGGTGTTCATCGAATCCTGAAGCGAGGCTGCGTTCTTTATCTTCGCGCATGGCGTGTGCACTTAGTGCAACCACAGGTCGACTGAAACCGCGCTCCCGCAAATAGGCAATTGTCTGATAGCCGTCGAATTCGGGCATTTGAATATCCATGACCACAAGGTCGTAATTATTCTCCAGCGCCATCTTCGCACCACTCATGCCATTATCGGTGAGGTCGACGTTTGCGCCAGCATGGGCCAAAAATCTTTGCACGATGAGTCGATTGTCGGGGGCATCATCGACAACCAGAATCCGTCTGCCATCAAGTCGAACGCTTGCCGAAGCGGGAGGTCTTTCGCAGCTCGACCTGCGTTGTCCTTTGAAAGCATCCTCAAGCATGAGTTTATGAGCTGGTCCAACGTTCAAGCTGATTTCAAATGAGCTTCCTACATCCGGCGTGCTCCACAAGAGGCGCAAATCTCCACCCAGCAACTGAGCAAGTCGACGCGATAGAACAAGGCCGAGGCCTGTCCCCCCAAAGCGACGGCGCGTTGAGCTGTCGGCCTGCACGAATGGTTGGAAAAGGCGCTCTTGTTGTGCACGATCCAGACCGAGACCAGTGTCGGTGACAACGATCTTCAGGGTGGATTTTTCTGGTGCGAGTTCAGCGGTGACCGCAATCGAGACGCTCCCGCGGGATGTGAACTTCAATGCATTGCCAATAATGTTTATCAGAATCTGTCGAAGTTTTGTTCCGTCAGTTCGAATGGTCTTGGGTAGCACACCTTTGGGTTCGAGCAGCAGTGCAACGGCTTTTTCGCGGGCCTGCAGACCCAGCAACGTTGTCACATCCTCAATAAAGCTCATAGGGTCGATGCTCTCCTCATCGAGCTCAAGTTTGCCTGCCTCGACCTTGCTCAGGTCAAGAATCTCGTCGATGATTTTGGACAGCTGACGTCCGTTACGAAGGATGGCCTGCACGGCTGACTGTCTCTCGTCCTCGGAGCTTTGCGTGTCGCTGACGAGCTCGGCGAAGCCCATGATGGCACCAAGAGGTGTCCGGATCTCGTGGCTCATGTTTGCAAGAAATTCACTCTTGGCTTTGTTGGCTGCATCTGCCTCTTCTTTGGCTTTGCGCAATGCGATCTGTGAATTTTTGCTCTCTGTGACATCTTCAGCCACACCGACAATACGGTGCACGCGGCTCGAGGCATCTTTAACGGCAAAGGATTTGCACTTGATCCAACGCAATTGACCAGCTTGGTCTCGAACGCGGAATTCCACGCTAGAGTCATGACCAAGGGTAAGGTCACTGAAAAAGGTTCGGGCGAGAGTGAGATCGGCAGGGTGAATTTTCTTCAAGGTATCTGAAAAAAAGCTGTCGCTGGTGGTGGGTGTCACGTCGAGCAATGGCTTGAAAACCGGACTGACGTATACCAATGATGACGACCTGACGTCGTAAATCCAAAAGGCTTCCTTGACATTTTCTGCCAACTGCTCGAACCGTTTCTTCCATTCGTGCAGTTCTTTTTCTTCGCGTTTGTAACTGCTCACATCGCGAATAACTACGCAGTAGTTTTTTTTCTCAAGAGGTTCTGACGGTAACGAGGTAATCAGCACGCTTGCCCAGAAACCCTGTCCGTCTTTCCTAACGCGGCGAGCAATCTCCTCGTGGTATTCGGCCTGATCTGCGAGTGCGAGCGAGTTGATTGTGTGTCCTGAAAGAAGCTCTGTGCGGGGGCTCAGAACCGAAATGTGGCAGCCCTGCAGCTCTGATTCTTGGTAACCAAGAACTGTTTGGGCGGCTTCGTTGCAGAATTGAATATATCCGTCTTCGCAGAGAACAAGAATAGCTGCGTCCTTTACCCCACTGAGAAGACGCTTAGTTCTTGTTTCACGGTCACGTAGGGCGTGAATCATCGAGTTATAGAGCGTCACATCTTCGCACGTCCCGAGAATCAGCTTCTGATTTTCGCCCAGTTTAGTGCCTTGTAGCAGCTGTTTTTGTTGCTGCTCCTCAACAGCTGTGAGCTTGAGTTGAATCCATACAACTTCACCACCGTTACTTTGAACCCGCAACTTTGTTTCTATCGAGCCGCGCTTGAGAGCCCTCATCGATTGAAAGATCTCTAAAAGATTGCGGCGATCCTTAACGTGGATCCAGTTAGGAATAGAACCTGCAACCAAAAGCTCGGTGTCGGTGCGCTTGGCCATGGAAAAGAGTTGACGACACATTGAGTTGGCAAACACCAACCGGCCATCATCGGTCATGATGAAAATTGCCATTGGCAGACATTCGAACCACGCTGAAGGGTCGGGTTGCGGCAAGGTGGCAGTATGCGTGGGTGCGGAAGAACTACTTGATCTGGAGACTCTTCGCGCAATCAGGTTTCTTGCGGAGAAGAACGCCATCGCAAGAAAAATTCCTGCCAACGATTTAAACGGTTTCGAAAATTTCATTGATCCTCGTGTGAATCTGCGGCTTTTGGCCAAGATTTATTGCGGGACGCCCGGCGGTAGCACGGTGTTCACGAGGTCTTCAAGCTTAAATGCGAGAGCTCCGGGCATTCCTACCTGAAAATCAGATTTTACCCCGAAATAGTAAGTTGTTTTGCAGTGTTCGGGTGTCGATATTTTGCCACTCTCAAGGGTAAAGTCCGGGGTTTTTTGTTCCGACATCACATTGATCGCCTATGCCTGGAGGAGTATTTTGCAGGACAGGGTAGAAATAGTCTGGGTTTTCAGACCATTGGGTGCACCTGTCGGTGGACGGGCGCACCAAGGTGTTACCCTGAATTTGAGAGAGGGGCGCTTAGAGGAAGTGCGCAAATCTCTCGAAGCTCTTTCCACAGTTAAGGCAAAGGACTGCAAGCTCTTTGTGCTCGAGCCTCGCCAGTTTCTTAAGTTGCGCAGTGAAATCCTCAACTCACTCCATGGCTTGCCATCTTTGGGCAAAGTGGGGTTTGTGCTTGTTGAGGGTGATCAACCCATCACGGTGCGGGGCTGGAAGAAACTGAAACTGCTTGAGTCGAGCGAATGGTTGCTTGGAATTGTAAGGCAACCGTTCACCTTCAATCTTCTTATGAGCGAGATTCAGCGTGCGGCGCAAAATCTTCTGGTGCAGGCAACACAGAATGACCTGAGCGCCATGTTAGCTCTTCGTGATTCCGAAGCTAAGGCGATTAATGAAATTGGTCTTGCTATGACCAGTCAGTCGTCTGTCGATAGCATGGTGAGACTCGTTCTTGAGAAAGCCATTGATCTCTCCTCTGCTGATGCTGGTTTTTTTCTCTTGAGAGAAAACCTCGGTGCAACCCCGCGCGAAAGCGGGCCGGATCTGCGGTTGCTGCGCTCGAG
>JBILKQ010000071.1:0-15250 GCA_044376655.1 Silvanigrellaceae bacterium
CAACCTCTTCTCACCACATGTACGTTGGATGTTGCCGGTCCTTCCGAACTCGACGGCCTGTCTGACCTGCGGGCCTACGCTACGTTTTTCAAAATCCCTCTCCGTCCAATCGCGTGCCGTTCCACGGAATCGGCCACGAGCGTGCGTGCAGGGGAATCCTCGGATCCCTGGAAATATCGCCGTGCGTCAGTGTGGGTCATCCCTATGAACGAGATTGTCACTGGAGATCTTTTTGAACAGGGCCGCCATTGGATCCCGGAGGGCTTTGCACCTGAAACCGACGCCCTGGTTTATATCGCCGATACCCGTATGCAGGGCTTCGACTCTGGTCTCGAAAGTATTTCTCTGCAACTCGAAACCAACCAACCCATGATCCGGCTGCCCCTGTTGCCCTTGCCACCCACTCCACTCAATTTTCCTTGGGAGATGGGCGGTTCCCTTCCTCGATCGAAATCGCGCAGCATCTCGAATGGGAATCAAGAAGAAACTCCTGCTACACCCGCAGAAACAGGGGCAGCGATGGACAACCAGAACGCCTACAAGGTTTTGCTGCGGGCAGCCGATGGCACACCGCTTGCCTATCAGCTGGCAACCCAACCACCGACCATTTACCTGCGCACGGGTGGTGCAGCCCCCAACGGAGAATTGGGCCGTTGGGGCAAATGGGCTGCGCTGTGGAATACGATCAAAGATATGATGGGACAGCGTTCACCTGTGCTCACGCGCGTGCAGCTCAATACACCGGGCGAGTGGGCGGAATGGATCGACGAACAACGCAAAAAGAACATTCCCCCACTGCGGTATCGTATCGACAACCGCACTCTCAAGGGAACACTCCTTGAGAACCGCAAGGCAGTCGTGCAGGCAGCACCGGCTCTTTATATCCGTGAGCGTGACGACCAAATTGTTGTGGTTGAACCTCCACCCTTCGAACGGCAGTCAGAAACCCTCTCTCCTCAAGAGATCGACAAACTGTTTCCCAAAGCTAGCGGCAAAGCGAAAAGGAGTCAGTCTGCACAAGCGCAGACTGCAGCTTGGCAAATTTCTGGAATGTTGCTGGCGCTTGCCAGTCTGCTGCTGCTTTGGATTTTTCAATACCGAAAAAAGAACAAAAAGAACCAACTCGTTTCTCTCACACAAGCGTCGCTGCTGCTGGGAGTGTTCCCGTTCCTGATTGCTCCGCGGGCCGAGGCACAGAACACACGCATTCCATTCGACAGCAGAGTGATGCGAGGACAAGATGGACGCCCAGAAATCAGCACTCACCCGTTTCGAGTTGCGTGGTGCGAGGCAACCGTGCCTGAACCTGTTCAACAGCGTTATGTGCAGCTTCAACGCCTCTTGGCCAACCGTGGCACAATAGAACTTCCCAAAGAGCTGCTTGCAGGTGCATGCCGTGTTGGTGCAGCAGAAATCTGGTGGACATCCTCCTTGGAAGCACTGCAGGCTGCACGCGTCACCCAGCACATCCGTGCCGGAGGGGTCGTTATTGCGGAAGGAATTTCTCTGCGTCAGACACCCGAATGGATGATCGCAAGCGCCGACCCGAGCATTGGGCTGGTTTGGGAATCACCGAAACGACGCGGTCTTCTCTACAGAAGCTTCTACCTGTTACCGACCTTTGATGGCTGCACACCCGAGCGCACCTTGGTGCTGACCCTGCGCAAAAAAATCAATGCACAGGCCCCGATGGGCATCGTCACGCCCGCTCGGTTTTTAACCCACACGAGCGAGGGCACCGACTGCTTCATCGCAGACGACGACTACCGCACACGCTCCTTTGTGAACATGATGTATGCTCTGCTCACAACCGATTACAAGGAAGACCAGATGCAGCTTCCTGAGATACTCAACCGCATCCGCAGTCTGGGGCTTGAACCATGATCTCAACCTTCGCAAGGCTCATTCTTCGGGCTGCGATTGTCGCCCTCATCATTCTTCCGGTCGTCGTGCCCTTTCTTGAAAAGAGTGTCGACAGACAACCTCCTGCGCGCCTCACTGTGTGGGTCGACTCCACTTTTCCTCGCACCGATACTGATGAAAAAAAGGCTGAGCAGAGTTTGCGCGAGAGGCTATCGCTCGACCGCGATGTATTGATTAGCTTTCGCACCTGGGGCTCGACAACACAGACACCTCTCGAAGATTACGAAGAGCTGCTCGCTTATTTGAAAACAACGACGGGTCCGCAGGTGATTGTCAGCCAAACCAACCTTTGGGGCTCAGGCGCGCGCAATTTTCGGCGGGCCATGGGGCAACTCACTGAGAATAAATCGAGTATGATTTTGCTGGTGCGCCCGCCTGACTTGGGTTGGAAAGCGAAACGAGAAACTCCCGAGCGCTATCTTGTACTCTCTGATTTGTCTGCTCCGCAACTCAACTTTCTTGGCGAGCCCACCCAACTTTCTCTCGATATTGTTGGTCGTCTGAAGCCTCAGGAAAAACAAAACTTTGAGGTGGTTGTGCGCTCCGGTGAATCTGTCCTCGCCAGTCAACCTGTGAGCGTGCAGGCCGACAACGATGGTGTGGTGAACACAATTCAGAATATTCCTGTTTACTTCACCCGCGCTCAGCAACAACTTCTCACTGCCGAATTAACGTCTGAACTCAGCCCTGTTCCACTCAACATGGCATCCACCGCGATCACTGTGGTGCATTCAAAATCAACTGTGCTGCATGTCGGTGTAGGCCCTGACTGGAGCATGAGGCAGCTGCGCTCGAAGTTGAAATTCTGGCCCAACCTTGACCTACTGAGTTACTACATTCTGCGTGAGGTCAACGATGACCTCTCGATTCCCAGCAACCAACTTTCTTTGATTGAATTCCCGTCGGAAAAGCTTTTCGGACAGCAACTGCCCAACTTCCACGGCGTGCTTGCCCAGAACTTTGCTTTCGATACCTATCTCAATTCCCGCGACGCACAGCACCTTTTTGAATACGTCAGTGCCAATGGCGGAAGAATGGTGTTGCAAGCTGGCCCCTTGAGTTTTCTTGCACGCGATTCCAATATCCGCGAGCTGATGCCATGCGAAAATATTCCAACTTTCGACTTCGAAAAAGAATATCGCTGGCAAGCAGGTAAAAGCCGCCTCATGGCAGAACCACAGTTCGAAAGCGCGGTGAGCGCGATTGTCACAAAGCAAACCGCGCTCGGATGCCAACCAAAACCAGGCGCTCTCGTTTTGGCCGAGACCGCCGATGAGAGCCGCTCGCCTGTGGTCATTGCTTACCCTGTCGGCAAAGGTTTGGTTCTCGCCTTGCTTGCGGGAGACTGGCACACTTTCGCAACTCAACGTGAAGCAAACACACCCGTGCAAAGGGCAAACCGTGTGGCGGCACTCGATGCGAGCGAATACCTGGTGCAATGGATGGTTGAATTTCTGCAAAGGCGCCAAGACAGCGGATTGCGACCACCCCAATTTGCGGGACCGCGCATCTACCGAGACGATCCATTGCTCGCCGTGCGTTCACGTGGCGGTCTCCCGGCCCGTGCGCTGCTGCAAGGACGCGGTGAAGCCTTCGGTGCAAAAATTGCCTCTCCCGTCTGGCTAACGCATCTCGGAGTGGAGGCCATCAAATGGCAACAGAGCTTGGGTGCCCGGCTCAGTTCAGGCACACAACTCGGCGGAATATTTCCAGACACCGACCAAGCTCTGGCGCCACGTTTTGAGCCTATCGGCCTGAACTGGCAGATAAGTGAAGTATCACTCGGCACTGCGCCGGCCCACACACCACGCGCTCTTGTCTGGCCATTGCTTGAAGGCACCAGCCGCGCACGGGAAATGCTCCCCAACCCGGTGCTTTTTCCGCCCGAACTTTACAGTACCTCACAAGATTTTGCGGCAAGCCTCAAAAAATTCAACGAATTCCGAGAGCAACGGATGATTCCTTTGCTTGAAGCATATCCTTGGCTTCTGGCGCTGGCGTTGGCCCTGCTTGCACTGGAACAGTTGCTGGGTCGACTTCAGCCATCACATTTCGTTTCATCCTTTGCAGCGGCAATAAAATCCCAACAAAAAGATAACGGCTGATTCTTCAGTTCGCCCTTTATTCAGCCGAATCTCTCCTGTGACTTGAGAGAGGGTGCGTTACAGGGGGGCGTGTCATGCCGTTGTTTCCTATTTTAATGAACAGCCCAGATGAGCAGGGCCAGGGCAGCGATGGAAGCACGATTGTCAAACGTGCCAAACGCATTGAAAGCCACGCACTGGTCGATGTAAAAATGAGTGCCTGGAATCCGCTTTCTGTGGCCAGTGCGGTGCTCCTCGACCTCTCCTGGCAGGGTTTCAAAATTGAGTTCGTTAATCCGGTGAAGCTCAAGCCTGGCTCGCGCCTCACCATGAATGTGCCTCTGGCCTCTTTCGGTATCCTCGCTCCCGCAAAGCTCAAGCTCAAAATCCAGGTCAAATGGTACGACGCCCGCATGCTCCGTGCCGGTGGAATTTTTGAACCCGAAAGCCACGAGCAGGATTACCTCATTCAGAAAATTATTGATGTTCTTACGCTCAGAGGCGCTCCGGAAGATTCAGGACAGTTCAGTCAGTCGACAAAAGCGTCCTGAATTCGCCTCGGAACGGGCTCCCCTCCCGCACATTCCTCAAAAGGCCGTCGGCTCAGCTGGACGGCCTTTTCCCTTTCCGGTAGAGCATTTCTGTCACTTTTTGAGCAACTTTGCGGAGACCTCCAGAGTGAAGACACACTCGCTCAAGCCCATTCCAATGGGTTCTTGTTTTGTCGATGCCCTGAACGCCCAACGCCACACAAAAATTCCATCGGCATTGCGCGCTCCTCTTCACGGCCAAAATCTCTGGCGCGTGGGTCAACCCGAGTCACCAGAAGCCTTCATGGAGCGGCGCGGCTGGCTACAGCCATTCTGCCTCGCGGTAACCACACCGGAGCAAATCATTGAGAGCAGCTCGTCGTACGAACGTCTCTATATTCCGGGCGAGTTCTGCCGTCAGGGCGATATTCTCACTGCAGCCGCTGAGACCGGCAAGCTCATTCTGCTTGAGCGCGGTGCTTTTCTCGCACCCTCCGATATCGTTCGTGCCGTTGAAAAACTCGGTGAGGCGCGTGAGCGCGTTATTCTCGTCGAAGCTGGGTCGTCGTTCGGTTATTCCGATCGCGTTCTAGACCCGCGTGCTCTTGAAGTTATGGCCCAGACGGGATGCCCTGTGGCGCTGAATCTGAATCCTCTGACAGAAGCTGTAGGTATCGCCTACGAACATCGTCCATACTGGCTTGCAAAAACCGATTTCGATGCGGCGTTTGTGCGCACGGCCATCGCGTTCGGCGTTCAATTTCTTATCCTGCCGACTCAACGCGAGCTCAACGCGGACGTTCTTGAGATGTGGATGACTGCGCGAAAGGACAATCCATGACCTACAAACATGGCTGGAACGGCACCCTCAACCAGCAACTCTCTCTCAGCCCCAACGCCCTGACCATCATCGCAGGCCCATGCATGTTCGAATCCAGGGAGCTGGGCTTTGAGGTCGCAGAGCGGATGAAGAGTCTGTGCACCGAACTTGGCTTCAACTACATTTTCAAAAGCAGCTACGACAAAGCCAACCGCACGAGCGGCAACACCGCGCGTGGACCAGGACTTGAAAAAGGCTTGGGCTGGCTTGCGGATGTGCGCAAACATTTCCAAGTTCCGGTGCTCACTGATGTGCACACCCCGGGCCAAGCCCTTGAGGCTGCTGAAGTTGTGGATGTGGTTCAAGTTCCCGCATTTCTCTGCGACCAGAAAGAACTTCTCAAGGCGTGCGCCGACTCCGGCAAAACTGTGCAAATCAAAAAAGGCCAACACACTTCACCCGAACAACTTATCGCTTGCGCCGACTTCATCGCTTCCCAAGGAAATCCGAAGGTGCTGCTGTGTGAACGCGGAAGTTCATTCGGTTACAACAATCTCATTGTCGATTTCCGCAACCTGGTGCTGATGCGCCGTTCCGGATATGCCACTGTCTTCGACGGCACTCATGCCGCACAGCTCCCAGGGGCAGGATCAGGACAATCGTCGGGCTTGCGGGACATGGTGCCCAGCTTGTGCGCGGCAGCTTTCGCTGTAGGAATCGATGCACTCTTCATGGAAGTGCACACTCAGCCTGAAAAAGCTCTCTCCGATGCCTCAACCCAAATCGACTTCAAAACCGCGGAAGCGATCCTGCGTCGACTCAAAGCGTTGGGCAGCTGATTTTACTTGTTGGTGTGAGAAACCCTCTCCACCGACAGGTGAATCCCGCGACCATGACCCCTGAAATATTTTTTGAAGTCTTCTTCGGGCTGCGCTGGTGTGACCGAGAGCATTCCGACGAGCGCCCCCCTGCCCTGGCTCCACACATGCAGATCCCATACGCGGTGTCCATCTTTTTCAATGCGGGCCTTAAGCGCAGGGAGTGAAACACCGCTCGGATAGAAGTCGAGGAGCTCAACTGCGGTCTGTTTCAACAACGACCAAGCCCAGCGCAGTATCACAAGCGCACCGACAATTCCCATGACCGGATCCAACCAAGCCGCCGATGGAAACTGGCGGGCAACCAGCAGGGCAACTATGGCAAGCACTGATGTGAGTGCGTCGGCCAACACATGCACCAGCGCAGCCTGATGATTGTGGTCGGTTGAATGTGTGTGAGGGTGGTGATGACTTTCATGATGGCTGCCAGCACAGTTGTGGTCGCCATGTGAATGATTGTGTTGATGCACATGGGCATGATGGTGGTCTGCATGATGGTGGTCTGCATGATGGTGGTCTGCATCATGATGATGGTGATGATGGCCAACACCACTGCCCCAGCCCAATAACCAAGCACTCAGCAAATTAACAACAAGACCGAGCACCGCGACCGCCAAAGCCTCATCGAAGCTGATGAGCTTGGGAGAGAGCAAGCGTTCAATGCTCTCGAACATCATCCACACAGCAACAAAGGCAAGCGCAATGGCACTTGAATAGCCACCCAGTGAAAGGATCTTGCCCGAGCCAAAATTCATGCGCGCTCGCACACGCTCCCAGGTCATCATGCGGTAGGCGAGAAAGGCAACACCCAGCGCACCCGCATGCGAGGCCATGTGATAACCATCCGCTTGCAGGGCCATAGAACCGGTGATGTGGCCGGCAACAATCTCAATCACCATTGTGACGCAGGTGAGCACCAGAACCGCCAGAACCTGCTTCTGATGACGCGCAAGCTGCTGCGCATCGAGCGCGAGCTCGTCCTGCTGATTACAAGGCGCCGCAAAGGCGGCCATCTCATTCATCGTCGGAGTTATCTCCCTCAAGAAGTTCCTGGAAACCACTGGTGCCGACCTGGGAAAAATGCTCGGACATTTCATCAAGACAAATGTCCGAAATTTCTGCACGGCCTCGCAGAACCTTCAAAGTCGCAATAAGTCGCTCAATTTGCTGGTCATCCCATTCAGGCCCAGGACGAAAATCAAGGCGCATGGAGTCTTCGAGAACTCCTATACCCAGATCTGGCAAACCAAATGGTTTTTTCAACAAAATATGCCGTCCTGATTGAACCAGTTGAATAACTTCCTTGGCGGAATGACGCTGCGAGAGAAGTTCACGCTTTGCGGAGCCCTCGCGCTGCATTGTGCTGGATGGAAGATTGGAGTTGGCAATCAGAACCTCGATAGCCCTACACATCTGCTCGCGGCCTTCGAAGTACACCGATATCTCGGGGAGCACTCCCTGAAAGGGAGCGCGAATTTCTTCTTTGAAACACAAAACTGCCCTGCTCGCTGACGCGTTGTCTCTGAATTGCACTTGCATGCCACCCCCTGCTGATTTTTGCTTTTGCTAAAGTATAAAAGAATCTTTTGCTCGAGCAAACAGCTCGACACGGCAAAAACCAAGGGTGAGCGAAAATCAACGCGATCTCACGGAAAAAGCAGAGCTTATTCGGTAGCGATTTTTTCGGCGATCAACTGCAAATCGCCAACAATCCAGACACGATCGTTCTCGCGCAACAGCGTTTCCGAGTCAGGATTCAACAGGCGAGTCCCTTCTCGCTCAATTCCAACAATAATCCCACCAGTCTGTTCACGGATCTGGCTCGAACGAATGTTTTTACCAACATAGGGGCTCTTGTCTGTCAGAAGAATATTGCGCAATCCATAGCGCATGGCATCAGTTTCCTCGAGATTAAGCGAGGGCTCTTGGGTTGAATTTGCCAACAGGGCCAATTGTTCCTCTGTACCAATCACATGAATTGTATCGCCAGGCAGAACGCGCTCATCACTCCTCGGAGCAACAATGCGCCGTTGTCCACGTTCAATCATTGCAACCGAAACACCCATACTTTCCCGCAGGCGCAATTTACCGAGTGTGTATCCCGCGAGAGTGCTATTTGGTTGCACAACAAACTCGGTGAGGTGCGCATCCCAAGGAGCCAAAACCGGCCGCTCGGTTTGCTGGCCCAACCTTATGCGTTCTTTCTCATTCAGATGTTCAAGGAACTGTGTCTCGATGCGCGAGTAAATACGCCCAAAATTACTGAAACCGACAACACCAAGAAGAACAACCATTCCCAGCGATACAACGACTGATAGCATTCCCGTTGCAAGCACCGTAATAATAAAAGCAATCAATGCAAGCGCAAGAAGAACACGCCCTATGAACGCGAAGAAACTCAGGCTCACTAAACCTGAAAGTTGTTCTCGTCCAACGACTGGCCTCCGGCCATGCTCTTTATGCATGACGATTGCCCACAAGAACGGAAATGACATAACAAAGGTTGAAACCATGGCGACGAAATCAGCTATTGTTTCATTACTGATATAATCAGCAATAAAAGGTCGGAAATAGCGGGCTGACGCAAGAGCCAATGCAACAACAACAACTGCATTTAGAAACAGCAAAGCACCTTGCCTGAGACTGTTCCCCTTCGGTTCGAGACTCAAGCTCGAAGCTGAAGCTTGATTAAGCCGAGTGACAAACTGTGCGGGTAAACTTTTTTCGAGGAACGCAGTCACCGCCGATCCTGAACGAATGAGATAAGGGGTTGTGAATGTCGTTAAAACCGACACCGCGACTGCGATAGGATACAAAAATTCTGATGTCACTTTGAGGGTCAAGCCCAATGTTGCAATGATGAAAGAAAATTCACCAATTTGCGCCAAGCTCAGGCCTGCAAACACTGAAGTCTTCAAGTTCTGACCTGAAACAAGCGCCCCCACGCAGGAACTCAAAACTTTACCCATGATCGTTGCGGCTGAAATAACCGCAACTTCTCTCCAATACTGAGCTAAAACAGAAAGATCGAACAACATCCCAACAGAGACAAAAAACACAGCTGCGAAAAGATCACGCACAGGCTGAACGATGTGTTCTATCTTTTCGCCCTGAGGAGTTTCAGCAAGAATAGAGCCCATCACAAAAGCGCCAAGCGCTGGCGAAAATCCCGATTTGCTTGCAAGCAGAACCATTCCAAAGCACAGGGCGAGAGAAACAATCAGAGTCGTTTCGGGATTGAGTGCATGCCGAGCCTTACGCAAGAGCCAAGGAACCAAAAAGATTCCGCCCAAAAACCAGAGAGTCAAGAAAAAAAGAAGACGTGCAGCAGAAGTGAGAAGCTCAACTCCCTGGACCTGATTTGTGGTTCCGGCTGCGGTGAGGACAACCAGCAGCAAAATTGCAACCAAGTCTTCGACTATCAAAACCCCGAAAACCAGATTGGCAAATTTCTTTTGCTTCATGCGAAGCTCGTCGAATGCTCGAATGATGATCGTAGTTGAAGAGATGGCGAGAATTCCACCTAAGAACAAACTATCCCACGTATTCCATTCGAATAAGCGCCCAATCGCGTATCCTATTCCCAGCATCGCAATAACTTCGGTGACTGCCGTGACTGTGGCCGCCTTACCCACAGAGGCAAGCTTGCGAAAACTGAATTCCAGTCCGAGTCCAAAAAGTAAAACAATGACGCCTATCTCAGCCCAAACTTTGATGGCGTCTTTGTCTTTCACGGTAGGCAGAAAATCCACTTGAGGACCCACAAGGATCCCAGCGAGCAAATAGCCCAAAACCACAGGTTGACCGATCCTCTTGAACACGACCGTCACGACCGCAGCTGCGGCCAAGATATAACCAAGGTCGACGATGAGCTCTGGCAACTGCATAGGTGGATCTCCCCCACAAATATAAAGCTGATCCATGCGGGGGAGTCAAAGCTAACGAGAGAAATATCTGAGCGAAAAACCGAAATGAAAAGCGCCCGATGAGAATTCATCGGGCGCGACGGGTCGACCTTGAGCATGCAGAGGCATTCAACTTCCGCTGGCCGGATTCAGGACTCCGCTCAGCAAACGGCGAGCTTTTGCCCGTTCCCTGACCCTGGTCCGGTCGGCAGATGTGTTGAGCTTGTATAGAAGATGATCAACCAGTTCATGCAAGGCTGCGTACAAATTTGCAGCCGACTTCTCTATGCGAAGGCCTTGGTACCGACCGTTGTGAACATGGCATGCAATGGTAAAAAGATCTGGACCTGGCTGCAGTGGCGAATTCTTCATTTCCACTGTCACTTGAATGAGACCCGAACGCAAATCCGGAAACTTTGCAACCACGGAAGCCAACCTTTGCCTCACAGCCTCCTTGACCAACTCTGACTTGATAACGTTCTTAAAGACAACGCGAATCATGGAGTTTCTCCTTTCTCCTAGGATTGAAAAGAAAGAACCTTGATGCCTGCTGTAGCTGCTTCACTGTTGCCAAAAATTTCTCTGTCGAGTTTGAGCATTTGCTCGCGTCTGTTCATTTTCCGAATGACGTCGACGATCAGCGGAACTTGATTCTCACTAAACGACGACCAAACCGGATTCCTCTCGATGTTGCGATAGTGCCGAGAGCGGATGAAGACATCGGTCAGATGCCTATCACCAGCCACAAAAAGCTTTGGTTTGTCGCTTTTGGTAAGATGATCCAACCATTCATGCACCGACATGATGAGCGGCCGAAGACGCTGCAAGGGAGTTAACCTGCGCGCACTCTTCGCAAGCGTATCAAAAATCAAACTTGAATCGCGATAAGCGAAACTATCCAGTTTACTGAAACTGTACTGGTTTCCCGAGTAGAGATGCGCCTCGTTTTCCGACAAGCCCAACAAGAGAAAACGCTGATCCAACTGAAACCATTTTAGCAAAGGTTTCACAAAAAAAGACGAAGCAACTATGCAACTTGTGCGCACCTCAACCGGGAGCCGCAGCACATGAAAAGAATCGCAGGTACGAAATAACCCAATATTTCCATTCATTAGAGCAAGAGTTGATGGGCAATGAAGAAGTTGCCGCATGGGCCGCAAGAATTGCTCTTTCTCATCAGCCGACAATACAGGGGTCAGAAGAACCTCTGCTCTGCTGAGAACAGTCTTGAGTTGCTCTGGCAAGGAAGCCTCATCCAGGCCATTGAGACTCAGATAACCTGTCAAATGGATTCCGTTCTTGGAATCAAGCAGTCTCTTGATGATCAGACGTTCGTTGACAATCATAGATCCTCCTTAATCACACCGCGGAGCGCCTAGGCTCTGCAATCCCACATGGATAGATTACGGAAGAATTTTCGATTGTTTAAATAAATAATAGAGATGCTAAGATTCGTTTAAATCTATACTTCGGAAAACCACTTCATTTCCAAGAACATGTCACCGTGTTTTTGCAGTAAATAAAACTACCTCGCCATCAAATCAGAGCACAACGCAGCTGTTTGAGCCGAAGACAACACAGTTTCCAAATTCAACTCCGGGTGCTGAGAACCTATTGCGACTGGAATTTTATCACCGAGCCGAAACTTGAGATAATGCACGGAGCTGATGCGTCGCTCACCCACCTGACGCTCATCAAACTGCGCCATAATACGCGCGCCATCCTGGGTCTTGATGTAGAGATTATGAGGCAAGGATATCCAGCGGCTGAGGAGATCGGCACGTTTCTGAGCGTCGTCGATTTCTATCAAGAGAGTGCATCCCAATTCACCTTGCTCACCCACAAGCTCATTGTAGGTTTCAATCTCATGCTTGATATGAGCATCATCCTCGATGCGCTCAGCTCGAAGCATTTCTTGAATCTGATAGAGCATGGTGTCGTGATTCTCAAAAAGAAAAGTGAGATGCTCGCCCAAGTGGACACGTCGCGGTTCTTTGATTTTCATCAGTTGTGCACGCATTTGATCGCGCACTTTATCGTACTCAGCAACACTCAAAACTTCTTTTCTTTCAACTCTTCTCATTGTCATCGCCCTTCTTCTCAATCTTGAGCGAAAAACCATCCTCACGGTAGGCTCTCGCAAGAATGGTCATGGGGTGCATAGGCTTAACACCCGCAAACTGTTTGAACTGAATCGCTGCCAAGGGACAATCGGTGCTCCAAACCTCAGAACTGCTCGATTTCATCCCATCAAAGGCCTTCTGGCCAATGCGTGCTGAACTTTCAAAGCTTTCAACCTTCATGGCGTAGGTACCATCATGCCCGCAACATTCTGTCACCGTTTTTGGAACAACGCCAGGGATCTTGCGCAGCAGGTCACGCCCTTTGAAGCCAACGGCCTGAGCTCTCAAGTGGCACGGCGCATGATATCCAACTGATGCACCAGGCGTGCTCTTGAAATCGGTATTGAATCGCTCTTGGTCGCGTATGGACCACAAAAATTCGCTGGGATCCATCGTAGCTGCAGCGACCTTCTTGGCCTTTTCACGCAACTCTGGCTCAACAAGTTCGGGATATTCACGCCGGAACATCATCGAACACGTTGGATTGATTGCAAGCACTTTAGCACCCGCATCAACATAGGGTTCGAGCTTGCGAAGGTTTTCGGCTGCCTGCTTACGCAGCCCATCAAGATCGCCCGACTCCCACTTCGGCATACCACAGCACTCAAGGCCCTTTTCGCAGCGAATATCGACTTTGTTCTTCTTCATCACCTCAACAGTGTCTTTTCCAATTTCAGGTTCATTGTTCTGAACATAACAGGTTTGAAAAAGAACAACCTCGCACTTGGCCTCGCCCTCTTTTATCAGCCCCTCTGACTCGGCCCAACTTTCGAAAGTTTCATCGGCAAAATCAGGAAGCAATTTGTCGCGATGGATACCCAATACCTTTTCCATAAACCAACGGTGCAGCTTCACCTTGTTCATGGCATTGGCCATGCCGAGGCTCGCACGCGACAGCGAGCCAGCAAGATCTGGGTTGCCCAAAAACTTTTCGCGCAAGTCAGCACCTTCATCCAAATGCCTTATTGCCTGATAACGGTGAACCAGTTTTGGAAAATCAAGTTGGAACTCGTGTTTGTCGCGCGGGGTATAAGGGCACTGCACTTCGCACAGCTTGCACTGAAAGCATGCGTCCATCACCGAACGAGTCTCGTCGGCAGACAAGCGAGTCACATCACCGTCGTGTTTGTCATCAATGAGACTGAAAAGATTGGGAAATGAGTCGCAATATTTGAAGCACATGCGACAGCCATGACATATTTCAAAGGCGCGCGTGACTTCCTTGTTGAGGGCTTCTTTTTCCCAGTATTTTCTTTCGGAGGGATCATAGCTCAGGCCATCAGACGGCAAATACGAAATTCTCTTTTCCTGTTGACTCACTCTTCCACTCCTTGACTGAGCGACTCTATCAAAACATCAAACAGCTCATTTTTTAATGCCACTCATGCAGAGACATTAAAAAATGAGCGCTTTTACAAGCGCCCATCAGCGATAGACTCTCAGGAAATCGATTTGAGCATTTGCGCAAACCGACCAGCATGCGACTTCTCAGCCTTAGCGAGTGTCTCGAACCAGTCAGCAACTTCAGGAAAACCTTCTTCGCGAGCCGTTTTGGCCATGCCTGGATACATGTCGGTGTACTCGTGTGTTTCACCTTCAATTGAAGCCTTGAGGTTCAACACAGTATCACCCATCGGGAGGCCGGTTGCCGGATCGCCAACTTGCTTGAGGTAGTCCAAGTGACCATGTGCATGGCCTGTTTCACCCTCAGCCGTTTCGCGGAAGTTGCTGGCAACTTCAGGATAGCCCTCAACGTCGGCTACCTTAGCGAAATAAAGGTAACGACGATTCGCCTGACTCTCACCAGCGAATGCATCCTTGAGATTCTGGTGAGTCTTTGTGCCACTGAGATTCTTCGCCATGCTGCTCTCCTTTGCAATTGAGGCGTTGAACACATCAAAAAAACAACAACGCCAGAAAAGAATACTTCTGTTTAGGAAAGCAGAAGCATCTTTGCTGGCCTATTGTCCGTGTAACACTATAAGGGTGCAAAAAGGGAAAGCAAACCCACACCGGCGAATCTTGCCATCACTTCAAAGATTTTGACTCGCTGCAAATGAAAAGCGGCATGGGTTGTAACGGCAGTTCTTAGCGCTGCAGTGAACCAGTGAGTTTTTCAGCGTCACAGCGAGCAAGGATTGCACCTGTGTTGCCGCTTACCTTGATTTGTGTTTCTGCCTGAGCATTCACAAGCTCAAGCTCACTCGAGCCATTCTCAAAGGAAAAGCCGAAAGCCTTCAACTTGAGAACAGAGCAACCCACAGCTGAACGCACAGCAAGCGACGTTGCATCTTTCAGCTCCAAGCTAATCCGCCCTGCTGGAACACTTTCTGGTTTCCCTGGCGCAGTTTGGAGAAAGATTTCTTCAAGATTGACAAATCCGTCTTTGTCGCTGTCAAGGAATTCAATTCCTGGAAATCCGCTCCCCTCTCCCAGCGATACATTTCGAAAATCTTCACCGTAGGGAGTTCTCTTGCCACCACCGCCTGCGCGCACATGACACAAACCACAGGTCTGTTCGTTGGTCAGATTTTCAGTTGAGATTTGGTTGGCCGAGTAATGTTCGGAAAATTGATCGATAAATTTTCGGAATGCAAAAGCCTGTTGCGACGCTGCAACATTCGCAAGCGTTAAGGCCAAAACAAATATATTCTTCTTCATAAGTCCCTCCGGGGTGAATCGCCCAGCAGGAGCTGTTATCAAAATTCAATGTCAACAAACAACAGAAAAAACAGCGGATAAATCTTTGGATTAAGGCCGAATATCAACTTCAAATCTTTTCAGGATCTTGGACGAAACAAACGCTCGCAGCCAGCGTCTATAACCGCCAATAAAGACGACGTTAAGATGAGAAGCGCAATCAATAGAGGTGCCGTAGGCAGATTCGGAAAACGCTGCAGAGCAAGATAAAGCCCTAAAGGGGCAGCAAGGACAGCACTGAGACAACACAAAAAGATATGCCGCTGCGCACCGGGACGTTCCGTCCA
>JBILKQ010000179.1:0-5155 GCA_044376655.1 Silvanigrellaceae bacterium
GTGAATTCGAACGCTTGCTCGACAATTCTCAATGCCGCTCAGTGGAGCAGATGCTCAAGGCGGTTGATGAGCCCGAGGACCTCTCCCAGCTGATTTGGTCTATTTCTGGACAGTTCGCAGAAATTCTGGGCTTCGATGCCGAATTGGGACTGGCTGCGTTTCTTGATGTATCGCTTCCGACCCGCGTACACAGCATCGGTTTCACCCAATCAGCGAACAAGGAAAACGCCGTGGTCACGGGGTGGCTCAGAGCCTTTCGAGAAGTCCAGCAGCGACCTGAGTTTCTCGAGATCACCCAGGAGTGGAAGCGCGCTTTCGAGATTCTGCTCGAGGACGAAGAGTTTGTTGCTGTTGAGCAAGAACAAGAGCAAGAAGAGGCCACCCAAAATCCAGAACCAGCAGCGATTTCAGCGCCGACCGCAGTGGCGGATGCTGAACCCGGAGTTGAGCGCCGCGCACGCAAGCGCCGCAAAACAGGATAAGATTTTAACTTTCAATTTTCATGAAAGCGCGGATCGATGTCGAGCGGGATGTCCTCTGCCCCTGCAGCCTTGCGCAAAATTTCTTCTCCGCTGCGGCGTGCCTGAGTGGGGCGACTGCGCTTTGTTGGCTTCGCATTTTTACCTTGCACCGCGTGCAGCCTGGGCTTTTCAGCGATTGCCTGGGGAGGTTGGAGTTCGAGCTGTTCCAAGCCGTCTGTGCCGCGCTCTTCATCCTCGTTGAGCCGGCGCGCACGCCCTCCGGATACCGGACCACCTTTCACCACAGTCATAAGATTGCGCACGATTCCGCGAAGACTTTCTGCCTGTGCTGAGAGTTCTTCGGCTGCAGCAGCATATCCCTCTGAGCTTGTCGCCTCTTTCTGCGTGATCTGCTCGAGTTGTGCCATGGTTCTGTTGATTTCGGCAATGTTGACCGACTGAGCGCTGGAGGCCTCGCTTATTTCGTTCGCCATGCGAGAAACATTTGCAAAGTTGGCAACAAGATCTGTAAGCACCACACTGCACTGCGCAGCAATCGCGGACCCAGTCTCGACCTTCACCCGTCCCACTGCAATTAGTTTTTCGACCTTCTGCTGAGTTTCATCAACAATGCGTTCGACTTTGTGCAGGCTGTTGTCGAGCATGGCGGAAATTTCCTTGGATGCATTTCCGCTCATCTGTGCCAGGTTACCAACTTCCTCTGCAACCACAGCGAAGCCCTTGCCATGTTCTCCTGCACGAGCGGCCTCCACCGAAGCATTGAAAGACAGCAGTTTGGTCTGGAAAACGATATCGTTGATGACTTTGGTTTTGTCGCCAATTTCCGCGATGACCTTGATGATTTCTTCAATCTGCTGATTGCTTGCAGAAATCTGCAACATGATGTCGTTGTTGCTGCGATTGATGTCGTCCATAGCCTGCGTCATGTTCTCAACCACGGCCTTGCCTTTTTGGGCTTGCTCCAAGCTTGAAACTGCAACCTCTGAGGTCTTGCGCGCATTAGCCGCGGTGACTCCTACCATGGAAGTGATTTCCTCCATGGATGCGGCGGTTTCTTCAAGCGAAGAAGCTTGTGTTGCTGCCGAGTGGGAGAGGTGCGTGCTTGAAACCGCGATCTGATGCGACGCGCCCATCAATTGGTTGGCTGAATCGAACAGGTTTTCTGCAACCCGGTTGAGGCTCTTGTTCATCGTGATCATGATGCCGTTTGCAAGCAGCATGCCAGCACCGAAGCCAACGAGCGAAATGAGCGACATCCAGTAAATCCAGGTTTTGCCCTGAGAGGTGGCTTCTCTGCGGAAACCACTCAGTGCAGCGCGTTCACCTGCTGAAACATCAGCGACGATTTTGTCGATTTTCTCTTCAAGGGATTTCGTCGGCTCTTCATCAGGATTATGGACGCTGAAGGCAGACTCACTGTCGCCCTCGAGAGCCAACTTCAGTACTTTTTCACTCACCTCTTTTCGTTTTCCGAGCAACTTGCGCAATTCTTCGAGCTGCTCTTTGCGAGCAACGGAGTTGCTTTTCAGAGCAAGGGTGGAAATTGAGGAGTCCCAGTCGTTGTAAAGATCGGCAATGCGTTTGGGGTAGACGCCAACACTCTCGGTGTAGGTTTCAAGAATGGCACCGGCTTCAAGACCGCGGATTTCAAGGGGAGCTCTTTCAATCGCATCAACGGCCCATTCAACATCAAACCCCGTGTCATAAAGATCCAGTGTGCGCTCAAGACGCGAGAGCCCAAGCACTCCCAGCATGGCTATGCCGAGCGAGGTGGCTGCAAAAATCAGACCCACCAGAAGAACTTTCTTGTTGAAGCTCCAGTTTCTCATGTTCAACCTCAAGCCATGGCCGCAGGCACTCCTTGCTGCGGCGACACACCAGATTCTTCGAACGAAAAAAGTTTTTCTGAACTCAGGATGACAATCAGTTGGCGTTCAAGGCGTGCCACGGCTTGGGCATAGTTGTTCAGACTGTCGTTGCTGAACTGTGGCGGCGGTTCGAGTTGCTCAGGAGCAATATTCACAACGAAATCGACGCTATCCACCCAAAGCCCCAACAGGTCTTTGTTGTGTTCCAAAATCATTATGGAGATCTCAGTAGATTTAACACCTGCAGGCAGCCCGAAGCGTGCACGCAGATCAACAACGGAGACGACTTGTCCGCGCAGGTTCAAAACCCCCAACAGGTCGTCCGGAGTGAACGGCACTCGCGTGATCTCTTGGTGACCGAGTATTTCCTTGAGGGCCTTCAGTGCGACCGCGTACTGTTCACCGGCGACGCTGAAGACAAGAAAGCGGTTGTCAAAGTGCATCACAGCCTCCTCTCTCCTCATGCTACCTTGCCTTTGTGCAAGTGCCGTGTTGGGCTGTTCTGCCGGGCATTCACGAGTTCAAAGAGATCGAGAATGATGGCCGGTTTGCCATCGCCAAGAATAGCTGCACCCCCAATTCCGGAGAGGCCTTGCAGTTCCCGCCCAAGTTTTTTGATGACAACTTGCTGCTGGGAAATCACATCATCGACGACCACAGCGAAGGGTTGTTTTTGATTCTCGTTTACAACCAATGCGATGCCCTCGTAGCTGTTGGTTGCCTGTTTTGGAAAGGTTTTGCCGTGCAGCAGTGAGTCGAGATGATAGAGCGGCAGTGTGGCACCCCGTAGATTCAAAAGCTGAGTACGCCCCTGAACCAGGTTGACGTCGGCTTCATGCGGACGCACTGTCTCTGTGATTTGTGTTTTTGCGAGAACATAACGTTCTTCGCCCTGGCGGATAATGAAACCGTCCATCACGGCCACTGTCAGGGGCAGGACCAGCCGGAAGGTGGTCCCTTGGCCTAAGGATGACTCGACTTCAATTCGCCCTTGCAGGCTCTGCACATTGGAGCTGACCACATCGAGTCCGACACCGCGTCCCGAAAGTTCTGTCACTTCAGATTTTGTTGAAAAACCAGGATGAAAAATCAGTGAACGTAACTTTTCCTCCGAAACTTTTTCGGAGGCTTTAATGAGGCCACGTTCTATTGCCTTCACCCGAATCCGCTCGGCATCAAGTCCGCGGCCATCATCGCTGACCTCAATCACGATGGCGCGCGACCGTTGGAATGCTCGGATGGTGATCTGTCCGAGTGGATTTTTGCCAGCGCCCAGGCGTTCTTCGGAGGCTTCGAGGCCATGATCGAGCGCGTTGCGCACGAGATGGGTGAGCGGGTCGCCAATTTTGTCGAGAATAGACTTGTCGAGTTCGGTGTCATCACCAGTGAAATGAGCATCGACATGTTTACCTAGGGCGAGGCTCGTTTCACGCACGATACGCTGCAATTTCAGGAAAACTGGACGGATGCTGACCATCCGAATGCCCATCGAGGCTTCTTGAACCTCGCGAATGATCTTTGACATCTGTTTCACGCTCTTCTGGAGAAGAGGAGACGTGAATTCAGTTTTGTGCTCGTCGAGAACGCTTTGAAGAATGACGAGTTCCTCAATGCAGTTGATGATCTTGTCAATACGTTCGAGGCTGACCTTGAGCGTGGTGTCCGGTTTTTCGAAAACGGGAAACGAAATTTCAGTTTGCGTTTGAATTTCGTTCGTTGTGGGATGAGCGTTCGGAGTCTGTGATTGCGCAGCTGCGGTGCTGGCAACCGTCGCCTGCTCGGATGTTTGTTCGGCTTGCTCTACCGGATTTTGTGTTGGCTTTTCATGACCACCTTGATGCGTTGCTTCCTGCTTGTCTGATAAAGATTCATGAGCTTGATTCTCAGAAGCAAGCGCTTGCATCTCGTTCAGCACAGCATCGGGAGTGAGCGTTTGCATCTCATTCAGCACAGCATCGGGAGTGAGCGTTTGCATCTCATTCAGCACAGCCTCAGGAGCAAGCCCACCTTGCTCACCTTCAATTGTGGCAGGTGATGCTGCGATGAGTTCAGATGAAACCTGTTCACTTAGGCTGAGTGCGGGGAGTCCGCTGAGTGACCATGCCTGTGTTTGCGAAACGGGCAGGGAGTGTGATTCCTCGTCGTCTGCGGCCATGACAGTGCTAAGGTTCACTGCCGCGGCTAGTTGTGTCAGACGCGCGATTTCTGCCTGAATTGCGCTGATACGCGGGTCTACAACAGGGCGCTGTTGCGCTGGTGTGGTGGCTGGCACCGTGTTCGTCTGTGGGACGCTGAGCGTAGCTTCGAAAAGTTCTGCTTTCAAATTGTCATCAACGAACCAAATGTCGCCCGCCATCGCAGGGCGAGGCAGTGTAATTGGTTGCAGAGGTGTGCTCTTGGGTTCCCTCTCTTTTGCAAACGCTTCAATGATACTCTCACCTTTGCCAGGCGATTTTTTTCCAGCGCGCAATGCTTCAACGTGTTTTGCAAGGAAGTCGCGTGCAGTGAACAAAATTGAGATGAGCGATGGCGTCACGGCGATATCTTTTTTTCTCAGAGCCTGCAGAAATGATTCGAAGTGGTGTGTGAACTCCGCAATCTCAGTAAACCCGAGCGCCGCCGAGGAGCCTTTCAAATTGTGTGCAGTGCGGAAAATCTTGTCGAGCAGCGCCTGGTTGGTACTGTCTTTTTCAAGCGCAAGAAAGCAATGTTCAAACTGCGAGAGTGCTTCATCCGTTTCATGGATGAAGATTTCGACAATTTGTTTGAGTTCCGACGCGTCCACGGGATCAGTCCTCTGCAGTA
>JBILKQ010000072.1:0-15089 GCA_044376655.1 Silvanigrellaceae bacterium
ACGAGAACATTGAAGAGCGTTGAGAAGGCTTCTTTGTCGGCCTCCCAGAAACGGCGACGGCTGCGGCGGATATACCAGTTGTTGAGATCATCGAGGAAATCGACGATCGACGGCACTGCCTTGGCGATCTGGTAGGAGGTCATCGACTCATCCACCAAGCGCAAAAGCTCATTGAGCCGCAGCAAAATCCAACGGTCGAGTTCTTTTTTGCTGGTAACGCAATCGGTTTCCGGATCGAAATTCTCGAGCGCCGCATAGGTTGCGAAGAACGAGTACGCATTCCAGAGCGGCAGGAGAACACGACGGGTATTTTCCTTGACGCCCTCAACATTGAAGCGCACTTCCTCAGCAACTGTTGCGGGTGAGTTCAACAAAAACAAACGCACAGAGTCCGCGCCGAATTCATCGAGCGTTCCCATAGGGTCTGGATAGTTCTTAAGGCTCTTGCTCATCTTGCGGCCATCGGCGGCAAGTACGAGACCATTCACAACCACATTCTTGAATGCAGGCTGCTCGAACAAAGCCGTACTCAAAACATTGAGCGTGTAGAACCAACCGCGGGTTTGGTCGATACCCTCACAAATGAAGTCGGCGGGGAAGTTCTTCTCAAATTCCGATGCTCCCTCAAATGGCCAATGCCGCTCAGCATAGGGCATAGAACCTGATTCAAACCAGCAATCGAAAACGAACGGAACACGTTTCAGCACACCACGGCCCGTGGGAGAAGGAATGGTGATGTCGTCGATGAACTCCATATGCAGATCTTCGATTTTCCGACCCGCATATTTTTCGAGTTCTGCAACGGAGCCAAGGCAAAGTATTTCACCAGTTTCGTCATTTTTCCAAATCGGAATCGGGTTTCCCCAATAACGCGTGCGAGCAATATTCCACTCACGCGCATTTTCAAGCCATTTTCCGAAGCGACCATTTTTGATGTGATCGGGAGTCCAGTTGATTTTTTCATTGGAGGCCAGAAGCTTGGCTTTGATTTTTTCCACATCCACAAACCAGCTTGGAACAGCGCGGTACATGAGCGGAAGTCCCGAGCGATAGCACATCGGATAGCTGTGCACGAAAGTTTCGTGGCGATAAATAAAGCCACGCTTCTTGAGATCGGCGAGAAGAATTTTATCGCCGGCCTTGAAGTCGAGGCCCACCACTTCGGGATGATTTTTACTGGTGTAACGACCGCTCACATCGAGATGGTCGATGATAGGTAGGCCATATTGCTTGGCGCAACGGAAGTCGTCTTCACCAAAAGCAGGAGCCGTATGCACAGCGCCCGTACCTGTGTCGTGCAACACGTAGTTGGTCGCGTAGACTTTAAAGGCATTCGGACCAGCTTGATCGAGGTAAGAGTCGAAGAACGGCTCATAGGTTTCCTCGGCCATTTCAGAGCCAAGGAAGGTGCGCTTGATTTCAGCCTCACCTTCTTTGAAGTAGGCACCAACGCGTGACTCCAACAGAATCACGGTTTCCTGATTCTTGACGTCCCAAACTTCGCAGTACTGTGCGTCGCCATCGATGGCGACAGCGAGGTTGGCAGGAAGGGTCCAAGGTGTGGTTGTCCAAACGAGCAGGCTCTTGCCGCTGAATTTTCCGGTCAGCTTGGCCCGCAAGGTCACAGACGGGTCTTGGATGTCACGATAATCGAGGCTCGCTTCGAAGTTCGAAAGACTTGAGCCAAGCGCCGAGGAGTAGCTCATGACAAAGCGGCCCTCGTAAACAAGCCCCTTGTCCCAGAGATTCTTGAAAACAGCCCACACGCTTTCCATGAACTTGAGATCCATGGTGCGGTATTCGTTCTCCATGTCGACCCAGCGACCCAAGCGACGCATATAATTACGCCATTCGGAGGTATAGCGGAGCACTGATTCGCGGCAGGCTGCGTTGAAATTCGCAACGCCATATTTTTCGATTTCCGGGCGTCCGTTCAGGTTCAATTCTTTTTGAATCAGCATCTCAACTGGAACACCATGACAATCCCAACCGAAACGACGCTCAACCCGATGCCCCTTCATTGTGAAGTAGCGCGGGAATGCATCTTTGATGCTCGAGGGAACGAAATGCCCGAAGTGGGGCAGGCCAGTTGCGAAGGGAGGGCCATCGTAGAAATTGTACTTCTTGTCTTTCGGACGTTCATCGATGCTGCGTTGGAACGTTTTTTCCCGATCCCATTTTTCGGCAACAGCCTTTTCGACGGAGGGGAAATGAATAGATTTTTCTGGACGCTCAACGCGCATGTTGAAACCTCAATAAAGCGATGGAAACCTAAACCAGATTGCAGCCTTCTAGCACGGCTTTTGCTCGTCTTTCCACAGCCACAGGCAACAGACTGCACAGCCGGGTCGACAAATGACAAAACTTTGAACTGAGCCCGATGCACGGCCAGACAACTTTGAAGTAAAGTCAGAGCATTGGCACGCGCTTAGGGCACTTTTGGCCAGAAGCGGTGAAATCAACGAAGAAGGTGGCGGCTATGGTCAAAAGTGAGCTGATTGAGGTTCTGGCATCCAAGGCGGACATCACGACAACGCAATCGGAAGAAGTCGTCAATCTGTTTTTCCAGGCCATCATTGATTCGCTCACAACCGACGGCCGCGTTGAAATCCGTGGCTTTGGCGCATTCACTGTGCGCAAGTATAAATCCTACGATGGCCGCAACCCCAAGACAGGTGAAAAGATCGAAGTGCCTGAAAAGAAGCTGCCCTTCTGGAAGACCGGTCTCGAGCTACGCCAGCGCGTCGACGGCCTTGGCGTGACCCCCTGAAACTCAGTTCGCTCAGAACGCTTATGGCATAAAAAAAGCCCCGGTTTGAGCCGGGGCTTTTTTGTTTTGCTCGCACAAAAGCTGGGGGAGATTACTTGGTCTCGCCCTTAGCTTTCTTCACCTGTGCAGAGAGGCGGCTGATGCGACGAGCCATGTTGTTAGCATGGATAACGCCCTTGCGACGGGTCACAGCGATAACCGACTGTGTTTCGCGGAACAGGGTGTCGAGCTTGTCGAACTGCTTAGCTTCGATAGCTTCGCGCAGTTTGCGGATAGCCGTCTTCATCGTGCTCAGAGCCTGACGATTGCGGGCATTGCGAACGATGGTTTGACGAGCGCGTTTTTCAGCGGACTTGTGAGTTGCCATGGAAAACTCCAAAAGGGAGTGACTGTGCTTGAATGACGGCGACCGAGAGACAGACACTCACTGGATTGAACCAGACTCTCGTTGCCCAACCCCGCATTGCTCTGGATAACACGGGGAAAACTTTAACAAAGAAACAATTAGCCGAGCTTGACGTTGGTCTTCTTCAGAAGGGTCGCAACAGCGTCGGAAGGACGTGCACCGACCTTGTACCAGTGGTTCATGCGCTCAACTTCGAACGAAACAGTGGATGGCTCGGTCATGGGGTTGTAGTGGCCAACGCGCTCGATGAAGCGGCCGTTGCGGGCGTTGCGGGAGTCTGTCACGACAACCTGGAAGAATGGGGCATTTTTGCTACCAAAACGTTGCATACGGAACTTCAGAGCCATTTGAGAATCCTTCTTTGCCGTGGAGAACAAGGGTCCACATACCCGGCGTCTTGCGAGTTCTGAAAAAACCCCAACCATTTGAAGCTCTTCCGCAAAAGACTCGTCGACGCGTTGCCGGAAACATCCCAACACGAAGCGGGAAAGCTCGCTTACCGCCCGATTTTGCATCTGTCAATCCAAAAGCCCTGGCAACCCAGTGCCCCCCCGTCGGGTGTAGAATGAACTTGGGATGACCATTGACCATGAGCTGTGGTGGACAGCGGGGAGCTCTGGAGCATGCGGCAAAACAAATTCCCAACAGCACTGCTGCTTTCGCCCGAGGCGGGCTTGGCAACAGACATTCAAACTGCCCTGCGCAGCTTCGGACTAAAAAAACTGACCGTTATCAAAAACGGCAAGGAACTCGGCGAACAGCCCGGGCGGCTGAGCTTCCCTTTAGTGCTCGTCGACGTCGACAGCCTTCCAGACAATGAGAAGGCAGAGATCCTGGAAAAAATAGGCAACATCAAATCGAGCTCTAAAGGGCTGATGGTGGCCATTGCGCGGGTGCAGTCGCGCGATGACATCATCGCCCTGCGTCAAGACGGTTTTGCCACAGTTCTCATCAAACCCCTGAGCATCGGCATGATGGAACAAGCCTTCTCGGAACTGATTGAACGGGAGCGAACTCTTCCGGTCGATCGCGAGGCGCTGCGCAGCGTTCATGAGCTATTCGTGCGCGGTGGAGCGTTCGAAGCTGAACGGACACTAGGTATTTGGCTTGAAAAAGAACCCGGATCCCTCGAAGCACTGACCCTTCAGGCACTGCATTTTCTCAAAAAGCAGGAATTCTACAGAGCCAACGCGAGCATCTCCAAAGCTCTCAAAATCAAGAATGACTACCTGCCTGCCTTACATGTGCGCACACGTGTTGGCCTGCGCCTCGGACAACTCAACGACGCCATGCTGAGCCTCGCAAAAGAGGAGAAGGTCGTTGCCCGCCTAGAGGCGAAGCGGGCACACGGGCCTGCACACCAACTGACAGCGACAGAGGAAATGGAACTCAGCTTCTGTGAAGATTTCGACACCCGCGAGGGCATGACAGCCCTTCTCAACAACCTCGCATTGCAGCTGAGCAAAACCGGGCATGATGAAGATGCGCTGTCATTGTATCGCAGGGCTCTGGGACCACTTGAAACACCCGAATGGCGCTTCGTGACACTCTTCAACCGCGCTCGGCTGTTCATGAAACTCAAACGCTATGAAGACGCCAGTCGCGACCTCAATGAAGCGAAAAAGATCTCTCCAGAAGAGCTTTCTGCAAAAATTAATGAACTTCTAGCGTTGTGTGTGGCGCAGAAGATCCCCTCTGCGCTCGGTCAGCTCAGAGAGCATGCCTCACGTCCTGGGGCGACGACGGTTCCCGATCTTCTGGATGAGAAGCCGAGTACAAAACGACAACCAAAATACAGAGCCTTCAACAAGGAAGAGGTTCTTGAGATGGTCTTCCTTGGAAAAATGGAGGAGTCCACAGTTCCACCCGAGAGTGTGAACGAGTGGCTGCAGATGAAAAAAAATATCATGCACATTTTATTCCTCAATGAGTTGCCCCTCGTGCACGAAGCCGAAACAAATTCATTAGCTGCAACAGAACAGGACTCTTTATGATTCAAAAATCCAATATTGATGGGCGAATGTTGAGAGATTTTTTTCTCGACATGCGCTCAATTCGTTTCACTGGATCGGTTCAGTTCACATGCTCAGATGGAAAGAAAAATGTATTTTTGCAGGGCGGAGAAATTACCCACTGCAATTCGACTCTGCTCGATGATCGTCTCGGCGACATCATTTATCGAGAAGGAAAAATTTCACTCGATCTGTTTGTTGATCTCGCCGGAAAGGTCAACGAGAAAGCTCGTTTCGGCGATCTTCTGGTACAAACTGGCATCTTGAGTATGACCGACCTGTGGGAATCCCTGGTTCTTCAATCGAAAGAAATTCTCACCTCACTTTCGCTTTATCCGAACCTCGAGGTTGACATCAGTGGCATCGACAAGCTCAAAACGCCCGACTTGGGGCTGCGCTTCCGCTGGGATCAAACACTCGAAGAATGTGAGGAAGACAACCGCCAAATCCGTCTTTTTGAGGCTGCCGCGCGCCAGTCGCCACAATTAAAAATCGATGAGCGTACGCGGTCTCTTGCAACCACTGACTTTCTCAAAGACATGCTGACTATCGTTGAGCAGCACCTGGACTTCAACACCATCCTCGATGAAAAGAGCCAATTGTCTAAAGTTTATACACTCAAAGCGCTCTTCAAAATGTATTCAATGGGAATCATTGCCGACACTTGGAACCTTCATGCTCAAGATCTACCAAAGGCCGCCGAAAACGAACTTCAAGAGGTCGTAAGCTCCTCCAACAAGGTTTTCTTGTTGCTGGAAGCTGTCTTCATCGAGAAGAATTTGACCGGATGGGACGTGGCAGTGAATAGAGCGATTCGAATCCTCGAATCTGAATTTGGACCAGGTGTCCGACTGATTCCAAACCACGGCTTCATTATTCAACAAATACACAAATTGATTGCATTGAATCGTGATTTCAAAATGCGGGCAAAAGGCTCAATGGCGAACCGTTGGCCTATCTCCGTGGTTACACTTGTTCAGGAGGGAATGCACAAAGCACTGCTATATTTGCTCTTTGAACTCTCCAACAACAGAGGATTTGAGGAGGAAGCAAGAAGAATACATGCCGAATTGGTCAGTACGAGAGGATCGTACTTTTCACGAGTAGCTGAAGCCATTTCCTAAAGAGGAGTTTATCATGGCAAATCAGGTTGCGGCTCATGGATTTGAATTGACCCAAGCATTGCGTGAGTGCTGCGAGAGTGAATCAATGGAAAAATTGAAACCCCTCGCACTTCACAATTTTGGGAGCCGCTGGGCCTTGTCGCTCGAAGGCAACGACCATGTTGTGCATCTAACCTGGAACGATGGACCATTTCACGGCGACGTAACAATTCGTTCGCCCGACATGTACCACAGCATCCATGGTGCAACTCGGCGAGCAATGGAACAAATTAAAAAGGCACACAGCAAGCGCTATGACCATCACAAACCAGTGAAAGGCATTGCTCAAGCGAGCTGAGCAAAACGCGAGAGTTTTGCTCACTGCTTTTGGGATGAGGAGAACCCGGCTAAACGCCGGGTTTTTTTGTACGTGCGAAGCGCCTGAAGATGCGCAGTCCGGCGTATGCAAGCAACAGTACGAAAGGCATGCTTGAAGTGCGCTCGAGATTTTTCAGGGGGTGATGAGATGCCAGACTGGAAACAATGCAGCCTTCTCGCACTTGGCTTGTATCCCCAGATTCGATTGCCGAACTTGCCTGACTCGGCCGCGCTTTGCCTGGGTCTGTGAGCGCATAGAGGATATTTACAGCGCTCAATTCACCTGCTCCGAGCAGAAACACCTTGACGTCTGGATAGGGTGAGTATTCGAAGTCAGCATTCACGCGTGCCCCCGAGGGCAGCAGACCATAGAGAAAATCGAAATCTGAATATTTTATGAGCAACTCGCGAATTTCCATCGCTGAGAGACTAGGACGGACTGCTTTAAGAAGCCCCGCAACGCCGGAAACATGAGGCGACGCCTGACTAGTTCCACTCTTGTTGTCGATGCTGCCGCCGGGGATGGAGGAGACAACTTGTGTCCCGGGTGCGCAGATATCCACCCAGTCGCCGTAGTTGCTGTAGCGTGCTTTGTAGCGTTCTCCGCGAGATTCAGCCGATCCCTTGCTCGGATCGCTGCTCCCCGTAGGTTCGGATTCACCTGCCGCCTTGCTGGTTGCACACACTGCAACAACGTCTCTGTACGCCGCAGGAAACATCGGAATTTCAACATTCTGATTGCCAGCGGCAGCAACCATCAGCACATCATTCTGAATCAAGCGACGAGAGATCAGCGACAACGAACGACTCGAAAAATATTTGCCAATACTTAGGTTGACCACGTTGGTGGCCAATTTCCCTCGGCTAGTGGGTGATTCGAGATCAAGAATGTAAGCGAGAGAGCGCAGCTGCGAAGAGTCTGTGATCCCGCCATCAAACTCGCGCTGCTGCTCCGGGTTGAACGCGCCCGCCTCGTCGGCCGGTTGGCAGAGTGCCTCGGGATTATTTTTCGGACCAAAACAACGCCTCGCCGCACGGATAGGAAGAATCTGGCAATTGAGAGGGCACACTCCCGCATAGGTAGAAATTCCCTGTTGGGCATAGCCGGCAATGATCCCAGCAACGTGCGTCCCATGACCACAACTCGATGCGTTCTTTGTGCCGATGTTGTCGCATTCAGCTCCTTTGCCACCCACGTCATTTGACCCTGGTCTGGGTGCGGGGCTTTTGTCGAACTCACCTTTCGGAATGGTTGCGTCGATTCCAATATAATCATCAACCCAACCGTTACCATCGTCGTCGACACCCTCAGCCTTTCCATTCGCCGGATCTTCACCTGGATTCTTAAAGAAACGACCATCGAGAGCAGCGCCCGCGGCATCCAGCGCACTATCTACACCTGTATCAACAACCGCCACGACCGACTGGCCACTTTGGGCCATAAGTGGAACAAAATCAGCAACACCAATGATGTTGGTGTTCCATTGACTCTTTAGCGCTTCCTGAATTTCTGCGGGAGTTGCTTGCGTTTGGCTTTCGAGATCGGGTTCAGCGAACTCAACCCCGGGTGTGCTTTCGAGCGATGTCCACATAAACTCAAGAAGATATTGACTACGCGCTTGATCATTAAAAGCCCGCAGCTGCTGTCCCAACGCAGGACTCGCCGATAACAACTGCTGGAGCCCTCCAGAGCCACCGCGCAAAGACAACGTGCCGAAACCGAACACGGGCATCGGTGCATGCCCGGATATCAAGGTCCTCTCCATGTTGCGGATGTCAATCACATGAGCCTTGATGAGTTGCGCTGCACGTGCACGAAAATCAGAACCAACCACAAAATCTGAGTCGCGTTCCTGCAACGTTCGTACGATTGAAAATGCGAGCTGCTCACGGAGAGTATCGCGATTCTTCAATTGCTGATGATCGCGTGAGAGAGCCACAATCCAGGACTTTCCGTCCCAAAGCTTGCCCCAAGCAGATGCGTTATCGAGTGTCGGCCAAGTCACACCACTCACCTTCTGGTGCACATCATATTCAGCCTTTTTGTCGCCGCAGGCCGCAAAAACAAACGTCAAAAAAATTGCTGGCACAAAGAAATATCTGAACAACTTCATTGCCCCAATCTCCCCGACGATTTTCCACGCGAAACAATGCGGAGCAGCCGCAACAAAATGTATGCCATGCCGAGCAAGGCAGGCATGCTGGTCATAAACCACATGAACTGCTGCGCCAAAGACAACTGCTGCGATGAGGCGATTGAGCTGACCATACACCCGCTTGGTTGATTCGACAGATAATCAAAGTTGGTCTTGCTTTGTTTCTTTCCCTGTAGGGCTGCATCAAGATCAAGGAAACCAGCGCCGAGAAGATTATCGCAGTTGGATGTGTCGGTATAACACGCTCGATAAAGCCGCTCACCGGTTCCAGGAACACGGTTGCTCAGCGAATTATAAAGTGATTCGGAGTCGGCGCCGTCTTTGAGCATCTCGACAATCTGTGGCGCGCTTTTTTCATTCCCATAATAGGAAAGCAAATAGCCCAGCGCACCGGCAACAAATGGTGTGGCCTGACTGGTTCCACTCTTGTCTAAAAAAAGTCCGCCACCATCGAAGGTCTTGCCGGGGGTCGTGGACACAATGTCGGTGCCCGGTGCACACACATCGACCCAGTCACCGAAATTGCTGAACGGCGCCCGACCGTAGGCGCCCTTGGAGTAATCTTCGCTGGTGGCACAAACAGCCACCACACTGTCGTACGCTGCAGGATAACTTGGTGTCTCGGTGCCATCGTTTCCGGCAGCTGCGACCACAATAATATTTTTGCGCTGCAGATTTCGAATGATGTAACTCATCGAGCGCGATGCAAAATACTTTCCAAGACTCAAATTCACCACATTCACGAGCAGCCGGTTGCGGTTGTCGGGGGCACGTAAATTGTAAAGATAGGCCAGCGCGCGTACCTGCGAAGCATCGGAGATTCCACCGTCTACTTCGTAAGAGGTGAGAGGATCGTATGCCGTGAGTGGCCGGCGACACTCACCAGACTCATTTGTTTCGGGCTGAATGCAGCGCTCAGCAACCCGAATGGAAAGAATTTTACAACTCGGACAGACGCCAATCGTACTCAGGTCACCCCCGTGTTTGGCTGCGACAATCCCTGCAACGTGACTGCCGTGGCCGCAATTCGCCGAGAGCTCATCATCAGCGCGCGTCCGTGGACATTGCTTTCCAGGGCCACCCAAATCGGCATGTCCTGGCCTCGGCACAACACCATCATCCACACCACACTCGAGCGTCGCATCCACGCCATAAATGTCGTCGACATAGCAATTGTTGTCGTTGTCGACTCCATCTTTGCTTTCGCCCGGGTTGATAAACATTTGATCTTTGAGCTCCGGATGTTCGGAATCAACACCCGTATCCAGGATGGCCACGGTCACCGAGGAGAGTTTAGGTTTAGTTCTTTCAACAAAAGAATATGCTGTATCTGCGCGGATTCTTTTAAGCACCGAGACGATTGAAGTGTTGTATTTGAACTCAGGAGCAATCCCAAGCGCACCGGTCGAATCCGCTGCGGGACGGCGCTGTGGGGGAAGAAAGCCAACAAGATTAGGCTCGACCCACTCAACACTGTGCGCACGACCCAACGTTTGCATCAGCCCAGCAACACCCGACCTCTGTGTCAGGACATTCGAGAAGCGCAACAGTCCTGAAAGTCCGTATTGAGAAGCCTTTTCCACCCCGCGCTGAATTGAGGGGACGGAAACGAAGTAGTGCGAAATCTGAATACGCTCGGCCTGGATTTTTGGAGCTTCTGTGGCATCTGAGGACAGGTTCTGAAGAGGATCCGGGGTCTCTGGAATCAGGGCCTGGCGTTCAACCTCAAGCGCTCCCACGAGTGCATCGAGAGCCAATCGAAACTGTGCTGCACGGGGCTCTTTCACTTCTGCAACCGAGGCAATCAGAGCCGTTGCTAGAGCCTGTTTGGCCTGCAGCATGGCTTCTGGGGCAGTTATATTCTCGCGTTCCAGTGCACCGACTATGAATGTTTTTTTATCCCAGAGTGACCACCATGCATCGATGTTTTGTTCAGTGGGAAGTCGAACGCTTTTCTCAGGAATCTTGGCATGGATGCGAGTTTCGAGCCCCTGCGGACCACAACCAACAAAAAAAGCGGCGAGCGCAAATGGCATACACTTCAACATCGATGAATATTTTTTCATGTTCATCCGCATCGGCAGCCCTGGCTAGTTGAGAGATGTTCTTTTGTCAGGAACAGCTCCGTTTTTGTCGAGATATCCCATGTTCTCAAGTTGAATCAGCTGAGATTTGAATTCATCAAGGTGAGCTGAACACGCTTCTCGTTGATTTCGGAATTGCTCGTAGACGCTCGTGTCACTGTTTCTCAGAGAAATGACCAGGTGCCGCTCACAACGGCTGGTTTCGAGCCAAAGATCTGCAATAGCAGCTTGCGCAATTTTTTTGTTGCCAAAGTCGGTAAAGAAAGCGCACCGATATAAAAGCCCGGAGAAAGAATAGAACCCCATTGAGCGTGCGAAGTCAGCCGCTTTGTCACAATACCCTGGCTGCGCAGCAACAGAGGTGTTTTCACCAGTCAGCGCGCGAACTAAAACCTCATCGAGCTGTTCACGGTTACGTGCAGCCTCCTCAGCCTGCTCGAGCAGGGTGAGGGTCGACTGCGATGCGAACTCGGGAGTTCCCAGACCCACCTTGTTCATGCGCTTGAGCACAATAAACATCGACTCGGCGGCATCAAAGCGACCAGCTGCAAGTTGCGCCATAGCCTGCTGAAGGAGACCTTCCGGATGGACAGGGGAGGTCGGTGCATCAAACGAAATGCGATAGCGCGGTAGCTCAGACTCAGCATGACCTTCAGTTGGAGTGTTGGTGGCCTCAAGCACACCGAGACCAAAAACCCGGTCGGCGAAACTCACGGTCGGAATTTTAAAAAGTGATGCGAAAATCAGGCCTCCAACCACAGCCAAATAGAATCCTTCGCGTTGGTAAAAACGTAGCTGCAGAGTTGCGGGATCAACTCGCCAGTACTTGACCATGCCCATCAGGCGACTGTTCATTTTGTGTTTCATAACAATGCCAAGCCCAATCATCACACCGGCAATTCCGCCGCCAAGATGTGAAGCCCAGTCGATGTTGGGAATCAAAA
Organism: Silvanigrellaceae bacterium; assembly: GCA_044376655.1. Classification (GTDB taxonomy): domain Bacteria; phylum Bdellovibrionota_B; class Oligoflexia; order Silvanigrellales; family Silvanigrellaceae; genus RFOM01. The sequence continues at coordinate 11,854 of JBILKQ010000072.1, forward strand.
ATGTGATGATTGCATTGATAACAATTACAGGGCCAAGAGCAGTCTTGGTTTTAATTCCAGTGCTTTCGAGATTGATTTTCTGTTGATAGCGCTCCAGCACGTAAAGGGAAAAGAGCAAAGCAAACAGACTGCTTGACGCTCCCACGGAAAGCGAACGACTGAGCACAAAACTTGCGGCATTTCCCAACAGCCCACCCAAAATATACGTCACGAAAAGATTGCGTGGTCCTGCAAGAACTTCAAAAACCCGGCCGAATTGGTACAGGGCAAACATGTTGAAAAGAATATGCGCTGGACTTGCGTGCATGAACATCGGAAAAAACAGTCGGCCGATTTCACCTTCAGCAATCAGCCCATTCTCCTTCGCGCCATATTTCAGAAGATTTTCATAGGTCGGCCCACCCTGAAACTGAATCATCATGTAAACAAATGCATTGATACCAATAAGGATGAAGGTCAAAAAGGGCGGGCGATACCCAACTGCAACATCGGCTGGTGATGGTTCGGTGTTCATTTTTCCATCCTCCAGTTTTTGCGGACGGAACGGAGAAATGACGCGAGCGGCTCGAGTTTGGCCTGCCGAGGCGAATCTTGCATTTCTTCATCAATACTTTGCAAAAACCACTCCATGGTTCTGGTCTTGCCCTGAACCGCTGCATAGCTCAGAGAATTGATGTTTTCGCCTGTGTCTGCCGCAGTCGACAGAAGGGTAGATTTGAGCTGTTCAGCATTCACTCCATGATGCTCCCAAAGAAGGGCGAATTGTTGAGCCTGAAGAGAAACGATGGAGTCTCCAAAGGACTCTGACAATGTTTTGTTTTTGGCGAGTTGGGGGCCCACAGCTGCAGCAAGCATGAAGTTGGTGAAGAATTTGCTGCGTTCAGCGGCGAAGATGTTTTGCTCTCGCTGCCACTGCATGAAACCCAGCGACACAGGGGCGCCGTTGACCTCACCAGCAGCCGATGCCACGGGGGCAGAGCTCGGAACGGAAGCTGCGGCAACAAGAAATGAAGGCAGCTGCTCGGGTACAAAAGGAGCGCGCAACCAATCCCACACCACACGCTTTCCCCCCGTCCAACGCACGAGCGTTTGAGCGGGTTGCACAACACGCATTGCTCCAACAAAAAAAAGCGCCCGGACAAAGGAAAAACGCGGATGGGTCTGCTGTAATCGGTTCAAAGTCGCTGGACTCAAGCAGCCATTGTTGCAAAACACAAATTGAACCTGCCTGCCGGTGGTGCTTGAGGCTTCGAATGCATCGAGCCAGGCCTGGAAGACTTCCTCTGTTTTTTCAGGTGGAACACAAAGAAAAACAGTGTCTGGTGAAAACTGGTCAAGACAACTTTGTGCTGGACCGGTGTGGCTTTCGAGCAACAGAGGGGTCGGGTTCTGCCCACCCAGGTCGCACAGAACAGACTCTGGAACGATTGTTCTGCTGGAAACGACTATACGCGGTTGGTGGCCGTTTTGGGCGTAAGCGAGATTCAAATTGTAGTGCAGCAACAGACCAAGAGCACCCCCTCCGAGGATCAAGCAGTTTGGGGGTGTTTTCGCGAAATGCCTCATAAGTCTGACACCCTTTCATGGCCGTCGCTCAGGCTTTTTCGAATCCGTCCGATAACCCTAGCAGGGTATCATAAGTCTAGAGGAGCCGCTCATGAAACCCTTTAAATCTCGCACCAATTTGTTGCTTGTGGGTGATGACGAAGAACGCATGCCGCTGATGGCCGCTGCACTCGAGCAGGTTTTCCCTGGAACGCCGCTCATTCGCTGCGGAACGCTGCGCATGGGAGCTCCCGAAGCGTCTTTGGCCGATGCCGCAGCAGTGGTTGTGCTCTGGGAGAGCAATCCCCAGCAGGACTGGCGAACACTTCTGGAAAAAAAGACGGCGACGCACCGCAGCAGCGAAGGTCTTGTTTGCGACATCGCCTCTCAGGGGGGCGACCCCTCGCTTCGCCGCACTGCCATCCTCGCCAAAGCTCTTTCTCGCGAGGAAGTGACCTTCCTCGGAGAATTCGGGGTGGGATGCGTGCAGCCGCTCAACCCGCTCAAATCGGAATGGGCGCAAGATTGCCTCAAGTTCGCCCGCAAGATTGAAAAAATGATTGCGGTGGAAAACGACAACGGCGGGAACCCCGTCGAGCGGAGTGTTCGCCAATTCGAAAAGGCTCTCAAAAACTGGGCCACCGTGGGTGACGATGAGAAAATCATTGCCAGCGATGAACTGCTGCGCCAGCTCGGCGACACAGCGCGTTATTGCGAGTTGATGTCACGCCGGGCCCTTCTGGAAAACGATCATAAAACTGCGGAACATTGGCTACGCCGGTCGATCGACAAGAATCCAAATTATCTCAGAGCATTGCAGGGCCTCGCCGATTTGTTCATCGAACGCGGGCAACTCCAGGAAGCCCTCCCAATCCTCGAGAAGCTCAGGCTCAACAATCCCCGCCACCCCGGACGCCTTGCCAAGATCGCGGAGTGTCATCTTGCACTCGGAAATCTGGAAAAGGCGGACACTGCCTTTTCAAAATCGTTAAGCCTCGATGAACACTCGATGGAAGCCCGCGAGGATCTCGCCCGGGTGAAGCTGGCCATGGGGGACTTCGACTCAGCCAAGGTTCTGCTGGAACACTGTGGTGACGTCACAAAAGTGGCAAGCTATTTGAATGCTTATGGAATCCAACTGGTTCGAGCGGGCCGCTACGAAGAATCGATTGAGCATTACAAAAAAGCTCAACTGGTTTTGCCCACAAACACCAATCGCCATCAAATTCTCTTTAACATTGGCCTAGCTTATGCCAAGTGGGGGAGGTTCCTGGAGGCTCGCCAGTATGCGCAGCTCGCCCTGGCGCGCGAACCTAACTACGCAAAGGCCGCTCAACTCCTGAAGACAATGGAGGATCGGCTGACCCAGTGAGGCATTCATGACCCATCCCATCTGCTACGAGCTCCGCATTCACACCGAAGACTCAAACAAAGACACTCTCATAGAGATCCTGCATGAGTACGACGAGCACAATTTTGTGGAGGGTGCTCTCGATTGCGATGTGGAGTTCGAATACGACTACGAACACCTCACACGCGATTACTATGGTGAACTTGTTAAACAGGTTCCTGTCATTCTTTACAGCGAAGATCTCGCGCATCTGCAAAATTTGCGCGGCAACCTGCTCACAGAGGCAGCCTCGGGGCGTATCCCACTCAAGGCTGAGCAGCTCACTCTGCAACCGATAGCC
>JBILKQ010000180.1:0-5073 GCA_044376655.1 Silvanigrellaceae bacterium
GATACCGCAGTGGTTGGCAGGTTTTGAAGTAGCGGCGCGTCGTTCACTGAATTTACATTCAATGTGAAGGTTCTGGCAGCGGTGAGAGTTCCATCAGTCACTTGGACTGTTACGTTTGATGTGCCGTTTTGATTCGCAGCGGGTGTGAGGTTCAATCTGCACTTCGTGTTGTCTTGCGGATCAGTAATAAAGCTTATGTTGTTGGTATTGATTGGAAGCAAATCAGGATTACTTGAAATTGTAACAGTAAGTGAGGTTGCGCAGGCTAGGTTTGATTCTTGGTCAGTAATCGAAATATTTCCAATGGACACGGAAGTGTCTTCATTGGTGCTGATGCTTGGAATTTCTGAAAGAGTGGGGGCATCGTTCAGTTGATTCACCTGAAGTGAAAGGTAGTAATCCGTTGCCTGCGCGCCATCTGTTGCACGGATAGTCAGATTGGAGGTGCCCGATGCATTGGCTGCTGGTGTCAGGATGATTCTACATTTGCCGCTGTTGCTTGGGTTCGGGTCGTTTGAAAAAATCACATTTTCCATTGGCAAAACATTCGTATCACTCGAGACTGCGAGCTCAAGTGAGCCTGCGCAGGTGACATTGGTGTCAACATCACTCAGGGTCAGGTTATTCAAAACGACAGAGATATCTTCGTCTGTGGTTAGCATTCCAGGTTGTGATGAGTCGTTGCTTAGGGCTACGTTTCCTGCAAGCGTTGGTGCGTCATTTGACGCGGTTACGCTGAGTCTGAATCCTCGTGTTGTTGTCAGCGTCGGCGCATTTCCTAAGGGGCCGTCTGCAACCTGAACCACAACATCGGAGCTTCCAAATTGATTTGCTGAGGGAGTCAATGTGATTTTGCATTTTCCTGCATTTTGTTCATCGTTATCAAACACAACGTTGCTGGTTGGAAGTAGGGAAGGATTGCTCGAAGAGACAACTGAAAGTTCGGTTGGGCAGGCAAGGGTGTTGTCAACGTCATTGAGTTCAATAGCTCGCACAACAATAGGCGTATCCTCTGTTGTTGTTTGGTCTGCAATTTGGCTAATTGTTGGTGCGTCGTTGGTTGGCAAAATGTTCACAGACTGTATCCAAGGAGCCCCTGCATCAGCAAGTGTGATGGTAATGTTCACTGCACCATTCTTGTTAGGTAATGGGTTGAGCTGAAGTTTGCAGCCAGAACCCTGCGCTGAAGCCGCATTGCTTTGTCCGTCGGCCACAATCGCTGTGGCACTCGATGTGTAACTGACCATCGTGGTACAGTTCAGGTCACCATCAACGTCTTCAACATCAAATCTAATCTCGAATGGGTTGTCTTCTGGTGGATTTCCAGCTGGGATGCCAGAAACCACTTTCGCTCCAACAACAAAGGGATCGGGTTGGTTCACAACGTTGAGTTTGTAGTCAAAGTTCGCAGTGGTGTTGAAGTCAGTCATGGTTATATTCAGCGTCACCAAACCGAATTTATTTGCCTCGGGCACGAATTTTACCTGGCAGAACGGGAAAACACCTGAGACTGTGATTTTCGACTTCTGGAGAATGGCTTGATCCGCTGCACTTAGGTTGAAATCATACACCGCAGAGCACATGCCCAGGTCGTTTTCGTCGTCCTGTCCTAGGAGCTGAAACGTGGGCGTATTCACCGAAGTTAAATCTTCGTTGATGCTGATCGTGCTCGTAGTAGCATTGACTGTTCCATTGGGCCCCGAGAAACCAAGGAACAATGGGGAAAGATTGGCTGCCTGAACGTTCACAATCACGCGTTTTTCATCGGAGCATTGCCCACTCACATCGCAGGCCTGGTAGCGGAACTCATCCTGCCCTACGAATGTAACGACAGGTTGGTAGTCGAATGTTGTTAGTGATTTTTGTCTTATGATACCGCGCTTTCCCTGAGCCGAGATTCGATAGAGGACCTCGTCACCATTCGGATCTGTGGCCGCCTCTGCGGTATACAACAGCACGCCTCCTTGATTCATCGTGGCCGTGTCGTTTGTGGGAGGAGCTCCTGATTGAAAAACCGGGGGAGCAGACCGCACTGTGATAACTTCCCCGGGAACTTCGAATATTTTGTCTAATCCCCAGAGCACCCGCACTAAGCACTGAACTTCTTCACCAATCGCAAATTGTTGCGATGTGTGAGTTTTGTCTGTTGAAGGAAAAGTCCAGTCAATCAGAGTGGAGTCGTTTTTAATCCATTTGAATGAGTACTTCATACGATCGTTGCCCTGTCCCGCAATGCTGCAGGTCAGCGGCTCGATGTTTGATATTCTTGAATTTGTGATGAAAACCCCACCAAAAAAGCCTTCGCCTTCAAGCTTGTCAACCGATGCCATGATGGAATTGAAGCGAATTACAGGATCTGGAAGTTTGAGTGTTTCTACGAGCAGCTTGAAGTACGAACCGATCAGGGTGTCTTTTAATGCGATTGACTTTCGCACAGCATCCACGAGCGAAGCGCGGAGCACGGTCGACAGATTTGGCTTGATATATTCGTCTACCGTGGAGCCGAAATCATTTATGGCCTCGAGCGGGATGCGATTGATGAGCTTAATGTAAAGAGCCGAATTTGTATCGGCTGGATCGAGTTTGGTCAGTGTAGCAAAGTACAGCTTTCGCGATTCACTTAGACCAAGCAATTGCGTCAGCTGTGCAAAGTCTGATGCTGCGCTGACTGCAGCGAGTTGAAGCGAGGTGCTCGCATAACTCTCACGCTTCTCTGTATCGTTTGAGAAGGTGGGCCACAGCAATATAGCTTTGGTCACATTCTCACGCTTTGCTTTCGGGATAAGGCTTTCGAGTGTGCCTTTGAAGGTTTCGTTCTTTTTGGCAACACCAGTGAGATTGTTCGTCTGTTTAATAAATTCAATCCGTTCGCTCGGGTCGCCAGCTTCTACACCCTCGGCGATTTTCTGAAGCGAAGAATCCATCTCTTCCGCAATGCTCGTGAGCATTTTTATTGCATCGGGAAGCTGACTGCGGATGTCTGATTGATTTCGGATGCTCGCAATGGCTTTGAACATGGCATCAAGCGTGGCTGATTTGTCCGCCTTTGAGGGCTCGCGGTTCAAGATGACACCGACCAATGTATTGAGCAGTTGGCGCTCGTCTTCTGTAAGGTTGGCGGTCAGGCTCTTGTAAGTTGCACCCAGGGCCGGGTTTGAGATCGTGGATTCGATCTTTTGCTGCATTGCAGTACGGTCTTTGTTTTCCCACTTCACCGAGGCTGAAGAATCACAACCATTGAGGAGTGGGTGGGCCAAAAGTAAAACGCTTACAAACGCAAAACAACGCCAGAGCACTGGCAATGTTTTTGCGCACCTTTTTTCTCCGAATGTCGGGCATTTCAGCCGACGCTTCATCCGCCCCCCTTATGAGGGCTTTTTCGGCCGTTTTACAGAACATTTGAGGTTACCTTGAGCGAGAGACTGAACGGAGTGCTCGATGTGTTCGTTAAATGCCTGTATTCGTTGATTAAAATTACTCAATAACGAAGTCATTGTTTTGTTTGACTTTATCTAAAAACTCCTGCTCCGCCCCCTTCGCCTTTTCGAATGTTTCCTTTGAATTTTTGAGGCCCTGGCGCAACTGCTGAGAGGGGTCAGGAGTTGGTGTTTTTGTTGCAGGTGGGGGAGGAGTTGGCGACGGAGTTTTGACAGGATTCGACTCCTGGGGCTTCCGGGCGCTTTCAGCTTTTGTGCTCGTCTCCTTTGGGTGAGTTTTGTCTGATTTTGTGTTGGGAGCAGGTGTTGCCTTCGTTGTTGGGGTCGCGATGGGTGTTGCCTTCGTTGTTGGGGTCGCGATGGGTGTTGCCTTCGCGGTTGGGGTCGCGATGGGTGTTGCCTTCGCCGTTGGAGTCGCAACGGCTGTTGCCTTCGTTGTTGGGGTCGCAACGGCTGTTGCCTTCGTTGTTGGGGTCGCAATGGGTGTTGCCTTCGCGGTTGGTGTCGCAACGGCTGTTGCCTTCGCGGTTGGGGCAGCGATGGGTGGCACCGTGGCTTCAATCTCAACCTTGCGACCTGTCATAGGGATCATAATTTCGGATGTGGGTAGGGAGGGTGTTGGTGTTGCCGTGGCAGTGGCTTTCGGAGCAACTGTTGGCTTTACGGTCGGTGTTGCCGTGGCAGTGGCTTTCGGAGCAACTGTTGGCTTTACGGTCGGTGTCGCCGGGACAGATTCTTCGGCGCTACTTTCGCGCTCTTCATCTTCGCTTTCCTCTCTCTCTGCCGGAATGACTTCCTTGCTGTGATGGTAGGGGGCCTCAAGTTCTCCTTTGGCGTTGATTTTCCATCCGCCTTTCAGTGGGCATTTGATAATCGGGATCATGACACTCGTGCCCGGAGGAATTTGACCGTTTCTGTATTTTTCAAGTTTGGGATTCATTGCGATTGTTTTTTCGATCCAACCGCGTTTTCCGTACACAGGCTCCGTGCCGAGGAACCAGAGCACTTCCGAAAGTGTGTCACCTTCGCGAAAGATAAACGTTGCCTGACGCGGACATTCTGCGGCAAAAGCACTTGACGGACTCAAGCCGCGAGGGGCAAAGGTCAGCAGAACGAGAGAGCTCAGAGTCAGCGACAATTTAGATGGATGTGCCATCTTGTATCCCCACGATAGCTTCTTTAACATAACGGCAATGCGCAGTCGTTTTTTCAAACATCTTCGCCAGAGTAACACAGACCATCCATTTTCTGCGATCCAGGGATGGCGTCGTATTTTCGTCTCTGTCGCTCTAGGTTTTAATTTTTTTGCGGTGGCGCATGAAGCCGTGGCGCAAGCACTTTCCCCGAACGATGGAGCCTCGTCTCGACCATCACCCCCTTCTTCCAGTTCCAGTGGAGCGGCTGCGCTACAGGGAAGTGCGGGCAAATCCATTGACGGGGCCCTTCGGCTCAATCAAGTGCGGCTTAGGATTGTTTTTGACTCACGATTGTTCGACGCTAATTCTGAAAAAGAAAGGCTTGAGCAATTAGCGACTTTTTGCAGGGTCTGGCAGGAGGCCTTCCTGCGAGAAAAGGGACCGTGGGGCTTTGGAATAGCCTCTGAGGTCTCCTGCAACATCTCTACTGCGGGCTCTGT
>JBILKQ010000073.1:0-15034 GCA_044376655.1 Silvanigrellaceae bacterium
AAGTTCAGCGACAAATGAATTAAGTTCTTCAACCGTGTATTTCTGCGCCAATTCGCGCAAAGCCTTCACGTCCATGGCCAAGTTCCCTTGTGCTTAAATAAGTTGTGCTGTGAGAGGCCGGAGATGCGGAGTCAGATGTGGACGCCGTTCTCTTTCAGGAAATCACGCAAGCTCTCTTCACGTGTCGTGCAAAGCGACGCAACAATCTTGCCGTCTTTTACGAGCGCAAGAGTAGGGAGATTTTCGATTTCAACGTGCTCACGTGCTTGAGGATTTTTCTCGGCATCGATTTTAAAGATTTCCATTTTGTGTTCTTCAGCGACGCGACGGAACATTGGAGCGGCCATGCGACACGCGCCACACCAGCTCGCATAGTAGTCGACCAATGCCAGTCGGCTGGCAGAAACGCGTGTAGAAAAATCGGCGTCAGACAATTCAACAAAATCAGTCATCGTTTCAATCCCCTCGTTTGCTCGAGCGTCTGGTTGCGTACTTAACTGTCCGGGAACGCTTGCTCGAGGAGGCGCGCATTTTGCGCTTCGAGCTTCTTTCGTCCCGGGTCAGTCGTTCATACTGACCTGAACCGAGTGCAACGGGTATCTTCAAGCTTTGGCCCTTTGACAAGCGAGCGTTGGGGCGAATTCCGGGATTTGCCTTGAGCAGGGTAGCCAGCGTGATACCGTAACGGCCCGCAAACTGGCTGACGCTCTCACGTTTCTTCACGCGTGCTGCTACATAGAAGGTGCGTGGAGCCTGGGGCAAGCTGTCAACCGCTGCGATTGCGGTTGCATAACTGCTCTCGGGAATGCGAAGAAGGTAAGGAGAGGAAGGTGTCCCTGGAGGTGTAATGCCCAGACGCAGTTCTGGATTGAGATTCTCAATCACCTTTTGGTCCACTTCGATCGCTGCAGCGAGATCCTGCAAACGGATTGATTTTTCTAGAGCAAGTGAGCGCGTGCGAACAGCACGGCTGCCCTCAGAAACCTCGAAGCCGAATCGGCTTGGATTTTTGGAGATGATCATCGCTGCGATGAGCTTGGGAACGTAGTTTCTGGTTTCGTTCGGCAAGCGGCGCGCTGCCGAAAGCGCAAAGAAGTTCTGTTCTCGCTGCCCGCGCATGCTGCGCGCCACGCGACCCTCACCGGCGTTGTAGCTGGCTGCAGCTAGATGCCAGTCGCCAAACAGGGTGTACAGATAGGTCAGGTAACGAGCAGCTGCGACCGTCGACTTCTCGGGGTCACGACGCTCATCAACGTAGTCGTTTTGTTTCAATCCAAAACTGCGACCAGTTGCACGCATGAACTGCCAGGTTCCTGCCGCACGTGCCGATGAAAGCGCGCGGTTATTGAAACCGGACTCGATCATAGCAAGGTAGATGAGATCCTTGGGTAGACCATGTTTTTCAAGCACGGGAACGGCTTGAGGGATGATGTCTTCAGCCCGACGCAGCCACGTCACGAAAGCTTTTCGGCCACGCGTCTGGAAATATTGGATCCACTTGATGACGTCGTCATTGATGACGACGGGATAATCGAAGTCGAGATTCGGCAGTGTGGGCATGAGGAGCTTTGTGTACTCCTCGGCCCGGGCCTCTTCCAGAGCTTTTCTCAGTTGGGAGGCTTTTTTAAAGCGGTGCTTGTTCGCCGTAATGAACTGGTTTTCGAAGATGCCCTGCCAATCTTCCATGTAGACGCTGCCCTCGCACAGGGCGAACTGTCCTTCGATTCCCGTGTTCATGAGCAGTTCTGCCATTTCCTCGGGGCTGCGCGCCGAGTCGGCATCCAGTGCTTCTTTCTCTTCGTCGATGGAACTCTCTTCAACCAGCGCTGCGTCTTCGTCTTCGTCGGAGTCGAAGCCGTTTTCGAACTGCTGGCCTGGCTGAGCCAGAGCCGAAACGAGGGCTTGGGCGTCGTCGTCGCCAGACTTTGCAGTCTGAGAATTAGATTGTGAGGAATTGTTGGAAGCTGCGTTTTTTGAGTCGACGAGCGCCACTCCGGCCGAGTTACCGCTGGAGAGCAGTGTGGGCGTCTGTGGAACGGCGAGTTGACCTTGCTGCACGGTTTCGGGGGGTTGAGAAGGTGTTTTCGCGGCCGTCCGGATGCCTGATTTTCCGGTGTTTGCCCGAGGCACAGTCCCGGTGATGACCGATTTTTCAAGCATGCTGAGTTGCGTGCCATCGAGCGAAAGGCGTGGCGCGGGGCGATGCTGGGTGTTCGACTGACATGCAGCAACCGCAAATAGGCCCATGGCAAGCGTCAATTTGATGAACCTGCGCAGCGATCTGTTTTGTTGTTTTTGACCAGTCACCGTCGTCCTCCAACCCGCGGTCTTCACACCGCGTTGGCTTTGCTTATTCTAACGGCATTTCTAAAGAGTGAAAAACCGATGCCTCGTTTCCCATGTTACCGACTTCGGCGCAATGGGAAACTTTTCACCTGGCTGATTCTGAGGCAATGTACGCTGGCATTCTTCCCGACATTCATTTAGATGACTACAATTATTGATTTTTCGATGTTCAAATGAGGTGGGTTTTGGTCGAAAATCTGACGCTCGAAAAGATGAAGGTGGGTCTCGAGAGCTATACTAATGAGCAATTTTTAACATTGGCTCACCACCTAGAGCGGCGCACATCGGCTGCGCCCAAACCCGTCCGGATAGCCCCCGAATACAAACTGGGCGGCGCCACCGTGTCCAAGGGGAAGCGTCTCGTGCTTCGGCACGACGGGAGTTTCCGCTGTACGATTTGTGATCGGGAAACCAAGAAACTGTTCGACGGCTGCTGTTATCCCTGCTTCCAAAAATCTGCTCAAGCCGATCGTTGTCTTCTGAACCCTGTCCAGTGCCACTATGCGGCAGGAACCTGCCGCGAACCGGAGTGGGGTAAGGAATTTTGCTACCAAGGCCATTATGTCTACTTGGCCTTCACCGACAAACTTAAAGTCGGCATCACTCGATGCAATCAGGTCCCCACCCGGTGGATTGACCAAGGCGCAACCATGGCGGTTCTTCTTGCCAAGGTTGGTTCACGGCATCAGGCTGGAATGCTCGAACATCTTTTGTCACAGAGGTTTGCGGACAAAAGCCATTGGTTGAAGATGCTCAAAAGCGGCAATTCCCGGCTCGGGGCTGGTGATTTTGAGAATGGGCGTCAAGAGGCGTTGGAGTTTCTGAGGTCACAGTTAGGCTCGCCGGATACCCAGAAGCACTTGGCTCCTTGTCCTCCTGGATTGTCCCACGCCGCCGACATCGAGCTTCTCGAGACGGCAACAGTGGTCGAGATCGAGTTCCCACTCTGGAATCCCATCCCGGAAAAAATAGCTTCTTTGAATCTGGAGAAGGCTCCTTCGATTTCCTCGGAGATCTTGGGGATCAAAGGACAGTATCTGCTGCTTAGCGACGGTGCCTTCAACGTGAGGCGTCACGAGGGCTTCGTCGTGGCGTGCGAAATTCTGGGCTAGGTCGACCCAGGTTGTGCAGCACGATAGACTCGAGCTTGTCGATACTGATTGGCAAGAGACTCATCGAGAATTTGCGTTTGAGCAGCCGCCATCGGGTCATGCGCACTAATGCCTCCCAAATCAGGATGCGCAGTCGGTGCACAGTTCCAACGGCCAGCGCCGCTATGGGCAAATGTGCCTTTGTTTTGGCCGCCACAGCGATGAATTTTTGCTCGGCGAACTCTTTGCGCAACTCCAGTGAAAGAAACATTCGCCAAAGAAGGCGGGTGTTCCAGCCCAGTCCCGAGAGTGGATTGTCCCAGAGCGATGAAAAACGCAGCTGGAAGAGTCTGCGTGCAGCAATCTTTACTTCACCAATTAACTTCACTTCGTTCACAGTCTGCACATGAACGGGTTTGCTCCATGCCTCCACTGTACGCCAGTAGTCGTCCAGTGACTTGCGTCTGAGCTGTTCGAGACATTCGACAATGGCCAGGTTCCTCGCGAGAGTTGTCAGCTTCACGAACTCCTGACGGTCTCTCAGCCAAGAAGACGATGGGAGCTCAATGAGATACTTTACCCGTGCCGGACGCACTTTTTCTAAGATAATCAGTTTCAAATCAGATGATGTGATAAGCGAGACTCCGTCTGCCGTTTGCCGGAGATTCGCGTGTTCTTCTGGAGAGATCCGCCGGAATCGAATTTCGCACACGCCTGCCTTTTTGAGCTCATGGAGGCGTTTGGATAAAGTTCGCAAATCTCGTTCATCTAAAGTTGGGCCGATTTCGATTTCGGGAGATCTCTGTATGTGCTGGAAGACGATTGCAGTTGAGACTCTGAACACCCTCAGTGGGCCAACCTCAAAGATCGTGCTCAATATATCCTTCAGGCCGAAATACTTTCTCAATTGCAATGCAAATGCATTGCGCGCAGAAATCGAGGTTGCAGTAATTGCAACCTGTGTGAGTCCGCGCAGGGCGGCCTGAACCTCAATGCGTAAATCAATTGAGTTTTCAGCCAAAACTCTAATAAAGTCAGTCATGAAATGAACTGTTCCATGACTGTATTCATCGGTCTTCATAAGTGCACTGAGTTCGTCATACAGCCGATTGCTGTGCAGATTCTCCGGGTTTGACGCTAGGCCGTAAAGTGTCTCCATCACGCCGCCAATGTCGCGCAACATAAGTCGGTAGAGCATTGCCTTGAAATTGTTGCGCGTTTGCTGATCCCAAACAAAACACGGGTTCAAGTCAATCATGGACACTGTCAGAGTGGAATCGTCGAGAAGAATATTTCCAGGATGCGGATCGGCCCAGACAATACCCTTGTCGAACAAAAGCAGCAAATAAGTTGCGATCAACCTGTCTGCGATTTCTCGGCGTTCGAGATATTTTGTCTGCACGCTACGGGTAATTTTTCCGCCTGGCATGCGTTCCATGAAGAGATACTTTGAGCTTGTTTGAAAATAACGTGGCACTGCAACACGGGCTTCCTGTGGAATAGCCTCGCGTACAATTTCTGCGTTTTCTTGCTCGCGTCGAAAATCGAGTTCGGCGGAGCACTGTCTAAAATACTGTGTGATGCCACGCAGCAACGCATCGCACATGCCTTTGAGCTCAGTGCGCAGCTGTGGCACCAGGGTCTCGTCTTGGGTGATTCGCATTTCGATTTTACGTGCAATATGTGACAGGTGCGCTGCCTGGATTTCGAGAAGTTCATGCAGGCCAGGGCGTTGGATCTTCACGAGCAGTGTGTTGACTCCCCATTTTTTTCTACCCGCCTCATTGAGTTCAAGCTCATAGATTGCGCCCACACTCGCTGCAGCAAAATGCGGTATGGGCTCTCTCGGTAGAACAAGATAATCGGCCCATTGTTGTTTAATCTCATCTTGCGACAAGACGTTCATGAGATGCGCGAATGAGCGCTCGACGCTTGGAAAAACTCCTGATGCTGCGTCCTGACTGCTTCGAAGCTCGCGTGCAAGATTGGGCGGACACATTTCCGCAAGCACTTGCGCTGTTTTTAGATACAGGCCACCGAGTTCGCGCACGGCGATTGACATGAACTTGCTCGGAGTGAGTTGGTCGCGAGGGGTGCAGATCGTTGCCACGAGTGCGTTAAGACTTGCCTCAGGAGGAATCAGCTGCAGCATATCGTCGAGAAAGGGAACAATGACTTTCCCTTTGGAATCGTTCTCCAACATGGATGCGAGGCGTGGAAGTGCGAATTGGTTGAACAGACTGCGCATGAGTTGGTCTGAAAAGCGACCGAGCTCTTCGCGATCTTCGCTCGAAAGCTGGAACAAAGCAGAATAGCACTGCTCCCTGATCGCAGGAAACATTGCAGCCGCTTGTTGCGAGAGAGCAGGAATAAATTTGAAAACTTCAGCAAGCCTTTTGCCTGCGCTTCCAAATTCCTCCCGCAAAAGTTCGAGATTCAAAAGCAGGTAAACAAGGTGTGGGTTTTTCTCAACCAAGATTGCGGTTGTTCGGATGGCTGGCTCGAGTACACCACGAACGAACTGATCCGAATCGAGCAGCTCAGCGTCACTGTCGCTGAAGTGCTTTGCAAATGAATGAAAGGTGCGTTCAAACTCTTCGATCAAATCGTGACCAGTTAGATTGGCAATCAGGGATAGGCCTGAACTGTGCCGCTTTAGTTTTGCCATCGAATGCGATGGAAGGTCTGGATTTTTGATGATTTCGCGCAGAAGTGCAGCCAGCGCGCGAGCAAACAGCGGTGCATTTTGGCCGACTTGAGAGGCAATAGGGATGACCCAAGCCAGGTCCAACGTAGCAGCCCGCCTCTCGCGGCCGAGTATTTTGCTCCGTTTCGTTTTTTTCTTTGGAACGGCCATTTATAGGGGTTTCCATTTTTTGAGGTGCACCAGCGCTCTAGTTGATTCGGATCAACACATTCTAAGGTTCAGAGCAGATTTTTTGACGCTACCGACGATACTCCGACAAACTTGGTGCTAGGGTGTCAGATAAGTTTTTGTAATCATTTGGAAAAAAATCCTAGCAAAATATCCAACGGAAACGGTCACAAGTTTCCTCTTTAATTCTCCGCTTGCTGGCCGAATAGGAAGGGTGTAGGGTTCCTGTGCAACTTTAAGTTGTACAGCGAGACTATTCTGAAATCTCGCCACCAGCGTTTGCTGAAAGGGAGAAAGTTATGAATATTACAGCGAAAACTAGATTTGGCCTGAAGGCGTTGATGGACATCGCGTACCACCACAGGGTTGGCCCGGTTCAGCGTCGTCATATTGCTCTCCGACAGGGCATTCCAACGGACTACATGGACCAGATTCTAATGAGACTCCGCAACAGCGGACTGATTCAAAGCCTCCGCGGTCGTGAGGGTGGATACCACCTTGCTCTCGAGGCAGATGAAATCTCGGTCTGGGACGTTGTTATGTCTGTTGAAGATGAGCCTTACTCGGCCGGCCCCCACAACCCGGAAGAGCACCTGGCTTACGCGACTGAGTGCATCACGGAACCTGCGTGGGAGTCTGTGTCGTCTGCCATTGTGAACCAACTTAAGAGCTGCACGCTCGCTAAAATGTTGGCTGAAGCTGAAGGGCGCATCGTGGCCAAGGGACTCGACCCTGTCGACCTGATGGAACAGCGTCCAAAGGGACAGTCTTCATCTAATTCACGTCCGGTCTTTGGACTTGTGCAAGGCTCGTAAACAGATTTTTTCGGTATCTGTTTGGTACCCCTTCGCTTCCTGGAATAGGTTGCGAGGGGGTTTTGCATTTGCTACCCCACACAGCGCTGAGTCTCGCTTCGAAAGTTAAACGATTGAAGCGGGCTGACACGACTTTCTGGAGCACTGATGAAAAAGCTTGGCGCGTCTTTGAGGTCTGAGTTTCCCGTATTTTCGCACAACGTTCGCCACTGCGCCGACGGTGTTGTCAGGCCGCTTTGTTACCTTGATTCAGCCGTTTCAACACACAAGCCTCAAGCGGTTATCGATCGCGTTGTTGAGTTCATGAGCCGTGACTATGGTTCCGTTCACCGTGGTGCATATGCACTCTCTGTTCGTGCTTCGGAGCAATATGAGGCCGCCCGTGCTCGTGTGGCTCGCTTTATTGGAAAGGGTGTTGCAGCATCTCAAGTGGTGTTTACGCGGGGAACCACCGAGTCACTGAACATTCTTGCACACGGCCTGAGCGAAACGCGCTTGACCTTCGAAAAGCGCATCGTCATCACTGCGATTGAGCACCATGCCAATTTGGTACCTTGGCAGCAGTCGGCTCTGAAAACAGAATGCGAGATTGCGTATATCCCGCTCGCTGGAACCGTCGGTAAAGATCTTCGTCTCGATCTTGCCGCAGCCGCGAAACTCATTTCCAAGAACACCGCGGTGGTCTCATTGGCTCACGTTGGTAACGTTTTGGGGCAGGTCAATCCGGTTGCTGAAATTGCTGCTATGGCCAAGAAAGTGGGTGCGGTGGTTGTGCTCGACTGCGCCCAGAGCATGACCTGTTTTGAGGAAAATCCATTCGATTTGGGCGTAGATGCGATTGCCTTCAGTGGTCACAAACTCTATGGCCCCACGGGAATCGGTGTTCTCGTGCTCAGTCCCAATCTTTTAGATGAACTGCCTCCGCTGCTTACGGGTGGTGGCATGATCAGTTCGGTCACGCTTGAGGAATCAACATGGGCCACAGGCACAGCCAAGCTTGAGGCGGGGACCCCACCCATTGTTGAAGCTATCGGTTTGGCCACTGCCCTAGACTGGCTTGAAGAGGTTGGTCGGGCGCGAATTCACGCACATGCTGCCGCACTTGCTGCACGTTTTGCGGAACAGCTCAATGAGATCCCTGGAATACAGGTCTTCTATCCGGGCACCGGCCAGGAAACGATTGTGTCCTTCCGCCACCAGACCCTCCATGCCCACGACCTAGCGACCATCCTCGATGGCAGCAATGTCGCAATGCGTGCCGGTCATCATTGTGCTTGGCCCCTTGTTAAAATTCTTGGGGTCGATGCTCTCGTTCGCGCAAGTTTCGCGGCATATTCCGACGGCGATGACGTTGATCAGGCCCTGGAAGCTATAAAACAATCAATATTTTTGTTGAAATAATTTCGTAAATTTTTATATCAGGACTTTGCTTGTCCTATTTCGTCGCATCCGAGATAGGGGCATGCTAAGCCAACTTTGAGCCCCGATTTGCCCGTAAACACAGGGAAAATTTGGGTGAAATCAGGATAATCATCGAAAGGATGATTGTTATGCTTCAAGGCTCCGAAACCAATAAAGAAACGCCAAATCTTGGAGAACTCTACCAAGAGATTATTGTTGAGCATTCTCGGCGTCCCCGCTGTAAGGGGCGAGTTGAGGGATGTCAGTTCTGTCTCGAGGGCAAGAACCCTTTGTGCGGCGACAACATCACCTTGTTCTGCCAAGTGCAGGCGCTTGCTCGTCCGAACGCTCTGCCGCGTATTAGGGTGCATTTTGAAGGTTCAGGATGCAGCATCAGCCAAGCGAGCACGAGCATGATGTGCGAAGCCGTCAGCGATAAAACCGTTGCTGAGGCACGCGAACAAATCAGCAGAGTCGAAGGAATCTATACCGGCCGATCGGGGGCCAAATCTGAAGACGATCTCGAAGAAGATGTCGAGGCTCTGCATGGGGTCAGCAAATTTCCCGTTCGCATCAAATGTGCGGCTCTGCCCTGGAAAACTCTCGAGCTTCTCCTCAACGAGAACTTCGACGAGAACGGACAACAGCGTCCAGAGTCGCTTGCCTGCAAGCTCAATGAGCCCTGTGGAAGCAAAACAAGAAAACTCAAAGTTATCAGTACGGAATAATTTTTGAACAATCGAAAAGAGGCTTTCAACCTCTCGCAAACGGAGTTTACGAAATGTTGGTAGTTCAGAATCTACATGCACGAGTTGGCGACAAGGAAATTCTCAAAGGATTAAATCTTGAGATTCCCAAGGGAGAGATTCACGTCGTGATGGGCCCAAATGGTGTCGGGAAATCAACCATGGGTCATGTTCTCCTGGGCCATAAGTCGTACGAGCAAACCGAAGGACGTATTGTTCTCGACGGAACCGACATTACGGAATTTGATACAGCAGAGCGCGCGAAGGCGGGTCTCTTTCTCGCATTCCAGTATCCAGTTTCTATTCCGGGACTGCGCGTTTCCGAGTATTTGCGCAACCTTTACTGCCTCCGCCACAACGTGCAAATCGGTGTGGCCGAATTCAGAAAAATCGTGCGCGAAAAGCTCGAAATGTTGAATATCGACCGCTCTGCACTAAGCCGATACCTCAACGATGGCTTTTCAGGTGGTGAAATGAAGCGCCTTGAGATGCTTCAGCTGGCTCTGATTAAACCGAAAGTAGCCATTCTCGATGAAATCGACTCCGGTGTTGATGTTGATGCTCAGAAAACTGTCGCCGAGGCAATCACTCGTCTGCGTGAAACCGATGGCACATCTTTTGTAATTATTACCCACTACCAGCGCCTGTTGAATTTTGTGAAGCCAGACAAAGTCCATGTAGTACTCGACGGCAAGGTCACTCGCAGCGGTGACATGGCGCTTGTGCAGGCTCTCGAACGTGAAGGTTATGATTGGGTGCGCCAGACGAGCGATATTTCTGCTGCGTCTGCAACACACTGACGATTGTTTGAGGAGTTTCTCATGACAGACAGATTGAATGAAACAAGTCAGGCAGTGAATCAGGCGTCCGATTTTGACGACTACAAATACGGTTTTCATGTTCCGGAAAACTATGTTTTTAAAGGTGCGAAATCCAAAGAAGGCCTGACTCGTGAAATGGTCATTGAGATTTCAAAGTTCAAGCGTGAACCAGAGTGGATGCTTGAGCGGCGGCTAAAGGCGTTCGAGATTTTCCAGAGTAAACCCATGCCCACCTGGGGCGACACTCGTGCTTTGGCTGAAATCGATTTCACAAACATCCACTATTTTGTGCGTCCTACCGAACGTGTGGGCACGAGCTGGGATGAAGTTCCCACCGAAATTAAAGACACCTTCGAGCGCCTTGGTATTCCCGAGGCTGAACGCAAATTTCTCGCTGGTGTTTCGGCGCAGTTCGAGTCTGAAGTGGTGTATCACAGCATGCAGAAGCGTCTTGAAGAGCAAGGCGCTCTGTTCTTCGACATGGACACAGGTTTGCGCCAGCATCCTGAGATCATCGAAAAGTATTTCGGGACCGTAATTCCATCCGATGACAACAAATTTGCGGCACTCAACACTGCGGTTTGGTCAGGTGGTAGCTTTATCTATGTTCCAAAAGGCGTGAAAGTCGACATTCCGTTGCAGGCTTATTTCCGTATTAATACCGAGAATATGGGTCAGTTTGAACGCACTTTGATTATCGCCGACGAAGACTCAAGTGTTCACTACATCGAAGGTTGTACTGCACCGGTCTACCGGTCCGATTCTCTGCATTCAGCGGTCGTTGAGTTGATTGCTCTCAAGGGCGCAAAGATTCGTTACACGACGATTCAAAACTGGTCGAAGAACATCTTCAACCTCGTCACCAAGCGTGCCTATGCTTACGAAGACGCAGTGGTGGAATGGGTGGATGGCAACATCGGCTCCAAGCTTACGATGAAGTACCCTGCAGTCTATCTGATGGGTCCGCGTGCACGTGGTGAGATTCTTTCGGTTGCATTTGCTGGAAATGGCATGCATCAGGATGCGGGTTCTAAGATCGTGCATGCAGCGCCGCACACCACGAGTGTTGTGACTTCCAAATCGATTTCAAAAAGCGGTGGTGTAACCACCTATCGTGGTCTTGTGAAAATTCCAAAGGGCATGGTGGGATGCAAGAGCAAGGTCCAGTGTGATGCCCTGTTGATGGATCGTGAGTCGCGTTCAGACACATATCCCACCATCGAAATTGAAGAACGCGAGGGCGTCGATGTTGGTCATGAAGCGAGCGTGAGTAAGGTTGGTGAGGATCAAATCTACTACCTCACGAGCCGTGGCTTCAGCGAACGTCAAGCAACGCTCATGGTTGTAAACGGCTTCATTGAAGAGTTCGTCAAAGAACTTCCTATGGAGTATGCGGTTGAACTCAATCGCCTGATTGAAATGGAAATGGAAGGAGGAGTCGGCTAATGACACTTCCACAAACACAGCTTTTGTCGATTGGTGAAACCATCACATCACTTAGCCGCGTGCCAGCTCTTCCTGAAGAGAACTGGCGTCGCACCGAGCCCGACCGCTTTTTCCTTCCTGAGGGAGAGGTCGTAAACAATTTCGGACAGGCGGTATTAGGTTCCCATCTTGCTTCGTCGCCCTACAAAATTCAGTTCAAAGTTTTGTCTGAGGCTGAAATGTCTGCTGCTGTTTTCAAGCTTTTGGGAACGACAGCAGCTCAAGCTCATTTCGAGAGCTCTGACGCAATCGATCCTGCTCGCGTGGTCTTGTTGACCCTCAATAACGGCAGTGTTGTTGTTGCATCATGCAAGGCTGCTGATGCATGGGTCGGTCGTCTGGAAATCGCCTCCCGTCCAGCTCGTCCGGAGTCGATTCTGCGTGACAGTGCAGTCTGCACAGCGCTTGCAGAGCGTCTTCAGGTCTGTGCGCCGAGCGAGCTCGTGGTGCGCATTCCACGTTTTGAACACAGTCCGGTTTTGTTTGTTTCTCTCGAGAATGATCCTGCTTTCGCACAGTCCTATGCCAACGTTTCTGTTGATGTTGCCGATGGAGCCCAAGCAGAAATTGCTGTGCTGCACGGTGCATCTCCATTCGCCCACCATCGGGTGACGTTGCGCTTGGGTCGTGACGCCCGCGTGACTCAACTGTGGGCTCACCTCGGCTCGGTTGATCAAAATGAAGGTCAGATGCTGCTTGAACGTAAGGTGAAACTCGCCTCCCGCGCTCAATTCTTTGATGCGTCGGTTTTTGCTCCAACCGCGCTTGTGCGGGTGGTGAGCAATGTGACTCCAGAGGGCGAGGGTGCCACTGCTCAGTGTGGAACTGCGATTGTGGCATCAGGGAATGCAATTGTTGATTACGAGCCACTGCAAGATCACCTCTCTCCACAAGCACAGACTCACCTCCGTGCAAAGATGATCGCAGGTCAGCGGGGCAAGGCCATCTTTCAAGGTCTCATCAACGTCGAGCGTGAGGCGGTCGGTACGAACGCATCGCAGGTCAACAAAAACCTGGTGCTTAGCAAACGTGCGCGCGTCGATTCGATGCCTCGCCTGCGTATTTTGCCCGACGAAGTGGCTTGTAAACACGGAAGTGCTACAGGTGAGCTTGATAGTAAGCAGATTCACTATCTAATGACCCGCGGTTTCACTGAACTTGCGGCAAAGGAACTGGTCGTACGCGGGTTTGTGCGTGAGGGTCTGGCCCAGTTGTCAGAGGGGTCACCTTTGTCTGTGTGGGCCAATGCGCTGCTCGATCAGGCTCTCGAGCGGGTTCTCAAATGAGTGCGTTCTTCCCCGCACTCCCCCTTGAAGATGTTGGCACCGCTCAGCCGCGCCGATGCAAGGTGGATGGGGTTGATGTTCTTGTCGTGCGCGACTCTTTGGGGACGATTTTCGCATTTGAGAACAATTGTTCGCATGCGGATAAGCCCCTTGATCGAGGCGTATGGAATCCCGAGACGCACGAGATGCTGTGTCCCTTTCACAAAGCCGTTTTTGACGTTGCTCAGGGCGGCAAGGTCAAAGTCGGGCCAGCTGCGGTGGCATTGCGTGTCTTTGCCGTCGAGCTACGTCACCACGCTGGCAAAGACTACGTTTTTGTCGAGATGGACGATTCCTACTGAATCGTCCTTTTTTTTCGATTTTGTTGTCGCCTCAGGGCTGGTACTCGACCTCAACACGGGTTTCGCCCAGGTTGTTGAGTGCTTCAGGAAGTACAGTGAGCACGCCTGCTGCATAGGTGTACTGTGAAGGCTCTGCCTGAGCTCCATTCAACAACACTTTGACAATTCTTCTGGCAGGCTTTTTCAGACGGAAAGAGTTCTCGGCCGCAACAAAAACACCTTCGGTGAGTTTCTTGAAGCTCTCAGTCCAGTCCTGTTGGCAAATGTCGAAAACCTCTGCCTTTGGAGTACTTTTCTCGGCCAACTCCAAGTAAGCGGTTCCCTTCGCTGCGATGCTGCAGGTGGCTCTGAGGTTTTGCGGAACTTCGTTTTGCGCAACTCTTCCGGCAAAAGCGAATACTAGTGGTTTGATTCCTATAGAGTTGTCTTTGTTTGAAACAATTTCCATGAAGTTCGTTTGATTTACACCGCTGGCATTGTCGTCGGTCACCACCACCACAATGGGGCGCACGCCGGGGCGGAAGAAGTCGAACAGTGAGCCTTGGATACCTGAGTATCCAGAGCTAATGCCCGGTGGGAGGGTAGCTCCTGAGCGTGTGAAAGCAGATGCGGCAATCACAAGTGCGTCCCTGCTTGCAACTTCCCTATCAATTTGTTTCACCTTTTCCGAGGCAATCCCGATCGCGTCGATGTCCAACGCGAACCCTCTCGTTCTGCTGGCAATAAGCGCATGGCGCGCGTCTATTTTTGCATCCACCTTGCTGATAAAATCTTTGAGATTTCTTTGAACATTCTGGGTTTCTTGCTGCATTGAGCCCGATTGATCGACAACCCAAACGATATCGACCTTGCCAGCCGATTGCGTCACTTTGAAACTCTCTTTTTCGGCCGCTCCGAGCTTTTCACCTGATGCAGTTTGGCTCGAGGGCTTTACTTGCACATTTTCACTGTTCGGCTTTTTCTTGGTTCCATAATTCGTTGTGCCGGTTTCAAAAGCCGTCTTGTCGTCGGAACAAGCAACGATTGCATAAACCATGGAAATACAAAAAAGGCTCTGCCGAATCATGCAGCCCCCATTCTGGTGCTTTCTCAACGCGTCTATAAATTTTATCGGACTATGGCAAAAATATCTTAAAAAGACGGTCTATCTTGCTAATGTTGCTGGATTTGGCCTTTTGGAAGAGCTTCATAGAACTCGAGAACTGTGGAACTTTTGTTATGGTTGTTTGCTAAAGCATGCACCTGCAGATTCAAGTTTTGTATGGCGTTTGGCCTCTGTTGTTCCGTCGTCCGAGGTCCCTGCCTTGTCACCGAGGCATAAAGTGTTGCCCGTGAGTTTGAAGATGGAATAAATTTTTTCAATTCTTGAGTTGGGATCGGATGAGTTGGCAGTGGCGAGAAGTTCAGTTGCGTCTTGTTCAATGCCTTTGCTCCAAGGAGTTGAGGTTGGGAAAACAGAATTGAAGAGCCCAACCATTTGGTCGCTCATAAGAGTCACAAAGATTTGCATCTCACTGTACAGAATATCACTGGCAGTAGACTCTTTCGCAGAAACTCTCGTAATGGAAAATTTGTTTGAGATCCGCTGCTTCATTTCCTCCGTGCCGGAAGTGCACTCGGAATTTGGATAGTTGAATGCAATACCGGAGAAGCTGTTCTCGGAAATCACAGCGGTTTCTTTTTTGTAACTGTTGCCGCCGTCCTGGTAGCATCCCGTTGCCCATGTCCCTGAAAGACTCAGGCTCTCCGGAGCGGTCGCCATTTCGGAACCAGAGTTTGAATTCGGGCTGTTTGATGGTTTTGGAGATTGCACGGGCAAAGAATCTT
>JBILKQ010000074.1:0-14997 GCA_044376655.1 Silvanigrellaceae bacterium
ATTGTGCAGTCGGCTGTGTTGAGCTATCGGTCGTATTAGTTGTCCCATTTTGTGAAGTTGAATTTGAGGTTGGAAGCGTCGGCACTTCGTTTTCAGAGAGAGTTGGCGAAGCAGAAGACGGCTGTTGTATGACATAATATGCGCCGCTACCAAGCACGACCAAGCCAAGCACTATTGCTATCAAAATCCCTTTGCTCATAAACCCTCGTTGAGTATTCATACGTTATTACTTTATAAAATAATCCAACGGTTTCCCGTACACCTTCGCCAACTCTCCTAATTCCACTGCATCCACGCCACGCTCGCCCCTCTCTATCTTGGACAAATAGGCCTGCGGCTTTCTAAGTCGTTTTCCTGCCTCTACTTGGGTAAAACCTGCTTCAAGGCGAGCGCGACGAAGTTTTTGAGTTAACTGTTGATATTTTGGCAAATGCTTTTTCGACATATCAATAATACCGCAGTATATTCGAGCGCGGACTGTACCAGATTAGTATATTGTTATTTCATGGAGCCGCATTTTTTCGCCCGAGCTTCCCGCCGGAGCGAAGCGGAGACGGAGGGATTCGAACCCTGGAGAGCTTTTAGACCCTACCTCGTTAGCAGTG
Source organism: Silvanigrellaceae bacterium (assembly GCA_044376655.1). Classification (GTDB taxonomy): domain Bacteria; phylum Bdellovibrionota_B; class Oligoflexia; order Silvanigrellales; family Silvanigrellaceae; genus RFOM01. Next base: position 606 of record JBILKQ010000074.1, read on the forward strand.
AGGCGCTTTCGACCACTCAGTCACGTCTCCGTATAGTCCACTATTTACCACCTTACGACTAGTGCGCCAATGCTATACCGCGGACGTCCGTTGCGCCTGCCTCGCTAAGGTTTGCCGTTTTCACCCCCCTGCATCTCGGGATGAGTTGGAATCTGGTGAGGTTGACCGAAGAAGATGGAAAATTGAGAAAAAATCGGACACCGACCAAAGCAAAAGTTGGGTTCAGAGGGCCAGCTGAGGTGGCTTTTTCGGAAGGATTCAAAGCGCAATGTGCTTAATTCGGCCTAGACTTGCGGTCGCCAATCACGACTGACAGTTTGCGGTATGTGCAGCGCACATTGGAGTTGAAAACATAATCAAACTCATTCCGTAAATGTTGTGCGCGCCGCGGTGAATGACTGATCTGGTCAGAGTGTCTGTCTGACTTCTTAATTTGGAGTTTGTCCCACGTAGAACGGGAATCCCAAGTCCTCATTTCGTGTAACATCCAATTCGAAATTCTCAGGCTACTTCGAATGTTCTGGCGAACATTCGAAATATTGGGCTGAGTGCAAATTCACGGAACGAACATTCGACAGCAATTAATGAAAATGCTCTGGCTAGTAGCATGCCCCGTTAAAAGCTCTTTTGTCGCAACTTGTCGCACGGACGATTTTTTCAACAAAAAACCCACTGATAACAGTGGGTTTTGGAGTTAATGGTGGAGGTGCCGGGAATTGAACCCGGGTCCGAAAAGGAATCTGCGCTCGGCGACCACATGCTTCTCCCTCTACTAATCTTATTCCGCCGTGCTTGAGGGCCCCCACGGTGACGGAACCAGTCCGATTAATAGGTTTGTGAGTCTACGAACAGAAGACCCAACGAAACCCGCACGTAACTTTACAGCTTCCGCAATGCACGTGCTGCCGCACTGTCGGTCGCTGCGCTGCCATTAATTAGGCTGCGAGAGCGTAATCATTGCCATTTCTGGCTGCCACAACGGTTTAAGGAGCGCTGTAACCAACCCCTGCATGCACCTGACGTTCATCTCTCTCCGTCGAAGCCAAGTCACCCCCCTCCGACGAAAATATCGTCATTTCCAGCTGTAGCATGAGTGAAATGCAACCGCCAGCGGCAGGCGATCCTGGGGTTTGTCTTGACATTCTGCCCTTCCCGGACACATTTTCGAGCGCCAAGCCGCAAGGGCCGGTGAATGCAATCGTTCCAAAGGCCTACAGTTTCGTCTAAGGCTCTGAGAATTGAGGATTTTGTATGCCGATCTACGAATTCAAATGCACAAATTCAAGCTGCAACAACGTTGAGGAGCACCTCCTGCGGCACAGCGACCCACTGCCCACGACTTGCGAGAAATGCGCTTCTCCCATTGAAAAGATGGTGAGCCAAACCAGCTTCGCACTGAAGGGTTCGGGTTGGTACGTCACTGATTATAAGGGAAGCAACCCTGGCGGCTCCTCGGTCGCCTCAACCAACACCCCGACAGACAGCGCGGGTTCAGCAGATTCCTCAAAAAGCGACACAAGTTCGGCCGACTCGGCGAGCGGCGGAGCCCCAGCAAGCAGCACTTCGGGCAGCTCAACAAACTAATTTTCAAGATTGTGCTTCTTGGTGTTGACGAAGGGAAACCCCTAGGCTACACACCGACCTCACTGCGGATGTGGTGAAATTGGTAGACACGCACGTTTGAGGGGCGTGTGCCGCGAGGCATGACGGTTCGAGTCCGTCCATCCGCACCATCCCTTCTCGAAGGGCAAGAAACGACTCCTGTTGGGGTCGTTTTTTTTTGCGTTTTGCGCTATGGTTTCGTTTGAACTTAGTGTCCTTATAGAGGTTTGCCCGAATGACCGCCCTTGAAATCGCCCTGATACTTGCTGTGGGATTGTTGGTGGCTGCGGTCGCGTTTGTTGCTGTCTACGCTGTCAATATGCGTGCAAAGTCAAAAGAACTTGAACTTTTGAGAGCCGATGCCGAACGCCGCCTGAACCAAGCTCGCCAAGAATCCGACCAAATTGTTAAGAACTCGCTCCGTGAAGCGAAGGAGCTTGCCCTCCGTGAAGGCCGCGATCACGATCGCGTGCAAAAGGAGAAGACCCTTGAGCTTCAGCGCGTTGAGAAACGCATTCAGAAGCGTGAAGAAACGCTTGATAAGCGTGAACAGCAGTTTGAGCAAAAAGAGAAAGACCTCAAAAAGCTCGCTGAACATGTGGAACGCGAAGAGCGCCGTGCGGCCGACACCATCAAGAACTCCGAGCGCGCACTGCGCGAAAGCCAGGAGAAACTTGAAAGTGTTGCCCGCCTTTCTCTCGAAGAAGCGCGCGACATGCTGCGCCAATCTATTGAGAGTGAAGTACGCCACGATACCGCCGAGGAAATCCGCAGGCTCGAAGAGGAAGCCCGCCGTACAGCCGAAGAGAAGGCCCGTTCTGTGGTGGCCACCTCAATTCAGCGCATGGCCAATGAGTTCGTAACCGATGCTTGTGTGAGCGTTATTTCGTTGCCGTCGGACGACATGAAAGGCCGAATCATTGGCCGTGAAGGTCGCAACATCCGCGCTATCGAACAAGCCACGGGTGTGGACATCATTATCGATGACACGCCCGAAGCTATTCTGATCTCGTGTTTCAATCCCACCCGCCGCGAAATTGCCAAGGTGGCCATTGAACGCCTGCTTGCCGATGGCCGCATTCATCCAGCGCGCATCGATGAAATCGTAAGTAAAGTTTCCAAAGAGTTCGACGACATGACCCGCGAAGCCGGCGAGCGCGCAGCGTTCGATTGTGGAGTTCAAGGTCTGCACCCAGAGCTCATTATGGCTTTGGGCAAGCTAAAATTCCGCACGAGCGGTGCTCAGTCGGTGCTCCAGCATTCGGTTGAGGTCTCGCAGCTGGCGGGTATTTTGGCCGGCGAACTCGAACTCAACGTTCGTATCGCGAAGCGCGCAGGCCTGTTGCACGACATTGGCAAGGCCATCAACGAAGAAAACGAGGGCCACCATGCTTCTGTGGGAGCAGCGTTCTTGCAGAAATGCGGTGAGTCGCCCGAGGTTGTGGAAGCTGCAGCGAAGCATCATCTCGAACAAAATCAGGGTGTCGGGGCCATTGCCGTCGTTGTTCAAATTGCCAACTCAATGAGTTCCTATCGTCCGGGCGCGCGCCGCGATTACCTGGAGAAATCCATGGGCCGGATGCGTGAAATGGAGACCATCGTTGCAGATATGTCTGGCGTCGAACAGGCCTATGTGATTAGGTCTGGCCGTGAAGTGCGTGCGATGGTATCGCCCACGGTCACCGACGACAGCGCCGTGAGTGCACTGGCACGCTCGGTGGCGAAGAAAATACGCAGCGATCTGAACTACCCAGGCCAAGTGCGCGTCACCATGGTGCGCGAACAGAGAGTCACCCACCTGGCAAAATAAGATCGCCGCCAAGGTGGTTTGAGTTCCATGAGTATCCTCATTTGCAAAGGCAACAATGCCTTCTTTGAAGCCCTCCCGAGTGCCCTTCTTCCTCAGGGTCCGGAGGGCATTATTCGTGTTCTTATGTTGGGCGATGTCATTGGTCGCCCAGGTCGCAAGATTGTTAAAAGCGTTCTGCCGCAACTCAAACACCGCGCAAAAATCAACATCGCCACGGTAAACGGCGAGAACCTTGCAGGCGGTTTTGGTATCACACAAAAAATCTTCAACGAGCTCACTGCACCGGCCACGGGCGTGGATGTCATCAGCATGGGCAACCACTGGTGCGACAAACCAGAAGTGCATGCCATACGCAAGGCAAGCAACCGCATGGTGCTGCCCCAGAACCTGAAGAATCTGGAGGGCGTTGAGCTGATTCCAGAATTTGAAATTCCTGGCTCGCGCCGCACACTTTGTATGGTGAATCTCATGGGCCTCTTCGCCATGAAGCACGAATACAACGACCCGTTCGCATTTCTTGAAAAAGTACGCCCCATTCTCGAAGCAAAAGTGCAAAGCGGACAAAGCATCGTGGTGATTGATGTGCACGCCGAGGCGAGCAGTGAAAAACAAGCCATTGCTTGGTTTATGGATGGTGTTGCAGCAGGGCTCATTGGCACGCACACCCACACACCCACCAGCGATGAGCGAGTCACCCGCAAGGGCACTGCCTTTCTTACCGACGTGGGCATGACTGGCCCTTATGAATCGGTGATCGGCATGACCCTCGACGGTTCAATGCCCCGCTACTTCACACCCAAGCAAAAGAAGCCACAAGAAGTCTCGGAGAAGGATCTCTGGCTGTGTGGGTTTCTCCTCGAAATTTCCGAAGCAACCGGACTCACGCGCGCTGCACACCGCATTCAATACAGAGAGGACGCCGAAGAATGGACTCTTCGCACAGTCATCGCTCCAAAACCCTCATAAGCGGCTGCCCGCTCTGTCAGGTGGTATCCACTGGAGCGGGTCATCCTGAATTCATCTGCGAGCTGCAGAATGTTGTCGTAACCCGTGGTCCCTTTGCACAGCGTTGGCCGGGTGCCGTCCAGGTGACCTGCAAAAGACACCTGCGCGACCCGGGGCAACTCAAATATCCACATTTTATCCACAGCCAGGCTGAGCTTTACGCGATTGAAAATGCCATCCGCAAAACAACCCACGCGCATCACATGAATGTGGTCAAATTTGGCAATGTTGTTGAACACCTGCACTGGCATTTAATTCCACGCTTTAGCACGGAAACACACCCACAAAAGAACCCGTGGGAATTGGCTGACCTTCCTGTGGAAGCACTTTTCCACGCATCTCCCAAACAGCCTCTGGACCATCTTTACGCTGAGATAACCGACACCCTTAAGGTTCTCTTGGGCGAAGCTCAGCCTCCCTACTTTGCGACAGCGTTTTTTATTCGCCCACGCGAGAAAGCTCTGCGCGCTGCCTTTTTGCAGAAATCGTTACCCGAGCAGCACCAAGCCATTCGCGCGACACCCGCAGAATTCGAATGCTACTTGATGCAAAGAAACTACCTCGACTTCGCTTGGGATACCTTTGGGGGTGAAATTGACCCTGGCGAAACACCGCGCGCAGCGCTGCACCGAGAGTTGCAGGAAGAACTTGGCTGGAGTGTCGAGCGCGAACTCGAGGTCACGCGACAGTGGGGAAATGGAATGATTCGGGGTTTTGTGTATTTGGTTGAACCCCGAGGTGGGCTTCTTTTGGAGGACACTCCCCGCCGCACCCAATGCGATGAGGTAAAGCAGGCCGCCTGGATTCCGCTCCAAGACCTGCTTACGCTTGAGGGCCAGAGCTATGCACGACCTCTGTGTGGCAGAGCACGCGCTTTGGTGGCAGGCCAATCCGACTTTTCACTCTGACCGTGTGATCAAGTTTTTTTCATGTTCAATCTTTTTTCTTAAAAAACAGAATGTTGGATTTAAAGTCGGCTTTTGACTTGACGGCCAGCTAACAGCTCTATAAAAGTTTCTCAAACGACCAATAAAAGTGAATAGAGGGCTGGAGTTCACCCAGGGACTGGGGCGCCACAGGCGGAAGAGAGGGACCTCTCTCTGGCCCTTCCATTTTGCATTTATTGGTTGGCTCCCCAAAGTTTCCTGCGGGTCCCCCAAACGCTTCTTTTCGAATGTCATACTCTGCTGTTTTTGAGCCGGACCTTAGGAACTAGAGCGTGAAGTTTTCGCCCAAGTAAACTTCCTTAACCTTATCCATGCGTGCCACTTCCTGCGGATCGCCTTCGGCGAGAATTTTTCCGCCCGCAAGAATATACGCCCGGTGGCAAACTCCCAGAGTTTCACGGACGTTGTGGTCGGTAATAAGAACGCCCAAATTTTCTTCACGTACGAGCCTAGCCACAAGCTTTTGGATTTCATCGACCGTCACCGGGTCGATTCCCGCAAAAGGCTCATCGAGCAAAAGAAAGCGTGGGGACATAACCAACGTGCGCGCAATCTCGAGGCGGCGCCGCTCACCACCCGAAAGAGCTATGCCCATAGATTTGCGAATATGCCCAATCCCAAACTGTTCAATCAAGCGCTCAAGCATTGCTTTGCGCTCGGAACGAGGAATACCCCAAACTTCCATCACGGCAGTGATGTTGTCTTCAACACTGAGCTTACGGAATACGCTCGCATTTTGCGGCAAATAACCAATGCCCATGCGCGAGCGCTTGTGGATGGGCAAAGAGGTGATGTCGTTGCCGTCAATTTCAACTTTACCCGCAGTTGGCCGCAACAGCCCCACGGTCATGTAGAAGCTCGTGGTTTTGCCTGCGCCATTGGGACCAAGCAGGCCGACAATCTCACCACGCTTCACATGAAAGCTCACATCTTCAACCACAACACGACTGTCGAATTTGCGCATGAGGTTCTTCGACGCGAGAATTCCTTGTTGAGATGACATCAGAGCACTCCGTGGCAACAGTCGGTTCGGCGCGTTCTACCACCAAGACCAATCAACGAGATTTTTGTCCGGAGGTTTTCTTCACCGGTGCTGGTTGTACGCCAGAGCCGCCCTGATTTCCAACGGATGGAGTGTTCGCGGCCGGATCCATGACCCCACGCGCACCGCGCACTTTAATTTCGTTGGTGTCGAGAAACACCTCGATGACCTCACCCTGAAGCAGTTCTCGGCCACGCCAGATCTTGGGTTTGCCTTTAAGAACTGCTTTACGTGAGCCCATAAAGAATTCGAGTTCATTGGCCACCGCACGCAACTCAGCGCTTTGTGCCGTGGCACTCTTGAAGAGGCTCACACGGCCTTTGGCTAGCGCACGGGTTGGGGTGGTGGAGCCTTTGTTGGAAAATATTTCAGCGACGTCGGATTTCATCAGAGCATCACCTTGTTCGATTTCCACATCGCCTTTGAGAACAACCCGCCCCTGATTGAGCGAGCCCTCGAGCGACTGCGCCGAGTATGCCACGGGTGCGTTGCTGTTGTGGTCGATGCCCGACTGAGAACCCGAGGAGGAGCCTCCCTGACCCGAAGAAGGTTGCGCAGCGGCGGGCGGAGTAGCTTTGGGCGAAGTCTTCACACCAGCGCCGGATTTACTGGAGCCACCCGAGCGAGCAGGTACCGCTGTAGGAGGAGCTTCCGGGGAAACAGGCGCAGGGGTGTTTGTGGGTTTGGTCGGCTGAACGGGAGCAGCTGTTGGAGCAAGTTCGTTCGGGATCGGTGCATCTTCAAAGTCGGCGCGCGCAAATGCTGGTGCTACTACGAGGCCGAGCAAAACAGCCCGGCGTGCGCAGACAAAAAACATCGGGTGCGTCTGACGGCGATGCATCAATTTGCCCTCCTTGAATCACCGCGAGATCTTGAAGCTGGTGAACGCTCCGACCGAACACGCTTCGCTTGTGGTGGTGGACTTTCTGTACCTTTAACAGGGCCCACGAACTTGAAGCCACGATCTATAAAATCGACCTCAAGACCTCGTGCGTCGAGCGTACGACGGGCACCCACCATCCGCACAGGTTCATTTGTAACCAACGTCATCTTTGAGGCATCAAAGTTGAAAACCCGCCCGGTCAATGTGTGGCCGCGCAACTTGAATTCAGCGGCACCGGGAATTTCGATGCGTTCAAATTTGGTGTCTTCGCCCCAGATATTGAAGGCCGCACCGCCTGGGCGCGACGAAAGCGCCGCCAAACGCTCGGTGTTCAACGTTGCAAGGCGAAAACCTGGTTCAGCTTCTTCATCCACAATTCTGACCTGGACATCACCGATGGCTGTCAATTTGCCCGTTGTGACAAGACGCCCCTCATTGGCTGAAACCTCTGCCACAAGCTCACCATTTTTATATTGATGCAATTGAAGCGGAGTGACGGAGAACACCTCAACGGGAAGTTTGTCGGTTTCGAGATTTGTGTTGAGCTCAGAGAGCGACATCTGCATGTAGGACTCCTGGTAAATGAATCCCACAACCATCAAAGCAAGAAACAGCAATGAATAGATGCGTGCAATCACAACTCGTCTTCCAACATGTTCGGGACTGGCCCGAGTCTATCATGGGCTGGATGCTACGCGCCGCTGCGACACAAGGCAACAAATGCCGCAAGCAGTGACTTGCCCGGCACTGTCGCAAAACTTTCAGGATGAAATTGCACCCCAATCCACGGGTTCGAACGGTGTTCGCACAGGGCCACACTGGCCGCGGCTGAATCTCCGGAATCAATGGGGTTTTGCGGATCTGTAGAATCCACAACAGCGCACACCTGCCACTGGGATGCATGCTGAACTGCCTCGGAACAAGACACATTCCAAGAATTGTAGAACGTGCACTCTTGCTCCTTGAGAGACACCTGCGCGAGCCAAAGGCAATTCCCGAGCACGTGCAGACGCTGCGATCGACCATGCACGGGCGTTGATGCAACACGCTGCAAAGCACAACCTGCATCCTCGAGTAAAAGCTGGTGCCCCAAACACACGCCCAGCAGAGGTTTTGCGCCGGGCCAACGCCTCAGAAGTCGCTTCGAGAGCGAATAGTCTTGCGGACGACCTGGGCCAGGCGACAACACCAGCGCAACAAACACTCCTGCTTCAACGAGAGCCAAAAGGCTTTCTTGCCACTGTGCTAATGATGAGAAGTTAGCTACTGCAGCGCGTACATATTTGTTCACGGCAGGCGCAGAAACAACACGAGCCACAGGAGCTCCTTGGGCGCGCAACGCTGCGAGTAAATTCCCTGAAAAAGAGTCGAGGTGATCAACAAACAAGATATGCCCACAAAGCTCATCGGCATTGAGTGCTGCATCAGGCGTGAGTTCTATGAGGGGCGCCACGACCGAGATGGGGTGTGGTTGCGGTTCAGTGGGATAAGGCGAAGCGGGTAAATTCTTTGCGCTCAAAAGCTTCTGGCACTCTTCCATTGCGGAGAACGACTGCTCTTGGGTTTCCACGTTCGGCCAGCGCTGCGCGAAGCTCTGCCATTTGAGTTCAAATTCCTCAAGCTCGAAATCAAGGTCGGAGAGGGTTGTAATTCCAGCACCAATGCCCACTTCCCATTGATCTTTTCCAGCGAAAAATCCACGGATGAGGAGAGTGGATTCAAAATGCGCAGCATCGTCTGCCAGCGCAAACACACCTGTGTAATAACCTCGCGGAGTTCTTTCGAGCGCTCGCAACTGTTGACCCACAGCATATTTGGGCGTGCCGGTGACAGATCCGGCAGGCAACATTTTTCGAAAAACATCTGCAGCGCTGACGAACGTATTTTGAAGTTGTCCCGAGACTACCGATTGCATCTGCAGAAGATCGCCAGCACGCCGCATTGCAAAGGGCGCCTCAACGCACACGCTGCCCGGAACACACAGACTATTGAGATCGTTGCGCAGCAGGTCGGTCACCATTTTCTGTTCACACATTTCTTTAGTGCTATTCCAAAGCGATAGCGCGCCCCAAAAAGGTTGTGAGTCATCGACTCTCGCTGTGCCTTTGATGGGCTCGGTGACAAGTGTGCTGCCGCAGCGCTGCACAAAGCGCTCAGGCGAAAAACACACAACCGCCGGTATGTCTGAGCCACAGCCCACATACACACCATAGCGCGAAGGTGAGCGCACCCAACGCGCAACAAAAGCACTCAGCGAAACCTCGGCATCTTGGCGTTTGGGGCCATAGAGACGGGTCGATGCATTGGCAAGATACGATTCGCCGTCGCGCATGAGGGTCTTCAAAGATTCAAAAAACTCACGCAACGATTGCTTCGATTGACTTGGGGTCCAGGAAATCGGGATGTTCCCAGGGGCTGAGCTTTGCTGTGTCACTGCGTCAGTGCGACAATGGTTTTTTACACTCAATAGTGCATCAAGATCACTCAGGCAGCGTTCAAGCACAGGCCCTCGCGCGCGCAGCTGCGGCTCCGCAGCATCGAGAGGCCCACTCAGCTCAAGAAAACTTTCACACGAGAATTTCAGGAAGGGTGAAGCCTGGGGTGTCTCGAATTCATCGGGTGGGTAGTATGGAATGAGGAAGACGCCCTCTGATGCATTCTGAACGCGTGCGTTCGAATAGAAGTCGCATGCTCTAAACTCAGAACACTCGACCACCGGATGAGGTGCAAAAAAACAGCGAATCCTGGGTGCCTCTGAGGGATTTATAACGGAGCCTGACCCAAAACAGGATTGGTCGGCTGCCTGCGGATGACGCGCTGCGAGCGGTGCTTCATAGTGCAGAAAGCAAATCCAATGATGAGCCTGACGCTCCAGCACATGCGCCAAAGAATCAATGGAACTCAACCAACTCATCGACCTGCTTCTCCCGGACTCATTCATCGTGTAACTTGGACTCTGAACACTCGAGGGGCTTCATGAAAACGAAACTCGAAATTTGTCAGAATTGGCTTCCCCGTTACACCGGCACTAAAATCGACGACATTGCCGATTACGTCCTTATCACCAACTTTCAAAGCTACGTAAATCGTTTCTCGCAGCTTGCCGGAGTTCCGGTGCAAGGACTCGACCGGGCCATGCCCAACGCGACCTGCAAGAAATCCAACGTGACCATCATCAACTATGGTATGGGCAGTGCAAACGCGGCGAGTATCATGGATCTCCTCAGTGCCCGCAATCCCAAGGCTGTGCTGTTTTTGGGCAAATGCGGCGGCCTCAAGAAGAGTACGGAAATTGGTCACTTCGTGTTGCCGATCGCTGCCATCCGCGGTGAAGGTACATCAAACGACTACTTCCCACCTGAAGTTCCGGCACTGCCGAGCTTCAAGCTTCACAAGTTTGTCTCACAAAAAATCGTTGAGCGCGGCCTCGATTACCGATCGGGCGTGGTCTACACCACCAACCGCCGCGTTTGGGAACACGACGACGCCTTCCGCCAGCGTCTGCAGGACATGACCTGCCTTGCCATCGACATGGAAACCGCAACTGTGTTCATTGTGGGCCACTACAACGACATCTCACGGGGTGCTTTGCTGCTTGTCTCCGACGTACCCACCACACCCGATGGCGTTAAAACAGAAGCCTCAGATAAAGTTGTTAATGCTCAATGGACTGACGTTCACCTGGAACTTGGTATCGAATCGCTGCGCGAGCTCGAGTCCAAGGGTGAAACTATCAAGCACTTCCGCTACTGAGCCATCCCGCAAAAACGCAAATCAAAACGAATCATCGCGCCCGGCAATAAAACTTTCTGCCTGGCGCGTTTTTGGATTGGTGAAAAAGCGCGTGGTCGGCGTGCATTCCACCACCCGACCATCGAGCAAAAACAAAATTTTATCGGTCAAACGGCTCGCCTGAAGAAGATCGTTGGTGGCCAAGATCAAGGTCAGACTTTCACTCTGAGAGAAAAGGACCGCTTCCGTATTTTTCAAAAGCACAGGATCCATACGTGTAAAAGCTTCATCGAGCATGAGTAGCCGAGGCTTACGCAACAATGCACGCAGAATGGCAAGCTGCTGCAACACAGGCTGATCGACCTGTGCGGGCACAAGTTCCGTGACAGACAAAAGCACTGCTTTGTTGCGGCTTGAGATGGGAAGATTTTCAACAAAATCTTCAAAGGGCATCTGCTCGAGACCACTGACCACCCGCACAGCTTCAAAATTCTGTGCCACAGAAATGGGAAGCCATGTGCTGGTTTCTCCCACGACGGCCATCTGCCGCTGAATGGCGGCCAAAATAGACATTGCCGGGCGCCTCTCGCCAAACGCCTCACCAAATACACGGCATTCTCCGGTCTGGAGAGGGCTTTCAAGGCCACTGAGGTCTTTGTCCCAAATCGACTGCGAAATGACTTTCAGAAGAAGACTTTTGCCAGAGCCTGCAGGGCCCACGACACCCAAAGACTCACCCGCATTCACGGAAAGCTGAATACCCTGTAGCAGGGCTGAATATCCCGACTGCAGGGCATAGTCTTTGAGCTCAATAATGGGCTGCTGAGCGGAACTCATCAGCCGCGCGAAGCGATAGGAGCGATGGTCGCTTCAGTGGGGCCAACGTACTTCGCTGCTGGGCGATAGATGCGGTTGTCCTGCCACATTTCGATGATGTGCGAAGACCAGCCCACAACACGAGCCACAGCGAAGATGGGTGTGAAGTCGATGGTTTCGATCTTCATCAAGCGATAGAGCGCGCCAGACCAGAAGTCGACGTTTGGCCAGATGTAATCTTTAGAGGTTTTGCCAAGCTCTTCGATCATGGTGTCGTGCACAATGCGAAGAGTTTCGTAGGTGCTCTTGTCACCGGTTTGGGCAACAAGATTTTCAAGCATGCCACGAAGAACTTTGGCGCGCGGATCCATGGTGCGGTACACGCGGTGACCAAAGCCCATGACCTTCGCTTTGGTGGCAAGTGCATTTGCAACCCAGTCTTTGGCTTTCTCAGGCGCACCGATCTTATCGGCCATCTCGAGCACTTTTTCGTTCGCGCCGCCATGCAAGGGCCCACTCAGTGCGCCTACAGCGCCGGAAACCGATGCGGTCAGGCGTGCTTCAGTTGAAGCGATAACGCGCGCGGAGAAGGTGGATGCGTTGAAGTCGTGGTCCATGTGCAGCATGAGCGCAACATCGAACATACGCGCAACTTCTTTGCTCGGAACCTTGCCATCAAGCATGTAAAGGAAGTTTTCTGCATGGTTCAGATCAGCACGTGGCTCAACAGGAGCCAACCCGCGGCGGCGACGCGAAATACGCGCAACAGCGGTACCAAGTTGTGCTGTGAGGCGAACCGCATTGCGGACATTGCCTTCAACATCTTTGAGGTTCACAGGAGCTTCGTCCCAAGCCAGAGCCGCCATTGCAGCCTGGAGAACCATCATAGGGTGTGCAGTTTTGGGAGCGGCGTCGATCACGGCCTCAACGGTCTTGGGTAGCACGCGGAACTCTTTGAGCTCAGCTGTCACTTTGTTGAGTTCAGCCTGTGTCGGCATTTTGCCACGGAGGAGGAAGTAGGTCATTTCCTCAAATGTAGATTTTTCGGCAATTTCTTCGATAGAAATTCCGCGATAAATAAGACGACCCACTTCACCTTGCACCTGACTCACGGAAGTCGCGTCAGCGACAACACCTGCCAGACCTTTGGAAAACCCGAGTTCTTCTGCCATGGACTTGCCTCCCTAAATCTTAACCAAAAAGCTTAAGTAACAGATGTAGCGTAAAACGGCTCCCCTGCTCAACAGCAACACAGGGCGCGATGGCCTAATATCGACCAGCGCCGGGCGATCTTGAAGGGTGGTGTCAGGAATGCTTCAGTTGAGATTTTTCAAAGTATTCTTGGCTTTGCTCAGCCAGAATGCGGTAGGGAAGCGGCCGGGCCTCGTGCCGCAGAAATTTCTCGAATTGCTTGGCGCATTCAGAAAACTGCTCTGGATCAAGGATTCCGCGAAAACGCTGGATGCCTAAATACACGCCGTAGGTGATTAGAACATCCACCGCGCAGTAGTCTTCGATCTTCTGTGATGCCCCGCTTTGGTAGTAGGCTTCGGCCACCTGACTCCCATCCATGCCCTCGAGTTTTCCAGCAAGTCCCATGGAACGGGCCAGAATATCGAGGCCAATTTTTTGCGAAGCATTGCCATTCACAAATTGGGCCAAATCAAAAGATTTGTCGAAAGCGAAGCGGGAGCGATAGGAATCATAGCCGAACTCGCGCCCATACTCGGGAATCGGGCAGGGAATAAAATGCTTCATGCTCCGTTGTTCGATGACCGGGAGGTCGAACCCAGATATGTTGTACCCGCAGAAGGTCACAGGCAACGGCTTGAGTTTCTTTCGCTGGTAATCGCTCATGCGGTAATCGGATTGCACATGATCGTACCAAACCCGCGCTGCATCTGCGTGCTTCGTACAGAAGCTCCAAAACTCACGAATCAACTGTGCTTCTGCTGCGAGAAGTTCGCCGTAGCTATTGCACGGAGGCAGAGTCTTTTTGAAGCCATCGATGATTGCGTGTGTTTCCGGGTGAACAAAAATTGCACAGATACACATGACCACGTGATACATAGGCGCTGGAAAATTAACTTGCCTCTGCTCACGGATGAGATTGACTATTGAGAGATTGTTCCAATCGTTCTCAACAGAAAAGCTTTTTCCTGCAGGAAGCTGCGGCTCAAATCCTGCGTACAACAGCGGAATGTCCGGAACGGTTTCAATATCGAAAACCAGCACCGGGGCGGCAGGACGCTCGCCCAGGCGCTGGCTTCCAAACACCGGTGACGGAGATTCACCCGTTGTGTTCATTGCACCCGACCTCAGCTCAGGCTCAGTGCGCGTGCGATTTCAATCGACAACTGCACGCCGTACCCGGAGCTGATTTTGCGTGGGAAACCAACGGCCATGTTGCCGTTAGCAACACCAGCGATGTCCACGTGGCAGTAAGGCTTGTTCTCAACAAATTCTTTCAAGAACATTGCGCCCACGCTTGAGCCCGCAGCTCCCGCAGTGGCACCGATGTTGGCGACATCAGCAATAGTCCCTTTTACGTCTTC
>JBILKQ010000005.1:0-41037 GCA_044376655.1 Silvanigrellaceae bacterium
TCCATCCAGGACCTCAGGCTCCTCGTAGGTCTTCTTTCGGGGCAAGATATCGACCCGGGTAACTTCCACCGCCGTCTGAAGCGGTTGGATGTGCTCAATCCGCTCGTCGCGGGCCAGCGGGTGCACAGATGGGAGTTCGCTTGGGGCAAGAGTGATGTTTTGAAGGGCGAAGGGCTTATTCCATAAGCCCTTTTTTTTTGGCGCGTGAGCTTGACCTTCATTCCGCGAAAATCTATACCCTCGTGCGTTCCCCAGTAGCTCAGTCGGTAGAGCAGCGGACTGTTAATCCGCGTGTCGTCGGTTCAATCCCGGCCTGGGGAGCCATTTTTTTGCCTGATTCCCATCCTGCGGCAGTCTTACGCCACATCCAATTCCGAATCCTGTTGCTCTTGATTCTTGGCGAGTCCAAATGGGTAAACAAATATCTTCAGAAGCTCAGATTCATCGAGTTCGGCGAGATCAATATTTCGGCAGCCAATGTTGCAGAGAGTGAGCTGACTCTCCGTGTTTAAATTGACCAAGCGTGGGCGTGGTTGATTATCGCCGCCGAGGCCGAGAGGGTCGGCATAAGGTGTCAGGTAAATCGATTTTTTGTCCGTATATTTTAGTTCCGGAGGCGGGTATCCAGCGTTGATGAAGGCCATGATTCTGGCTTCTGGCTCGATGATGGCCATAAACATCGACGTGTGGGTTGAGCCCAACAGAACACCCTCTGAAGATAAAGAGGCCATATTGTAGAGTTTCTGGATAAGAACTTCGCTTTCTTCCACAAAGCCGCCGCCTTCAAGTGCCTTGTTGAGGACGTATTTGATTGTATATGCGCTGGTCACTGCAGCGAGTCCCTCGCCACTGGAGTCGCCCACAGCGAGAAAGATGCGTCCCTGGTCCAAGTTTCTCACAATCCACCACGAACCTTTGTATTGTGATGAAGAGTTTGTCTCCACTTTGACAACCGCATTGCCTGCAAGTTCTAATTCGGCATTGCCACCAAAATTATCGAGAAGGTGTTGGCAGAAATCGCGCTGTGCATCGCAAGGCGATTTTGCATTTCGGGGTTTGCCTTCAAGGTTGTCTGTGCTTTTCACTACGGTGGACTCGAGCTTGAGTATGTCTGGTGCTTCTTGTTTGAGGCTTAGGCGCCACAATCTTTCCCTGTAGCTCCAAAGCAACAGCAGGAAGCTCCCCGCGAGCCACAGCAGGGCAAAGGACCACTCTTTTATGAATGAGGGAGTCTCAGAGGTAACCTGTGTTGCGATTTTGCCCACAGGAACAATCTGAATCAGGTGCGTGTTGGTCTCTTTTGATTTTTTCCACGCAATCCATAGACCTTTGCGACTCATGGCGAACTTGTGTTCCTCTGCTCCGCTTTCAGATGTTCGCGAATTCATGAACGCATGAAGTTCACTGGCCTCGATTTTATGGGAAGACATCCCGGTGGAATGCAGGAATTTGCTACTTTCGTTGCTGTAGAGTGAGACCTCTGCGGCTCTTTGCTCTGCCTGGAGATTGGGAAAGAAGTCCTCCGAGAATGTGTGGACGACCCAGGTTGCCCAAGCACTGTTCGAAGATTTTGCTTTATTGGCTATTTGCAGCCACTGAGTGTTTGGACGCAGACTACGAATGAAACTTACATTCGAATTTTGCTCCGCCTTGATTCCAGAAATCAGCTGCAGGGCGTTTGCCTGAACTTCGTTGTTCCAGGGGATAGGAGATTCCTTGTCGTTCGGAAACAGTTTCACAGCTTTGGAAGACATCATAGTCGCTGCAACACTGGGTTCGAATCCCTGGCGCCGTGTCACGATGTGGGTGGCGAGCCATTCAGGCTGTTGATCGAACAAGGCAGACCAGGTTGCCAGATGGCTTTTCAATTCTGCAGGTGACATGGCATTCGTGAAGGCAGCAAGCCGTTTCGATACATTGCTCCAATAGGCCATCCGCCGCTCGAATTCTTTCATTGTGTTTGTGGTTAGGTTGGCAAATGAGTTCAGCTGATTGCGTTCGTCGGCATTGTTCCAGCCCGAACGGTTAATCATGACAAAGCATGCAACCCAAAACGACAACACCAGCCAGAATCGCCCTTCGCGATGGATTGTGGCCTTGTTGGCTTGGTAATATGCCTTGAGTCGTTCTTTCACACTCAACTCCTTCAACATTGCGCTTCGGATGGAATGGGAAAGTATTTACAGCACTGTCATGACTCTGACGGGCTTGTTTTTTTGGCGCGTGGTTTCTCCGAAACACTCCGTGCGCTTTTCTGACTCAACAGAAGGAACGTCTCCATGAAGGCTTCAAAGAATTTTCAGATGAAATCTGTTGCTCTGCTCCCCGGACTGCTGGCTTTCGTTGCTGTTGCTGGATGTAAGTCACGCTCTTACAACTCCGGCATCTACGAGGCGCCTGGCAGTGCAGACCGGCCTGAGCGGCTCGGATTGCCCGCAACGATGTCATGGAGTGAATTGAAAGATCTCAAGACTGCCGAGCGCCCTGTGCCCTGGACCGATACTTACTGGCCCCTTTTTGAAAAAGGAATGGCAGCGCGCTGGGCTGTTCCCGAAGGTGCGCAAAGTGCTCTGCCCAAGAATCCAGAAACACCCTATCGCCAGGTCACACAAATGTTGGATGCCTGGAACAAAGTCGACAAGGCGCGTTTAAACTTGCTTTCACCGGCAGAAAAATACGAGCTCATCAAGCTTGGTAACACCAGCATCAACTCTTCGCTGCTGGAGGCGCTTGAGGCGAACGAAAAAGAGTTCGTCAATGCTCCTGCTCTTAACGAATCTCGGGAACGCCTCGAGGGCATTGCTCGACAACAACAGCAGATGAGGCTGCAGATTGAGAAGCTCTCAAGAGAGATCAACGCACTGCTTTCTAAAGTGCGAGATGACAATGCCAGTCTCATCAGAGTCAGGGGATTACTTAAAGACCCCGCGGTTCGGAACCGGATCAATCGTGAGGAAGTCTCGCAACAGATTTCCACTCTTCAGAGTGCGGTTATGAACAACGTGGCAGCGATTAAGTTAAAGCAGAGTGCCTTGGATAATCTCGAAGCGCAGGCAAGGGATTTCAACAAAAAGAAAACTGAGGCCAAGGAGAGTTACGACAAAGAGCTCAAGAATTGGCAAAAGGCGGGTCTCACGGTGGCCAGCAAGATGTCTGATTCGCTCAACATGCTCTCAACGGGGTGGGAGAACTATCTCAATTATAGCAGTTCCTATGATGAGCCTTGGGAATGGATGGGACACTGTCATGGCTGGGCAGTGGCGGCACTTAACGAAGCTGCTCCCAAACATGGTGTGCTTGTTCAAAAGGGTGGCAAGGAAATCTTCTTCACAGAGGGTGACATTCGTGGTCTGCTGACCAAAGTCTACTCGGACCAATCACCTCCTGCGAAGTTTGCGAGTTTGCGGTGCGACAGCGATAAGCTGATTAAAGACAGGTTGGGTCGCGTAGCAGATGGAAAATTATGTTTGGGTGAAAACAACAAATCGTGCACGCAAAGCGACAAAGGTGAGGTGATTTATATCGCTACTGGCCAGAGCCGGAGCGGTCTCTCGGTGATTTCCAATAAAGTCAACGACGACAATCCACGCGTTGCCGTTTGGACAGGTGGCGCTGGCGAAGATGCGGTCCAGGTTGCGGTGTATCCAGACTTGGATACCTTTTCAAAAAATGTTTCCAAAATTCGTGCTCGCGATTACTCAGGCAGCCAGCGCGGAGTTTTGAACATTTCTCTCTCCTGTCGTGATACGAACCCGATGACAATGCACATGGCCCTGAAGGGCCTCATTGCTGACAAAAAAATCGGCTTCGTGATGGACAGGACCCGCACTGCTCAGGTCTGGAACCACCCGGTGCACAAGTTTGAACTCACTTCGCTGCCTATCAAAAAGAGCGACAAAGATGGCACGTTGAGCGCATTAGGTGAGCCTGTTCCGGTTGCAGAGGTTGATGATCTTTTCCGGGACTTCCGCGCTAAAGGAACTGCTTATCTAGTTCAAATGAAGGCGAAACTTTATTATGGAGTTGAGAACGGCCCGCGTCTCACCTACCGGGCTGCGGATGAGGCCATCGACGTGGACACAGTTGTTTATACACTTGAACTCGATGCGAAGCAGAATTTGATTGGCGGAGAGTGGGGGCTTATTCCGACAACTGAAAATGCCAAGGATTCCTCTTTAGCTGCTGGCCGAAGTGGCACAGCACCCGATTTTCTCTGGCTCATTGATCAGAAGGATAAACCCAACAAGGGCAAGCTCGACTACGCCTTGATTGATAAGATACATCGCTGTTCTTTGGATACAAGCAATATTCAGAAATATCCTTGGCCTGTTGGCGGAGTTACCCTCGATTACGCCATCTGCAAACTCGACTGAGAGAACAGCGACTAGATCGTTTCCCAAAAATGTGAGAAAAAGCGCCTCCAGAACTTGAGCATGGAGGCGCTTATGTTGTCTGTATTGTGGCGTGTGGCAGGGATGGCCATCGCATCTGTTTCTGTTTCGGTTACTGCGCTTGCATTCGACTTTGGCACTGCAGACGCACTGTTTGCTCAGCGCGAGCAGGGCCCGGCAAAAATTGCGCAGGCGCGTGCAGCCTACGCCACCGGCCTGATAAACCTCAACGGTGCCGAGAAAATCTATGCTGTTGAACAGCTCGCGCGTCTCGACTACTACGAGGGCCTTCTCCTAGGCGACCAAGGTAATAAAGACGATCGCAAAGCTATCTACCAGCGTTGCATCGACACTCTCGATACGCACATTGCTCCAGCTAAATTGGGCCCGACTCCTCAGTTTTACTACTGGAAAGCAAGTTGTCTTGCCCTGTGGGGCAATGCCAACGGTGTGTCAGCTTCCTTGGGTCGCATTCCTGAGTTGCTTCGTCTCATCAACGACGGGCTGACCACAGACACTCGTTATGAAGGTGGTGGTCTGTATCGCCTTGCATCTGCAGTATATCTCAAGATCCCCGAAATCTTCGGCGGTGGTGTCGACAAGTCCTTCGATTTCAACAATCGAGCACTTGCTTCCGCGGCGTTCCCTGGCTCGCAGGATCCTTCAACGAGCACAGGCAATTACTTCTTCAACGTGTACGATCAACGCGCCCAGGCTCTTGCGAAGAAGGGTCGCAAGGCAGAAGCCATCTCGTTACTCGCTGAAGCGCTTGAGCGCATTGATGCCGGTGATGTTCCTGTGGGTCGTGAACCCGAGACGCGTCTGCATCGTCGTGACATTGAGGCAACTTTGAGTTCCCTTCAACAACTCTGAAGACCCAGAGGGGCTGTGTACTCAGCTCCTTTTTTTTTGAATTTTGAATATTCAAACCAATCATTTTCAAGGTAAGTCATGTTGATTAGACCTTTCACTGCTGTTTGTTTTGCATGGATTTTGTCTTCTACTCCTGCATTCGCCTACGAAGACGCAAAAGTCATGCCGGACAAAATTCGTAGACTCACCTTGCGCTTCGTGACCACCGACATCTCCGAGAAGACTGATGGCGGAGCAGGCTCTGTGCCGCTGAGTCGTCCTCTCAACAAAGCGCTCACATTCAACGACATTCTCAAGGGAGAAAAAGATCCAGTGCGTCATGCACTGACGTCAGGTTTTCTTGCTGCTGAAGGTTTCGATCCAAGCGATGCTGTCGGAGAATTTGTTGCCGATGTACAGACTCGCGTTCAGGTTTCTGCGCCTATTTTTGCTTTTGGACTGACACCCTCTATGACTCTCGCAGTTGCACTTCCTGTTTATCAAATGCAGACGGCAGCGGCGGTTTCATTTCAGGCAAATGACATGGGTCAGAGGTTTGTGAACAATCTTGCATCTGACTACAACAATCAGATGTCTTCGGCTCGTGATGCTGTGAGCAAACTTAATGATGCAGTAGCGCGCTTAAACACTAAGCTCGTGGACAACGGTTATCGTCCGTTGGAATCTTGGGAAGGTTCTGGTCTTGGCGATGCGCAACTCGTCCTCAAGCACAAAACCTACAGCGAGGGTCCGCTCGCGGTTGCCACTCAGGGAATCGTCACAGCACCAACGGGGCGAATCGATGACCCAGATAATCTTCTCGACAAAGGCTTTGGAGACGGTCAATGGGACGTTGCTCTCGGGGTAACTGCAGAACAGTCTGCGAATGCGCTGCTCGAGGGGCTCTCGGCGAGTCAGTACTTTAGGTATACCTACCAGATGCGAGGTGAGCGGAACATGCGCCTGGTCACAGCGTCGGAAACCATTGAGGTTCCGAAGCAAAGGGTGGGCTTCGATCTTGGTGACCGTATTGAGACCGGCGCGGCAGCACTGCTTGCAACATCATCCGGTTGGGGTGGTGCTCTGGGTTACAATTATGTGCGCAAAGCTGCCGACACATTTAATGCACCAAGCGAAACTCGAGATGTGCTGGAAAGTGACACGTTTGAGATGCAGCACCAAGCTGAGGCTGAGCTGGTTTTTTCGGGTGTTCCCGCATTCCGCAGAGGCTCGATTCCCGTGCCGTTTGAGGTCAAACTGGGCTACAAACACCAACTAGCTAGCCGCAACATGCCAGTCACCCATCTGGTGCAAATCGACACCGGAATCTTCTTTTGATTTCCCGGAGAGAACATATGAGAACCACAAAACTGAACTTCAAATTTGTTCTGAATCTGATGACAGGAGCTTTGCTGCTGTTGGGCGGACTCTCTTGTTCCCCCTTAACTGCCAAGAAACCTGAGCCCAAGAAACTTAATTTGCCACAGACCGACTCAGGAACTGGCTTTGGTTTTTCGGGCGAAACTCCCGCGGGTCTTTATCGCGGCGGTCTGCTGATTTGGTCGCCGGAGGTTAAGCCGCAACAAATCCGCACGCTCCTCGACGAAACGCGCGCAACGAACCAAAAGTATGTTGCACTAAATCGCTATTTCACAAATTTCATGGAGAATGAGGTCAAGCCTCTACGTGCAGAGATCGCATCAAGACAAAAGCAATACGAACTCGCCAAAGCAGATTCTGAGGCACGCATCGCGCCAATTCAAGTTCAAAAAGCTGCTGCCTGGTTTGCGCAAGAACTGCAGGCTATCAAGTCTCAATATGCTGACTTCGACAAGACGCGCACGGATGCGATTTTTGAAGCCTATTGCGAGGCAAAAATTCTCGATCTTGCGACGCGTCCTTTTCTCAGTAAGGGGCAGTTCCGTTCCCGGCCCACACCCTCGGCATTGTGTGAGTCCTACTACCAGGGTCGCTTTTTTACCGGAGAAAGCTGCTCTGAATCTGCCTTAGGTCGCAATTATTACGCATGTGTCTGGGACGACGGTGTTATGAAGACACGCTTTGCTGCGCGCATGCAGTTGCGTGTGGCGAGCCGAAAGACGGGAACGAAAGTCAGCGAGACAAAGGCTCTGCGCGACTTTTCGCAGCTCGAATATATTCAAAAAGCGCTCGCCCTCGATGACGTTCCGTTTTGCACGGCATCTGAGGTGCGTCGTGGACTCTTGTCCGGTGTGCGTTACCGTGTGCTTGCTACGGGCGTAATTTTGGGCGGCCTGACGTGCGGAGAAAACTCGCGCTTTGAGGTGAGCTATGGCCCCGGTGAATGGGATAAGGATTTGCTCACTTCATCGCCTGGATTTCTGATTGACGCCATTGAATCGGGGCAGGGAGGCGGCGCTCTTCCCGCATCATTCCAATGGATCGACCCGCTTGTCGCCGCTGCAAATCGTGACATGGCCGCCCGTGTGCAAGGCCTTGCGGCAAAGCTCGCTCTGTTCAATGCACCCGTAGCCAGCTGCGGCAACGATTTTTCTTCGCCCAATGATGTGTTCTTCAACGATGGGCGAGTGGCTGTCGGTCAGTTTTTACAGGGACAATGTAAAAGCGCGCTTCCGCCGCTTTCAAGTTTGCCCGAGGTCATCATCACCGATGAGTCTCTTGAGACGGAGCGCCAGGAATTGCTCAGGCTCGAGCGCGAGCTGAGTTCTCTCAAAGGCAATAGCTGTCCAGTTGCGCCTTCGTGTGAAGGGGTTGCTCCTGGCCATGCACGTTGCGATTTTCTCAATGCACAAGTCAGAAAAGCTGCCGCTGCCGAAACCAGAGGGGTTGCAAGCGTCCTTGTGACTGATTTCGGGCTCTCGTTTGAGCGTGTCAGTCTATCTGCATCTTCTGCTGTGATTTGGATGAATGGAGCCCCTGTGGGTGTGGGCTGCGTGGGTGAGTTGAAGACGGGCAATTGCTCGGCAGCTACACTGCGCCCGGAATGGGCCTCGGCGATGCCGGTCCAGGCCGAAGTTTCTGCCGACAACGAACTTGTTTTGAAGATGAAAATTGACGTGCGTCAGCTGGCTGCGGCAGGTGTCCCTGAGAGCGTTGTTAAGCAGTTTCTGCCCTTCAATGATGCCACTCTCGAACTCAATGCATCCAGCAATCGTATGGATGGGGTCGTTTCGTATCTTTCCGGCAAGGCCTTCGTTCGTGCAGACAATGGCTCAGGAGCGACACTCGCAGAGGGGAGTGTTTCTTATCTGATTGAAAATTCCTTCGACAAAACTCTTGGTCAATTCTGTTCTGTGAATTGAACTAATGTCGACTCAAAGCAAAAAAGGCGTTGCGGAGTGTTCCGCAACGCCTTTTTTTTGAAAGAGAGCAAACTCAGGCGAGCCCAAGTTCCTTTTGGAGCTCACCGGAGCGATACATTTCAGTGACGATGTCGCAGCCGCCAACAAATTCGCCATTGATATAAATTTGAGGAGAAGTCGGCCAATTGTTCAGTGCTGAAAGTGTTTTCCAAAGTTCGGGATCGGAGTCCATATCCTCGGATTTGAAGGGCACATTCAATTCGTTGAACATACGCACAACGCGGGCAGAAAAGCCGCAGCGGGGTTGATTGGGAGTACCGCGCATGTAAACCACGACCTTGTTGCTCTTCACGTCGGTTTCGATTTTATCTTTCCAAGTTGCGTTCATATTTTTTCTCCTGAACACTTCAAGTGAACATCATTTGCTTTGGTTTTTCCAATACCCATTCGTCGGGGGTGTGAGTTTTCATTGTCAGTGCGTGCACTTCGCCCGTTGCAATTTCGGCTTGAAACAGGTCGAGCACGAGTCTGTGTCGCGCGAGCAGTTTTTTGCCTGCAAAGATGGGTGAAACAACAAGAACAGCATAGTGGTCGTTTCCGCCGCTAAACTCATTCACCACGATTTCTGCGTCTGGTATGCCTTCAAGTATCCTGCCTTTGACTTGTTCTTTGTTCACAAAAACCCCCGTGAGATCACGCTTCAGATCCGTAGCAACCTGAGCGTGGGAAGGCAAGTGAAAGCAGAGCCTTGAGTTTTGAGGCCGCAAATCCGATCTCTCCCCGTAAGGAGGGCTGCTGATTTGGCGAAGTTCTGTATTCGAATAGTCCCTCTCACACTACTGGCCTTTTTCGGGATTTCGTCCTGTAAAAACGCCAATCTGTCGGCCCAGTTCTTGCCGCAAGAGGTTCGTCAGGGGCCCGATTATGTTGATATTGTTAAATTAATAGAGATGAGGACGGAAACACAACGCTGGGCACTGCGGTGTGGTGTGAGCGCATCGAAGAAGAACTGCGACATCGGTGATGCGGCTCTTTTCAACGGGTTGCTGTGTTTGTCCGGCGATGAGCTGAGCTGTGAGGCGGTGCGGCGTTCGCAGGGAAGCGACGGACGCATGTGGAGGGCTGAGTTTCGTGTGGCTTCGGATGCTGTGAACAGCTTTTCCCGTGACATGGCAATGGGAGTTTTGGCCTATCTCCTAGCTACCCGAGATACTGAACTTGCGACCCGCTGGATGACTTGGATTGAGTCCAACGGCAATAGGCTGTGTCGTGAGAGCAGTGACAATCGCTGCAATTTCACCCCGGGTTTTTGGTCACTTTTTCGTGAGGTCTGGGCACACCTCGGTCTTCCTTTGAATCAGCAGATGCGCTCTGCGATCGTCAGTGACACGGTGATGGCATTGCTTCAGTCACAATTTTCTCCGCCTGGTTTTGAACTTCATCTTGCAGCGGTGAATTTGTTGGTCAGACGCAGCATGGATCAGAAGAGCACCACACTCGATTCACTCGCACAGGCTCTTGCAGCGCGTCAGCCTGAAAATCCTTTTTTTGGCTATCTCAGAGACGGAGCTAGTGGGCATGTGGTGCGGCAAGCACTGCAATGGTGCCCCAAAACCCAACCCCCAACTCGGGTCGAGTGGAGTTTCGAGCGTAACCAGCAGGACAAACCTTGGGAGCGCTCGATGGGTTGGGAATGCATTATGCTCGCAAATTTTCTGATCCGCGATCTCAAAGCAGATATCTTAAATCGATAACGACACTTTGATTTTCATCATTTAAATTGAACGCACATTCTTGAAATCCTGGGGCGCCCACTCTGAGGCCAGGATTGTTGGAGAAGCCAAAGCCTTCCGCCGGAATTCCGAAGATTCCAAGATTCAATTTGCCATCGAAGTTTTCATCGTGGAACATGGCAACAGCATATGTTCCCCAGGGAATGTCGTTGAAGGTCACACTTCCTGTTTGTAGTTCAGAGGCTCTGACACAGAGAGTTGCTACAGCGGTGCGCGCGTCAGCGGGAAAGCCTTGCGTAGTTGCAAACAGGCTAACGCAAATCTGACCCTGAGTATTTCGTGTTCTTTCGACTCGGACCTGTAGGTCTCCTCTCGGGGGATCCTTCTGCTCTGCCAACGGGGGAGTATTCGAGAGCGAGTTTTCTTCCGAGCGGGCGTTTCCCGACCACAAAGTCAGCGCAATTGCGCTCAGGCATCTGGCCGACATGCGTAAAGACATGGTGTATTCCCTTCGCTTCACATTAGCTCGGGAATTTCTCCCCGAAACGTTCGCGCATCATGAAAAGAACTTGCTCAACAACATCTTCACTGCTCGGTTTGCAGTAGTAGTCGCCGTCGGAGGCGTATGGAGAACGACTTTCCAGTGCGCAAAGGGTGCGTGGAGGTGCGTCGAGATATTCATATCCCTTCTGCACTTCCAAAACCTGCTGCATCATATATGCCGATGCGCCACCGGGCACGTCTTCATCCAGAAACAGCACCATATTTGTTTTGCTCAACGATTTCGCGGTTAAGCCTTGTGTGTCGAACGGCAAAAGAGTTTGAACGTCGACAATCTCTGCCGAAACTCCGAGTTGGGCCAGCTCGACGGCGGCTTCCTGGGCAACACGGACACATGCACCGTAAGTCACAATCGTGATGTCTGTGCCCTCTTGAATAACCTCTGGAACACCGAGTGGCACTCGGAATTCGGTCAGGTTATCTGGAACCTTTTCCTTAAGGCGGTAGCCATTGAGCACTTCAATCACGAGAGCAGGGTTGTCGCCCGCAAAGAGTGTGTTGTAGAGGCCTGCGGCCTGAGTCATGTTGCGCGGCACGCAAACATAAAGTCCGCGCAAGGCATGCAAGATCATGCCAATGGGTGAGCCAGTGTGCCAAATGCCCTCGAGCCTGTGGCCTTTGGTGCGGATGATGACCGGTGCTTTTTGACCACCGGCAGTGCGGAAGTGAAGTGTCGCGAGATCGTCAGACATGATCTGCAACGCATACAGCAGGTAATCGAGGTACTGGATGTCCACGAGAGGACGCAAACCGCGCAGCGCGCTGCCGAGCCCTTGGCCTAGGATCGTAGCTTCGCGGATGCCTGTGTCAGTGACCCGCAGGTCACCATACTTCGCATTCAAACCTTCGAAGACAAGGTTAACGTCACCGAGTTTGCCCACGTCTTCACCCAGCGCAAAGAAGCGCGGGTTGGTTTTGAAGAAGTGGTCGAAAAGCTTGAGGAGCACAACGCGGCCATCAACAACTTCAGAGGATTCAGAGTATACAGGTGCAACAGCGTTCGACTTCAGAGGAGTTTCGGCTGATTCACTGTAGAGATGGGAACCGTAGCGGCGCCGGTTGACCTCGAAATATTTTTCCGAGAACGCACGCAGCTCTGCAGCCAATGGGTGTTTTTCGCCATGCAGCGCAACAATTGCTTTACGCACATTGGAGTGAATCAGTTTGCGGTTGAGAGTGACACCATTGCGCAGATCATTGGCGCAGGCCGCAACCTGCGGGGAGGCCTGGAGAGACGCTGAGGCAACGGCGTCGAGGAGTTGCTGCGCTTGCTGCTTCTCTTCACGCATCGGCGCGAGATACATTTCCCAGGCTTCTTTGCGAGCCTGTTCAACGAAAGCACGGTCTTCGTTCTCCATTGCATCGAGTTCGGCATCAGCAATCAAGCGTTGTTCGATCATCCAACGCCGCATGCGCTTCAGGCAGTCGTGATCTTCTTCCCATGCGAGGCGCTCTTTGCTTTTGTAGCGTTCGTGGCTGCCGCTCGTAGAGTGACCTTGCGGCTGGGTGAGCTCAACAATGTGAAACAGCGCGGGAGTGTGGTCGCGTCGGGTTTTTTCGACACCAAGGTGGTATGCCTCGACGAGTTTTGGATAGTCCCATCCCGCAACCACGTGCAGATCAAAGCCCTTGGCTGAGCCCCGCGATTGGAAGCCAGCGAGTGCTTCAGAAATGGAACTTTTGATTGTTTGGTGCTCGCGTGGCACGGAAATGCCGTAACCGTCGTCCCAGACCGACATCACCAGGGGAACTTGAAGTACACCCGCAGCGTTGAGGGTTTCCCAGAAAATCCCTTCACTGGTACTGGCATCGCCGATGGTGCCAAAGGCAACCTCGTTGCCTTGGCGCGAGAATCCTCCTCCGGCTGATGCCAGGGCAGGTTCGCTCCTGTAAAGCTTGGAAGCGTAGGCCAAGCCCAGCAGCCGTGACATTTGGCCAGCCGTGGGTGAAATGTCCGATGAGGATTGTTTCTTTTCCACCACGGGCAGCCAATTGCCCTGCGCGTCCAGCATTCGTGTGGCGAAGTGGCAGTTCATTTGCCGTCCGGCCGATGCGGGTTCGTTTTCAACGGAGGTGTCTGCGTAGAGCTGAGAAAAGAACTCTCTCACGGAGAGCATGCCTGCGGCCATCATGAAGGTCTGATCACGATAGTAGCCGCTGCGGATGTCGCCCTCGCGGAAGGCTTTTGCCATGGCGAGCTGGGGAACCTCTTTGCCATCACCGAAGATTCCAAATTTTGCCTTACCAGTGAGCACTTCCTTGCGGCCAGCCAAACTTGCCAAGCGGCTTCGGAAACCCACACGGTAATCGGCGATGATCTCTTCTCTGGTCAGCTGAAGTTTTCCCTTTGCCAGAGAAATTCCATCGGGTTTGGCAGCAACTTTTTCCATGCTCCACTCCAAAAATAAATCCGGGGGTCTGTCTTGTACCCCCGGTTCATATCAGAGTGGAGTGTGAATTCAACAACTCAGGGCGCAGAAGCTATTGACTCTTGAGCCAAACTCGAACCGCTACGTGCGGTTTGGTTGCGATTTTTGGCGAAGGCCTGAGCGCCAAAGGTCATAAACCGTCCCAGGTATTCCTGAACCAGCAGGAGAGGATTGACTTTTTGTTTGTCGTGGGAGGCAACCCAGCTCACGGAGCCTTCATGCGTGATAATGGCGTCGACATCAAATGCATCAACGCTCTGCTCTTGGTATGCATGAATCTGAACAACGCGCACGCGCAGGCGAAAACCGTCATTTTGAACAACCAGTTTCTCTTTGCCACGCAAAAGCATGATGCCTGAGCGAGGAATACCGAGCTTAAAGATCCGAACAGCGAGCTCCGGGCGTTCTTGCATGACGAGGTCGTTGAAGTAGGTCACATGCGCGTGAAGAGTGGAGGTCAATTCCTCCAAAAACAAGTTGAACGACTGAGTGAGGATTTCAGTTGGCTGATTTCCGGGAGCCGTTTTGCCGCATGCCAAACGCGCCATGTTTTGGATCCAGAGAAGCTCTGAATGTTTCATGATTTGCCGCCTCGTAAGTTTGCAGAAGCATACCATGAAAAACGATCAGAGAAGAAATTCCGCACCCAAAAAATATCTGAAGGTGGATTCCCGCGCAGAATCGATGAGTGAGCTATAGCGGGTCGATGACAAAACACTGGGCGTGAAAGCAGAGCTCTCGCTCGTGTAGAGAATGGAGCCGGACACACTCATGTTGGTCTGCAAGCGATAGGCGAGAGTGTTTTTCCACTCGATGGTCTGGGTCGAATATTCAGCCGAGATCTCACGAGGCGTCCAATCGTTGGTCTTCTTGCCGAGAGCCACGACGGCGGCAGCACGCGATGGAGAGATGTACGATTGTCCGTGTCCGCTCACACTCCGCAGATGTGAAATAAGGGATAACCCGGGGGAAAAAATAATGCGCGGAGTGATATTGAATTCAAGAAACGAACCTTCGTTCTCCAGGGCCTGAACCACAAGTGAAGAGCCCAGTGCTAAAGAGCTCCAGCTGCGTACAAGCGGAAAGCCGGAAGGGTTCTGAAAGCGGAAATGCTTGTTGCCAAGCCATTCAACGTCGAGCGACCAAGCTCGAATATCTGCGGCAGGCAGAGCTTCCGCTGAGAGGATCCGCTGCCAGGAAAACACAGGCTGCACCACAAAACGAGCCACCTTTAGCTGAACCGCTGGCGCCAGATGCAGACGTGAGAAGTTCTCGCGGAATGAGTTCGCTCCCAGCGTATAGGCAGTGCGGAGATGGGCTGAGAAGCCGCTGAACGGAATCCAATGCAGACCAGTGTTGATTCCCGCATTCCAGCCTGAGTTTCGTCCTCCTCGGGCGAAGGTCGGAAAGATTGGATCGCCAAGAGGCGCGTAGAAAGTGCCAGTCGAGTTCCCTACGACCGCAGCAGCAGTGGCATCAATGTTTGCTTGCCAGTTCAATTCGTCGCTAAATCCCTCATAACCCAGTGAGGTGTTCCCTGAAAACACCCCTTCACCGCCCTGCAGCCTCAGAGTTTTGATTGCATTGCTTGCCTCTGAGGGAGAGAGCTTTTCTGAGGCAGCATCGTATTCGGTTTGAGTTTTTGAATTCAGTGGCACCTTCGAGCCCGCAAGCCACCCGCCCTCGGCGCTGAGATAACTTGACGAGCGCAGCTGCCAGTCCATGGCTGTTGCACGGCTGAAAGAGATGCAGCCGAGGAAAAGAACGAGGGCGCATGTGGTTTGTAGAACTCTTCCAATTGCAAGCACTCGTCCAGTAAAGATTCTAATCATTTTCTGTTCATGCCTTTGTTTTTTTATGAGTTCAATTCAATGGCCGCAATGAGTTTTTCAAATTCATTGAACGGCATCAGACGTGGCTGCAGGAAAAGTTCCTGAGCTCTTTGCAGAGCGCTCTTCTCCCAAGCACAGAAACGTACCTTCGACGGGAGTTGTGCAGCTGTTTTTAAACCGAGATATTTCAAAAGATGCGTAATAGTGGCTTCCAGAACTTCTGCTGACTTGACACCAAAACAAACAGGCATGTTTGATTCTAACGCTTCGGCGACGTGCTTGGGAGGCGTTTGGTTGGTCAAGACCAGGCTGTAAATTTCCTGCGTGTGCACTTGCCACCGTGACCAGTGCCGGGATGAGCGAAATGAGTTCAGAATGCGCTCAGAGGTTGAGTTCGTCTTTGTCCATAGATGAATATTGGCTCCCGGAATCAGGCCGAGTTGTTCAAGTCGCTCCAGCGTCCACTGCAAACCGTTCGAACGCGGCTCATCACCTTTCATATTGGGAAATTGCCACTGGAGTGATGTCTCTAGGTTTGCCAAAT
Organism: Silvanigrellaceae bacterium; assembly: GCA_044376655.1. Classification (GTDB taxonomy): domain Bacteria; phylum Bdellovibrionota_B; class Oligoflexia; order Silvanigrellales; family Silvanigrellaceae; genus RFOM01. Next base: position 15,645 of record JBILKQ010000005.1, read on the forward strand.
TTTGCACCGCAGTGTCGGTCACAGAACCCACACCCACAGCCATAGGATGTTGCCCGGAAGTAAGGTTGAACCCAGATTTGAAATGGGTTCCCCACAGTTGAATGAAAATGTTGATTGCCGTGTTGCTTGTAAAGATGTGCAGCTCAGCCGTTGAATTGAAAGTATTTACTGGAGCTGTGTCAGAAAGACTCGGATTGGGCTCGGCGGACAACACGAACCAATCAAGTTGGGAATTCAAGCGGGAGTCTTCAAGTGCCACGCCACAACGTATAGCCAGCATTTGTGATCTCTCCTGGACAATTAGCCTCGGCAAGCGATCAAATTAGTCGAGTGCGTCGGGGCTTCGCAACGTCATGAGGTTATCATATCCAGAATTTAAAAGTTGAGTGTGGAGTGCCCGGCTCAAATGACTCTGGCGCATTTCAAAAAAAAGTTGCCCGTGAGTGAGTCTGCGGGCTTTGTCGAACCACCGTTGCAGTTCTTGGGATTCTAGGCTGAAACGCATCTCGCAGCGGTGTCCTTGAGCTTCGGCCCAGGAGTTCATTTCAAATTCGTCGTGATGCACCGCCAATGCGGTGTGACAATTTCCACCTGTCAGCCACAAAACCGTCCGTTCGAGGGCAGCAGACAACGATGACTGGGAATGATTTAAGCCCTCCAGCGCAAGGAGGAGTTCGGAATCCGTTGCTCGACATTCAATCGCCACAACCCCCTGTGCCGGGGCAGGAATCGAGAGCGGTGTGGGCAGAGTTAGCATGCAATCTTTGCGAAAGAGGTTGAGGCGGTCTATCCCTGCTCGGGCCAGCATGATGAAAGAAAACTCGTTGGCAGCTACGCGCCCAAGGCGAGTGTCGACGTTGCCTCGCAGCACTTTTAGGTCAAGCGCAGCTCCTATGAATGTGTTCCGCAGAAAACCTTGTCGACGTGCACTGGTTGTGCCTACGGGCGGGAGGTTCTTCCAGTCGAATTGTTGAAGGGCGGCGAGAATATTTGTCATGGGCTGTTGCAATGGTTCTGGCCCAAGAGAGTGACCCAGCATCTCCAGCAGGGTAGGCGAGAAAATCATCACATCGGCTGGATTCGCGCGCGCTAAAACTGCAGCCACATGGAGCCCTGGTGTGGTCTCAACAGGCAAGTCCTTCATGCTGTGTACGGCTAAATCAGCTCTACCGGCGAGCAGTTCTTCCTGCACCTCTTTCACAAACAGACCTTTTCCCGTTTTCAAATGTGCGGGTAGGTTGGGGTCGTCGAGAGAAATTTCAGCGAGCGCCCCTCGCTGCATTTTGTCACCTGAGGTTACAACCAGGTTCAGCTCAACCTGTAGGCCTTGTCTCTCGAGCAAGCTCTTGACAGTGTTGGCCTGCCAGAGTGCCAGTGCACTTTTTCGGGTTGCAATACGGACAATACGTGTCGTCTCCATTTTTAGTCCTTTTCTTCACTGGAGAGCTTGAACAACAGCTGCAAAACATCGCCTACCGAGTTGGCTTCGTTTTCTATCCGAAGGTCAGCTCGTGCGAGAAAAGCTGGATGTGAGACTAGTTTTTTAGCCACAGCATCGGCGGTGATACCAATCTGGGTTTCGTCCAATTGTGGTGAATTCTTCTGGCTTTTGGTGATTTCACGAATCACAACCTGGCGCACCCAGGCATGGAATTTGCCTATGTTCACCAGATTTTCTCTTTGCCGCTGTTGTGAGGTGAATTCCGCGAGTTCATCAACGATGAGTTTTTCAGCGGCAGCAGCAGCAGTCTTGCGTGCCTGGCGACTTGATTCCATCACTTTATCGAGGTCATCGATGTCGAAGACAAAAATGTTTTTCAGTTTTCCGAGTTCGGGATCGACGTTGCGCGGCACACTGATGTCGACAACAACAGCAGGCAAACCTGAGCGTCGGCGTGAAAGCACCTCGGAGTGTTTTGCCTTGATAACAAACTCCTGCGAGGCCGTGGCTGTAATGATGACATCAAAGTCGTGAAGATTTTTGAGACCTTCATCGAGGGCGATAGCTTTACATTGAGAGAGCTGCTCGCAGAGTTTTTGTGCGTTTGTCAGGGTGCGATTCGCAAAAGTGATGCGAGAGGCGCCGCAAGCACGCAGGTGCTGTGCGGTAATGCGTGCCATTTCTCCGGCTCCGAGAATAAGACACTTTTGTTCACTCAAGTCTTCAAAGACCCGTTGGATGATTTCAACCGCAGCATGACCAATGCTGATGGCGTTTTTTCCCAAATCCGTTTCGCTTCGCACTCTTTTTGCGACCTGGAAGGTTCGATTAAAAGCAGTGGTTACTTCCTGTGTGCAAAGCCCACGACTGAGCGCTGAATGATAGGCGTCCTTAAGCTGTCCGAGAATGTGCGGCTCACCGATGACGAGTGAATCGAGGCTTGAAGCCACTCGGAAAAGCTGATGCAGCGCTTGATCACCGCTCTGCCAGCGCAGCCACGAAGACAAATTCGCAGCGTTTGCCTTGCTGCGCATAGAATCTGTGTTCAGGCTTGAATGGTTCTTAAGTGTCCAGTCGGCGTATTCCGAGAAAACCTGATCAATTTTTGAGGGCAGCAGTTCTCCAAAAAGGCAGAGATCAAACCTGTTGCAGGTGGAGATCACAACCATTCCGAAATTTTCGGTATCCATGACAGAAGCAATGATGGCTTTGAGTACCGAAGGACCCTGTGGCAAGGCATATCCTTGAGCCCAAAGTTCTCTGACTTCAACCGGGCAGCGGGTGTAGTGTGCGCCGCAGTATATCATTGAGGTTTTGTCTTGTTTTTGAGTTGTAATGGTCATGTTTTTTGTCATCGGACAGCAACCTCATGGAATTCCGACGCCAAAGGCGTTGCAAAGAATTCATGGCGGCTCTCGAATGGAATGCCTCTTCCCAGCATCACCATGAGCTTAAGGGTCATGCACTCCAGACTCATGTTGTGCCCTGAGATTGCACCGAGCCGAGCAAAAGCCCGGCCGTTCTCATAGCTCTGCAAGTCAATGCTTCCTGTTTGGCATTGTGAGCCAATGACAAGAGGAATCTCCTTCTGGCAGGCCGCCTCGGCAAGAGTCAGCCAACACGAATTCTTGAGCGGTAGATTGCCGACTCCGAAACCTCTCAGCAGAATGCCTTTGTAGTTTTTCAGAAGAACATCTTTCAGCTCTGGCGCCAAAGGTGCAGAAGGCACAACGTCAAGCACAAAAATGTTTTCACAGATACGCGTGTCGACCGAAGGGCGGTGCCTTCGTGCCGCAGCAACCTGTGGCTTGATTAGGTTCTGATTGACACTGAAATGGACACCGAAATGTCCCAGGGGTGGCATATGCTGTGATGCAAAAGCATGGAGATGTTCACTGCTGCGTTTGGTGACGCTCGAGCCACGATAAACCACACTGTCGAAGCAGACCATGACCTCTGGATACCCCATGGTTGCCAATTCAACGGCATCAATGATGTTGGCTCGTGCGTCGGTGCGCAGTTCAGAGAGTGGTCGTTGCGATCCAGTCAGGACCACCGGTTTGTTTAATCCTGCCAGGAAGAAAGAGAGCGCAGTGGCGGTGTAGGCCATGGTGTCTGTACCGTGAATGATCACAAACCCATCAAAATTTTCCCAAGAGTCGTGAATAATCGTGGCCAGCCGACTCCAGAGGTTGGTGTCTACATCCGAGGAGTCGATATTGCTGACAAGTTCGAGTTCGATGTCGGCTAACCTGCTCAGCTCTGGAACTTGCGAGTGGAGTGTCTCAAGTGCAATTTTATCTTGGCGGGCGGCTTGGTGCTGTGGATCGAGAACCATCGCGAAGGTGCCGCCTGTGTGCAAAACAAGAACTCGTGGTAGTTTTCTGTTCATTTGTTTTTGCACCTTAGAGTCCCCGTCCCGACAGGTTCCAGATGGTTCCAAAAAGGGTGAGAGCGAGTAGCACCGAGCCCCAAATGGAGAGATGTGCACCTCGTTTTCCTGTCCACCCCCAAAAACCTCGTCCCACAAGCGCGAGCAAATACCATCCCCAAACTGCGAAGGCCCAAACAACCTTGAGCGGTGAGAGATGAGCCCGCATTTGGGCTTCGAGAATCAGCATGACACCTGAGGCAAGGCTCGTGCTGATCAAGAGAAAGCCAATCAAGGAGACACGTCCAACAATGGCATCGAGAGTTTGAAGACTCGGCATGAAACGCCGCTGCTCAAGGACATGTGACTTCAAGCGACGGTAGTCCCAAATGTAGAGAAGGGAGGCGGAGAAGGCCACGAGACACAAGGCTTCTCCGGTCAGAGCAGTGGCGATGTGGAAAATCGACAACCCGGGGAGATTATGAATTTGGGCAGATGCACTTTCAGACAGGAAGGGTACAGCCACATTCAAAGCCCAGACGATGGCTCCTGTGAGAAACCCCAGCGGTCTGAGTTCCAGTTTATCGCGTTCAAGCAGAACCGCGACGATCGCAATCAAGGTGGCCAGGCATGAAAGTGCGATGGTGAGCACTGTGCCTGATGGCGAAGCAAGAAGCAGGGTGAGGTGGGCTGCACTCAACACAAGTCCGCATAGGAAAAAACTTCGTGCTGCTCGCCGACAATACTCGGGCCAGGTTTTTTCGGTGTTGCGTCCTTGAATGGCTGCCGCATCAAGGATCATCGCGGCGCTGAAAAACACAACAAGTGCAATTCGCACAACGGCCTCTGCGTTTTGCATGTAGTCGAGCACAAGGAGTGCCTGTTGCGACTCATTTTCCATGTTACGATCCCCATTCAATTCTTTTTGACACCTTGCAAAATTAAAACAAAAAAAAATTTAAACAAGGAATTTTAATCGGTTGATAAAGCCGTCTTTACTCCTCTGCCAGGCTTCCAGGCATTTTCTGCTCATGTGCAGGCAATCGTTGCCGATAGACCGCGTAACTGTTGGGAAATGGTTTCCCAGCAGTGGAAGTGGCTCAATTAGAGGAAAAGATGCCATGACTTATAGCCCTTTACATTCTTTTCGCAGAGTTTTCCCACTTCTGACTCTGACCGGTGTTCTCGCAGTCGCCTGCGGTTCCTCGGTGAGCCAGATTGTGAAGAGTTTCTCGTTCAATCTGGAAGAACGCAAGGCGAGTCTGTTGACCGAATTTTCAACAGAAGTCGCTCTCAACATGGAGGTTGCCATCCCAATCCGCGACGTCGGTTGGGTACGCCTCATCCCTGCTGACGGTCAGCATGGCTTTCAGATTGCGACCGACATTGACTTTGCTGCTTTCGTAGACCCCGCATTGACCATCGGGCGCACCCGCACCCTTCCCAACGGTGTGACTTTCCCCTCTTACGTGAGCACGGATCTTTACTCCGTCGAGCTCAAGAAAGAGCAGAACTTCAACACCCGTTTGTATTTGGGTACGAATGCCGAGAAGAAGTACGTCGGTGTTGGACTCGAGCTTAAGTTCGTGGACTCCCGCTTCCCGGAAGGCCTGGCCATTTCTCAGAACCTTCAGGACGGCTCAAAACGCAACGTTGGTGTGGTTTCGTTCTACGGTCCAAAAATGAGCAACGGCAAGATTGTCGCTCCTGGCGGAATTTTCATTGCCTCCGACATCAACGCGCTGCGCGGTCAGTCTTCGACTCAAGGTTTCACGGTTAGCAAGGCTGGTGTTGAGCTCCAGAATGTCCGGCTGAACCCATATGATGGCTTCGACGTTGTTGGGAGTAATGCTCGAACCTACAAACGCCCCGATCAGCAGTTCAGACTGTTCAACCAGTTCAAGAACGCAGGACGTCAGGCTGGCTTAGTGGATTAAGCCTGATTTCAAGCGCGAAACTTGCGTGACCTCCGTTGCCGCGGTACCTAATAGGCAACGGAGGTTTTTTCATGGCAAATGATCACAATCATTCGGGACAAACCCCTCCCCCGACCTGCTCTGAAACAATTTCTCAGTGCCTTCGTATGGTCATGGCTCTTTCAGGGCAGGATCTCGCTGATTCCGGCAACCGCTCTGCCCTGCGTGCGCTGAAGGACACCATTGATGCGCTTCTGAAAAGACATCCCGAGACCTCCGAAGCACGGCAGGAAGAGTCCGTTCATTTAAACACGGCAGCGTCATTTGCATTTTCTTCTCCCGTGCGACCCGCCCGTTCCACTTTGGGTGTTGAAGAGTTGGAGGAGGAAAGTTTCGATGCGACAACTCCAGCCCCAGAAAACAGAATGTGGCGCAGCAAGCGCAAGTCGAGCCAGGAAAAAGAAGAAAAGCGTGCGCGTTTAGAAAAGCGCGAAGAGATTCTCCGCAATCTGCGCAATGCTGTTTCTGAATTCAAAGCAGAGAAGGGCGATGAGCTCTCGGGCTCCGCGAGTTCTGCTGCAGCAAAAAGTCAATTCAACCCGCTTGATAAGTTTGAGATGCGACGCCAGCGGGCCTCGTTCTGGCCGCAAGGCAGCAAAGAATGGGCGCGGCAACTTTTGGGTGTCGAGCTCGGGATGGATGCGAATGAAAAGCGGCAATGCTACCTCGATATGGTTAAAGCTTGTCATCCCGATCACAATCAAAATATAGCCCCCGACGCCATCCAGTTGGTCAACGCAGCGTGGGAAGTTCTTCGCTGATAGGAGTGTCAAAATGCAAAATCAGCATCGCCATGGCCCATCGTGTGGTTGTGTCAACGAGAAAGGAGAACCACTCTACGTCGTGGCTCCCTCGGAGAGTACTGAGAAGGCTTTAGATTATTGCGAAAAGAATATGAGAAGCTGGCTCTCAGAGCTGGAAACTCTGGTTAAAATACCGAGCGTAAGTTTGCAGGGTTTCGATCCCAACGCTCTCAAGCTCAGTGCTGAAGCCACGGCTGAATCGTTGCGCAGGGCTGGTCTTGAAAAGGTAGAGCTGTTGTCGTTTGGCGATGTTCATCCCTACGTTTATGCCGAATGGCTGCATAAACCCGATGCCCCAACCCTTCTGCTGTATGCGCATCATGATGTGCAGCCACCGGGTCGCGACGAAAAATGGAATTCTGCACCATTTGATCCAACCATCTCCGGTGGACGCCTTTACGGTCGGGGTTCCGCCGACGACAAAGCAGGAATTCTCGCACACGTTGCTGCCATCGCTTCCTTTTTGAAGACATCTGGTGAATTGCCTGTGAATGTTAAAATTCTAATTGAGGGTGAGGAAGAAACAGGGAGCCATCATCTCGCTGAATTTGTGCGACGCTTTCGTCACACACTGAATGCTGATGCCATGATTCTCACTGATTGTGCGAATCTTGATTCCGGAATTCCGAGCGTCACCACTGCGTTGCGAGGCCTCGTTGCTCTAGATGTTGAGCTCGAAGCGCTTTCACATCCGGTGCATTCAGGTTTGTGGGGAGGGATTCTGCCTGATCCTGTTCTTGCGCTCACAAAGCTGCTCGCAACCCTCACTGATGCGCAGGGGCGCATTGCTGTTCCAGGAATTTACAACGATGTTCGGCCGCTGTCCCAACAAGAGCGTGTCGCATTCGAGTCGATCAAAATGGCAGAAATGGCGCGCCGTGCAACGGGACTGCTTCCCGACTTGCCTTTCGTTGTTTCCGAGGCTGATTTTGCCGCCGCATTGTGGCGTGAGCCCTCTCTGAGTGTGAATGCTATTCAAAGTGGTAGCCGCAAACTTGTGAGCAATGTGATCCAAGACGGAGCTTGGGCGCGGGTTTCGATTCGTATTGTTCCTGACATGCGGCCAGAAAAAGTTATTGCTGCACTTCAAGAACATTTGCGGCGTCACGCACCTTCAGGATTCAAGCTGAACTTGGTGCCTCAGGCGGCTGGCAATTGGTGGTGTGTGAACGATTTGAACGAGCCGGCGTATCAAATTGCGGCACGTTCGCTTGAGAAAGGATATGGACGTTCGACTCAGTTTATCGGTTGCGGAGCGAGTATTCCTTTCGTGCAGCCCCTCTCAGAAGAATTAGGTGGTATTCCCGCCATTCTTGTGGGCGTTGAAGACCCTTACACCAATGCGCATTCCGAAAATGAAAGTTTGAGTTTAGATGATTTCCGCAAGACCCTGCTGGGCCAGATTCACATGCTGGCGGATTTCAGCAAATACAGAAGAGCTTGATTAGGGAGTGTCGTTGAGCGCCAAGGAATCCTGAACCATGGCGTAGCCGAAGTTGCCTTCGCGCCATACTTTTACCTTTCGGACCTTACCTGACTTGCCAGCAACTTTGCGTGTGAGTTTGTCTTTGGGAAATTTCCGCTGGGACTTTTCCGAGAGCTTCACGATAAGAAGAGTTGCTGGTTCATTAGCTTTCTTGGCCTGTGCATTAGCGTTTCGATTCATCTGGATGCTCACCGCTGGCTCGCCATCCCAAGAGAAAAAACGACCCTCGCTCGGTTTGTATTCGGCAAGCACTTGCGCAGGTAAATCGGAAACGAAAAAATCCTTGTCCGCGAAGAGCTCAAAAACAATATCGTGCATAGCTTTTGAGTCGCCTTCGAGGTCGAAGTCAGGCGGATAGACTTTCGGTCCGGGCAACTGTGCCAGTTCCGCGATGGGATCGAGTGGTTCGTCGGTTGGAGGCCTGACGATCAGGAACGTCAGAGAGGCGGCCAGAACGGCGCTCAGTATTGAGGCTGTGAAGGCTGACCGGCGGTGTTCACGCACGCTGCCCAAAGGCGCAACAGCAATGGGCTGAGCAGCATCAGAGTGGCTAACAATCTCCCGCCAGCGGTTTTTCGCCGCGGGGCTTGGTTTTAGATTCTGGAAATGATCAACCACCTGCTTCTTCCAGCTGGACTCGGGTGAGTTTGGGTGGTTGTTATTTGAACTCATGGCATTCAGCTTTCCTAGTCTTCAAAAGAAATACGGTCGGTCCATGTGTTTTATTCCATTTAAGCTGTTTTTGCTTATTTCTTTAGCTTTGCAATGGTTCGACTGAGTGTGCTCATGACCGTTCCTATTGGAATATCAAGAAGTTGAGCAATTTCTTTGTAGCTGTAGTCTTCGGCGGCCAGGTAAATAATGCTCCGTTGTCTTGGATTGAGCTTCTCGAAACGCTCCACCCAGTCGTCGTCCAAAGCCTCCTTGAAAAACTCGGTCTCGAGCTCTGCCAGTGTCGGAGATGCGTTGTCCGAGCCGTGGGGTTGGCCAGGCGAGGGACTCACGCTCGGAAAGGACCCTGCTTCATCCCAGTCCTCTAGAGCAACATGACTGAGTCGCCGGGCTGATTTTTGGCGCTCATCCAGAAACGTGTTCTTTGTAATTTTAATCATCCAGTTGAGCAGATGCTTCTCGATGCTTTGCGCATCGGCTTTCTGCAAAAGTTCAAGTGCTTTTTTGGGATCTTTGATTTGATAATTCGTGTCGAAGAATGAAGGGAGACTGCTCAGGGCCTTAACGAGAGTTTGTTGGACGAGGTCTTCAGCCTCGGGAGCATTCTGAACAAGGCTAAATGCGAATCTGTAGAGATTGTCCCAGGATTTTTCCGTGTGAGCGAGAAAGACCGCGCTCCAGGAACTGACTTGAGGGGTGTTCAATCTTTCGACTCCATAGCAACTCCGCGTTCAGACATCTGTACAGATGATCCTCTATAAAATCTAGAGTTTCTGTAAGAATCCAGCATGTGCAGCAGAGCAACGCGGGCAAATGCAGCGAGCGGAATGGCGAGAATAACCCCGTAAACCCCGAACCAGTCGCCGAAGCACAAAACCGAAATGATGATCATGAAGGGATGCAGACCCGAAAACTGGCCCATGATTTTGGGTGTGAGAAGTATCGCGTCGAGAAGCTGAATCAGTGCAAAAGCCACGAGCACTCCGATGATCACGGGAGTGGGTGAGTTGTTTGCCAAGATAATAAGGAACGAAAATGTACCTCCTACAACGATGTCCATGTAGGGAATGATGCGCGCGATACCGGTCAGAACACCGATAGCAACTCCGCCGGGCAGGCCAGCCAAGGCAAAACCAGACGCATATAGGGTCGAAAGCAGCGAAATGACCAAAAGCTGCCCACGCACAACGGCACGCAGGGTGCGGTCGACTTGGAGAGCAAAGATGCGCACATTGTGACGGAGATCAGGAGGTACGAGGTTGGATGCTTTTTGTAGGAGTCTTCTAAAGTCTCGCATCAGAAAGAATGCGAAGACGGGCGAAAGAACCAGTGCAAGCGCCCATCCCGCAACTATACGTGTGTTGTCGATGATGCGTGAGAAGGAAAGCGACTGGAGGATCAGATCCGTGGAAAGTTCATAGTTGTTGAGCAGAGCCTGAAGTTTGTCCAGCTGCCTAGAAGAGCCGGTGTAGTTGGACAATGTTTTCTGAAGCGAGGGAAGCACAGTTTGTTCAAAATGGAGTTTGGCACGGGGTAGGGATTTGATCACCTGTTCGAGTTGGTACGCCACCAATGGAATAACGTACCAAATGGCAATACTCAAAGCGGTGATGATGAACGCGATGACCACCGCGACAACAAAAGTTCTTCTTAATCCGCGGTTCTCGAGACGCTCAATGGTCGGGTTGAACAGCCACGCAAGAACCAGCGCGAGCAGAAAGGGACCAATCACAATTCTCAAGAACAATAGGCATGCACTAGCCGCAAGAAGGAGAGAAACTGTGAAGTAGAGGGATCGACGCGTCGAGTTGGTGATCATGTGTTTTGATCAAGCTCAGTGAGTTGTTCATCCACCTCGCGGATCTCGCCGATTATCTCTTTTAGCTCCGTTTCTGCGATGAGGGTGCGGATGGGTTCGGGCAATCCGTCTTCATGCCATTCATAGAAGGCACGACCAAGTTCGGCGAAAAGCTCCTTTCGTCGGTTAACTTGCTGCATCTTCGAAATTTGCCGTTTGGCAACTTCAACCCCACGCTTGACCTCTTGTCGACCAATCCGGGCCACGTCGTTGATCGACTCCTGAAGCTTTTTGAGTTCGTCGGGGAAAGTTTTCATTGGTGCTCCTTGTCAGCCCGTAAATTTTGCACTGCCGAGCAGGAAACTGCAATTGCGACAAAAGGAATGAGAGCCACCCATTGTGTGTGGGTGAGTTTGTGAAGTGCATGGGCAAGAACTGAGAAAAATGCCCAGAGCAGCAGCGTTCTTTGAAGAGCCGGCGCGATCTCCGAAGCCGAGAATGGGTTGAGCGTGAGAAACAATTCTGAACGGCCGCCTTGAACCATTTTTTCCGAATTGGGTTGAGTCATGTAGAGAGCAAATGACGAAATCACAACGAGTGCGTAAAGGAGATTCAGTAGAACAGGCATTAGCAAGTAAACACAACAACCCAAAACCAGCAGACCGAAACTGACCGTCAGATTGCTAGGGTTGGTTCGCTTATGCAGCATCTGCCAAGAGAGAAAAGCGCCAAAGCTGCCTGCAAGGGCACTCGACAGAAGAATCCCTTCAGACGAATAATGGTAATGCAATGCCAAAAGGTAAGGCGGCAGGACAACAACGAGAAAACTGAGGAATGTTTTGATGCTCCACGCGGGTAGATGTCCAGGGCGAAGACCCAGCCATTGGCTCAACGCGAGAACGCGAGCATGTACATGTTTGGGGCGTTGGTTGTTTATTGCAGCGCTGGGTGTTTTCAAGTTTTCACCTGCATTTGCTCAGTCAACTGTGGGAGAGTATCGCGGTTACTTTCGTCCTGGACACAATCTTACTGCTGCTGTGGGTTTACAGCAATCGCGCTGGTCTCTGAGCCTTCCTTCGCTTGAAAAGCCTTTGACGACGGAGCGCTACAATTTGTTGGCGCTCGTCTCATACGGCTTCCACTTCCAACTTTTTCAGCGCACAGGGATGGTTCTCGGAACCGGCCTTCAGGCCATTCTCGATCGCACCTCAAATCGCGGCTACGAGCCGAGCTTTGGTGTGGTTTTACCGACAATTTTGGGTGGATTTGTTCAGTCTCTCGGTGCGAATTCAAGACTGTTGCTCCTCGGAGAATTGGGCGTCTCTTGGTATCCGTATTCCAAGTGGCGTGTTGCTGAAACAAAAGCACTTTACGAAGGTGGTGTGCTTGATCAGCTCGCACTCAGTGCACAGCTTGATTTTCGCTTGCAAAAGCGCAACGCCTTCTCCGTGATCGCGGGATGGCGCCTTTCTGCTGATATGCTGATTGGGGAAAAGGTGGCCGTTGCGGGTGAGAGCAATGCCTTTCCGTCGATGCGTCATGAAGGTTGGTGCGTGGCTCTCGGGATCACGAGGCAGGTCACAGAAACGCTTACGGGAGTGCAATCTGACGATTGACTCCCGCGCTGGTGCCGTTGTGTGGTGGTTCTTGCGGTGCAACCCTTAGTTCGAAGCAGTGTCCTCGACAAAGATTTTTACAATTTCGTATTCTTTCTCACCGCGCGGGAGATTCACCGTCACGATTTCACCGACCCGTTTATTGATGAGCGATGCCGCGAGTGGGCTCGACAGTGAAATGGCGTTGTTTTTCAGATCTGCTTCGAGATCACCCACAATTTTGTAGGTTTTCTCTTCAGGTTTTGCATTTTCGGTCAGGTCACGGAGACGCACGGAAGAGCCGAACACAACTTTGTCGAGTGTACCAGGTTCAATTTGAATGACTTGAAGTCGGGTGAGCTTGTCTTCGAGTTCCATAATGCGGCCTTCGATGAAGCTCTGGCGCTCCCGTGCGGAGTGGTACTCGGCGTTTTCGGAGAGGTCACCCAAGGCGCGCGCGTCCGCAATTTCAGCGATGATGCTTGGACGGTCGACTGTCTTCAGACGTTTCAGTTCTTCCTTGATTTTTTCAAAGCCCGTTGGAGTGATCGGGATTGGCGTCGTCATGAGCATGTCCTTCATCTCAACAATCAACAAAAAATCGACCAGCTTTCAGAAAAAAGCGGCCGATGCTAAAAATTCTCTCTCGCCCGGGAACCTATCACGGCTTTTTCTGGGCATCAACGTATTTGAGTCTGAGGTCGTAGAGGAGGCCGTCGATGAGGTGCTGCTCTTCGGCGTTAAGGTTCCCTTTTGTTTTCTCCTTGAGCATCGACAACAGTTCGATGTTTTGGGCCGCGAGCTCCAAATTCTTTGCTGTTGCGCCCGTATCGGGTTCTGGAACAAGCCCAAGTCCCACAAGTGCTGCGTTTCCGAGCGAAAGAGCGAGAAGGCTGAAAAGTGACGAAGCGTGTTCCACGAGTGTGCTCCCGGTTTGGATTCTGCTGGGTTGAATCAGCATTGGTTCGTTGACATGGCTGAAGCGCACGAGTCCAACTCACTTTATTCTATAAATTGTTTGGGGTCTTTCAACACCGCAGTACATGGGGTCGTGCAGATGCCCTTCGCCTTGCAAGTCATGGATGGACAACTCCCTGGGGAAGTGCTCCCGATTGTTGGCAATGAGGTCACACTGGGGCGCTCGTCTGGTCAGCTTTTGCTCGAAGACACCGAAGTTTCGGCGAAACATTGCACCGTTCAGATGATCGCCGGGGAGCTTTTTGTCGTTGATCACGCCAGCCGTAATGGGACTCTTGTGAATGGGCAGAAGATCGACAGGTCGAAACTTCGTACCGGAGACCGCCTCAAGGTTGGTTCCTCTGAGTTTCGCATTGTTGATTGGCCGATGGCTTCTGAATTCCTGGATCCCATGCAGTTTCTCGACAAATGGTGCGACAGTCTGCGGGAGAGTGACCGCGATGCTTTTGCCCAGAATATCGCTGAGCTCATTGAACGGGAATGGAAGCAGTGTCTCGAGGATGTACATCTGAAACTGACCCTCGAGTCCCGTGATGGACGCGTTGCCAAATACAGCGTTCCGGTCAAGGAGCTGGTTGTTGGGCGTTCGGGAGTAGTCCCTCTAATTGCTGAAGATGAGGAAGCATCCAGGAAACACGCGCGTTTTTACGTCAATTCAGAGGGGCGTGTATGTGTTGAAGATCTCAACTCAGCGAACGGCACATTTGTGAATGAAGAAAGACTTTTGGGAAGTCGAAACATTAGCCCGACTGATATTGTCAGGCTCGGTAAAACCCGCATGCAGGTGAATCTCGAGCTGCCTGAGTTCAACGACCCAATTTGACGGACAGGAATTTGTGCAAGTCCGCGGCTGACAGGTGCGGATTTCGTTTGCACTCTGCAGCAACAACTTCAAGATCAGACATCTGTTTTAGGAGCACAAGCCCGCTCAGATTGAGCTCATGATTCTCGAGCGCCTTCACACCGGAACCGCCAACCAGAACAGGGCTGTGGGGAGCCACGAGCACAGAGAGTTTCTGGAGTGAATGAATCATTGAAGTCACGTTCAGTGACGAGGCGCAGCTCACAACAACAAGCGTGGGCTTTCGGCGAATACAGTATTCTTCGACGTCAACGATGGGGGTATTGGCGCCGAGATAAGTGACCCGGAATCCCCAGTGCTTCAGGTACAAAGCAACTCTCAGCAAACCCAGCTCATGTAGTTCGTGGGGCAGGGTGGCGCACACGACTAGGGGTTGATCTTTCTCTTGAGCGCCCGAGTCCGCGTTATTCAGGTAGAAAAGTCCGAGCAGCATGTGCTTGAGGCGCGACGTCAGTGCATGCTCCGCGGCAACCGTAATTTCGCCTTTGTGCCAGTGTTCACCGACTTCAACCATGAGATCGAGTGCGCTGTCAGCAAAGGCGAGTGCACTTTCAGAGAGCGCATAAACCTGTTCTAGAGCTCGGATTGCAGCTTCCACGTCGTCGTTCTTGAGGGCATCCAGAATTGAATGGAAGGGAAGCGGAATTTTCTTTTTCTCTTGTGCAACAGGTTCAAGTGGCGGTTCATCTTTTTGGGGCGCGCTGAGGTCAAAGAAGGCGGACGCCTGTTTAAGTAGGTCGTCTCTGCCTTGATTGGCTATTTGCTTCAGGTCGTTGCCCTGGCCACGCAGGTGCATCACAAACCAGAAGAGCTTGAGGTCTTCTTGTGTGTACAGGCGGTGACCGCCGGTCGTGCGTTCCGGAGAAAAAATGGAGTACCTACGCTCCCATGCACGGAGAGCAGAGGTCGAAACGCCCACTATTCCAGCGAGCTCTTGAATTGTCAGAAACTTTTTTTCTTCCTTCATACGAGACCTGACAAAACTCCCCTCACACTTCTTCGAAAGTACATCGAGAGAAATTGAGTCAAAGGAAAAATCGGAAAGTTCCCCGAAATTAGGTTTCGAGGACCTTAGGCGGCACAGACAAGGCAGCCCAAACTAATCTGTGCCTTGACGAAAAATTGTTCAATGATCAGTCGTGGAATGACCAAAGTATAAACACTGAGGGGCTTATTACCGGAATTCCCTTGAAAGATGATTAGCTTTTTGGATTGGCCGGATATTTGCTGTCTCCGCTCAGGAGCCACATGCCCAGTGGTTCCGCCCGATGCGGAGAGACAATATGAACCGTAAAACGCTGCTCTTACTTGGTGTGATTATGGCGTCTCTGGTGCCAGCTTGTGTGTCCAGCCGGCAACAGGACCCCGATGCCAATGTTCGACCTATCGGACAAGATGAGCTTTATGGGGTTATTTACGACGAGGGCGAAAACTATCCGTGGCTTTCGCCAAAGCATGACAAAGGAATTTACGCGACCAATGGTCCCAATTCTCCGTTTGGTCCGGACCCGCTCGCTTACTCGAATCTGAAGAAGAAAATTCAGAAGACTTCGAAAAAAAAGAAGTGAATCGGCTGGTCCGAATTCAGGCACTCTCAGGCAGAGCGATCGAACTGCTCGAGATGGATTCTGAGCTTGTCGGGGGACAAACGAGGAGCTGGTACTCCCACCTGATTGTCTCTCCGTGAAAGGTCAGACGCATGTCGTTAAGCAACTCAATTTGAGAAGTTGCATCGGAGATGAGCTGATTTTTGGACCACACTGCTGAAATTTGAACACCATCTGGCTTGCAGTCCAGTGCAAAGTAAACGTGTGTGTCGCATGACTGCGACAAATCCATGCTCGCATCCAAAAATTCAACAACATAACCACTCAGTTCCTGATCCACTCGCGTCGCTGAATAGAGGGGAAAGGGGATGTGTGAACGTTCAATTTTTAGTCTTGGGCGTGGCCGAATCTCGGATCGACGCAGGCAGGATTCGATTTTCTTGATCAGAGGATGCAGAAGTTTTTCAGTATCTTCCGGCGATCTTGATACGCAGAGTTTAGGAGTGGCTTGCGACAAGAGCGAAGGCAAATGCCGGCTCAACAAACACGCGGATTTGAACGCAGACAAATAGTATATGCTGCCGTAGTTAAACACTCCCGACAAAGGGAATGAGCGTTCGAAAGGCACACCGTCGTGCCATGCGTTTTCGGGCGATTGATTCGATTCGCCTGCACCGCTGCTGTTGTTGGTTTGCTGACTCTCGCTTGCAAAGAAGAAGGCAACAACGAGCATATAGCAGACCACAGCAATCACGACTGTCGCCACGAAGCTAATTTCTGCTGAGATGATTTCGTTGGGAAGTACTATACTCACAAGCGCCTCGAACCTTCTTTTCAAGTGTGCTTCAGCCCAAAGCAATCTCACAAACGATTTTTGCCGCCCAACGTCTGAAATTTGTCGAGGTGCAGATTCTGGTCGGCAGCGACAGCCTGGGTTAATCTCAAGTTTTGGAGGGTGAAAATCGTGCCCCAGGCATTGGACTCATTGCCACCACCCGCCGTGGAATGGCGTCGCGAAAGCGATGATGAGCGTCGGGAACGACTCGAACGGTCGGGGGTCTTGAGCCCTCAGTCCAAAACGTCGCAAAGCGATGGTAAGCCTTCGTCGCCAGAAACCGCCAGTGGCTCCTGGCGAGCAGAAAAATTTGTTGCTGCTGCTCAGGCTCAAAAAAACACCTCAAAAAAGGCCTATAGCCTGTGGTGCGGTATGGACTTGGCGCGCTGGAAGGCTATCAAGTCGCCTCGGGGCACACAAACTGTGGCCGATGGCTCATTTGGTCTCAACTTTGAAGTGACGCATCCACAATGGCGGATTTGGGACGCGCAGCTCGGCTTCGGGCCGAAAGTTGTTTTTTACCACGGTGGCCAGTACGCAAATTTGAATGAGCCGCCATTCTCAGGCATGGGATTCGCTCGTTTTTCTTCCGGTGAACTCGGGCTGCAGGCAACGTTCACTCAAAGGGCCTCAGAAACCCAGAGTGATTGGGTCGGTCTTTGGTCCTGGACATTTTATTATCTTCCTGTGCGCTACATTGCTGCTGAGCGAACCTCATCTTCGAGGATGATACCGAGATCTGACACCCACAGCCGCACTGCACTAAGTTTGCCAGGTATGGGATTGCAGACATCGCTGGGGTTCGATTGGAATTCGATTTTCAAAGTCGACGTCTTTGCAGGGGTCCAAGGTGCTTGGCCTTGGCAGGTGCGCTCTCGTGTGGGACTCCAATTGTCAATGGCTTTGACTCAGGACGATATGCCGGGAGATAGGCCCAAGACACCATGAAAAGACTTGTTCCGCGTTACTGGACATCCTTCAGTTTGCTTTGTGTTGCGGGCTTTTGCGTCACCTGCACAAGTATCAGCAAGAGTAAACAAAAAGAAACGCTGGAGCGGATTCTGAAGGTTGAAGAGGAGCCGGCTACAAAGCAAACCGCAACGCGACCTTCAGCCGCGACACAGGCAGAAACCACACCAACCGTATCGCCTGCTGTGGCTGCATCTACGCCGGTTCCTGCAGCGTCTACCGTAACACCTGCGCCGTCCCCGCTCATCGAAACTCCAACGGGCATTCGAACCAAACCTGCTCCGAATCTGAAGCAGCCTGCGCGGATGGATTTACCTTTGCCACGTGGGGTTGTGCATGCTGACTTGTTTCATTTCATCAATGTGCATGCTGAAGTTATCGCAGCTTACCAACCTTTAGTTGAAGAATGGAAACTCTACGCTCGAGTATTTACTCCGGGGAGCAGCGCATCCGTCGACGAAATCGCTGGATTAAAGGCACGTGTGCGCGACAATCTTGCCCGTTCCCACTGGCTCTTTGTCTGGGGGGTTTTCCAAGCATCAGGCGCATTGCTGAGTCAGAACCAAAACCTCACCCTGATGGTCGACCGCCAGCAAGATTTTGTTGAGCGGATGAATGTGTTGGTTTTTCTGATGGCTGAAATGCAAAGTGCGGGAATGAAAACCAACCATCGTGGATTTCTCCGCGAGTTTTACAAACACGTCAACGTGAAGCACTTCAAGCGTCCGATGCGCGATCGCCCAGGCAAACCGGTCGGGCCTTTGGGTCCAGAACAATAATATGGTCGCCTGCTCAGAGGGGCGGGAGCGGGTTAGACGTGGAGTAGTCGCCAAGTGGGTTAACTTCACGCCAGTGACCTTTTTTGAGATCTTTCATCACGACGCTGTCACCGTCGCGCCCAACAACATGGTTGGGTGAAAGGGGAACTTTTCCGGTGGGCGTATCGAGAACATACTGTGGGATTGCGAAACCTGTGGTGTTGCCACGCAGGCTGCGCATGAGATCCAGACCCTTTTCGATGGGAACTCGCAGGTGGGCGGTGCCCTCGACTGTCTGTGCTTGATAAAGGTAATACGGCCGCACGCGCATGCGCACCAAGCCTTCAAAAAGTGTCTTTAGACGCTCGGACGTGTCATTTATTCCCGCCAGAAGAACACTCTGGTTGCCCACTGGTATGCCTCGGCTCAAGAGCGTGTCGATCGCGGCGGATGCTTCGGGAGAAAGCTCCTCGGGGCAGTTGAAGTGGGTGTTGATCCAGAGAGGATGATAGCGAGCCAGCATGTCTGCGAGCTCCTCGGTAATGCGGTAAGGAAGTGTGACAGGCACGCGAGTTCCGATTCGCAAAATTTCGACGTGTGGAATGGCGCGTAAGCGTGAAAGAAGATTTTCAAGAGTGCCATCTTGTGCAACCAGAGGATCTCCGCCCGTTATCAATACGTCTCGAATACTCGGTGTGTTGGCAATGTATTCGATTCCTTGGTCAACAATGCGCGGGTTGAAATGCAATCCAACTTCATCGTCCCTGCGTTTGCGGAAACAATAGCGGCAGTACACAGGACAAAGCTGGGCAACGCAAAAGGCTACTCGGTCTTTGTAGACATGAACCACTTCCTTCACAGGAGAGTTTCCAACCTCCTGAAGAGGATCCGCAATACCAATTCTATCGACCGTTTCTTCTAGGCGAGGTAGGGCCTGGAGGCGCACCGGGCAATATTCATCTTCCAAATCCATAAGTGCGAGGTAGTAGGGAGTGACTCCCGCTTCGAATAAGTCTTTCAGCGATGAGAAGGCTTCTTGCTCAGACGCTGATAGCTTCAAGATACGCTGCGCTTCCTCGGCAGAGGTGACCTGGTTTTTCATTTGCCAGCGCCAGTTGGTGAACTGCTCCTCTGTTGTGCCAAACAGGGATGCGCCACGGGCAGTCACGGATTCTTTGCGTGTGGCTGTTTGCCAGTGGAGCGGCGCGAGCGATCGGAATGGCATAGTTCATCCCCTTGAAGACCAGGTGAGGGAGAGTCTATAACCTCTGGGCGCGGCTTACGGAAGGGTGTTCCGTGAGTCTTCGTGGCGTCCCATGACGCCCCCCACAGTTCGATGAAGGAGGCCGCATGTCAGCGAAATCAGCCCAAAACTCTGAAAACGGCACTGTGGCCCTTGTACTTGCTGGGTGTGGAGCCAAAGACGGCTCTGAGATCACTGAAGCCGTGTCCCTCCTTATTGCTTTGAGCCAGAAGGGCTTTCAGGTCCAGTGTTTTGCTCCAGACAGAAGCACACATGACGTTATCAACCATTTCAATGGCCAGCCACTCCAGTCCACGCGCAATCAGCTGGAAGAAGCTGCCCGTATTGCTCGCGGTCGTATTCAGCCGCTTTCCGCGCTCAAGGTTGAGAATCATTCGGCTGTCGTTGTGGCGGGTGGATTTGGTGTGGTGAAAAACCTTTGCAACTTCGCCGTTGCAGGTCGAGAGGCGACACTGCAGGCGGACGTCCGCGCAGCCCTGCTTCCTTTTATGACTGCTGGCAAGCCCTGTGCAGCTCTGTGCATTGCTCCCATGGTTCTTGCATTGCTGTGTAAGGAGGCGGGATTTAAAGGTGCCGAACTCACACTTGGCAGTGGTGATGCGCGCGACGCGGTTGCTGCTCTCGAGTTCTGGGGCGCACGTCATGTGCCAACACAACCCAGACAGGCATGTGTCGATACAAAATATCGGCTCGTAACTGCGCCCGCATATATGTACGACGACGCAACACCGGCTGATATTTTTGCTTCCGCTGATGCTCTCGTGAAAGGGCTTACGAATTTGCTTGAGACTTCTCATCGTGGCGCATGATCAAACCCCGCTGCGTCCGGGTTTGTCAGCGATTCTTTTTCTGCTGAAAAGGTATCTGTTCTCATCCTGGACTGCCCGCAAAAGAAAATCGCAAGCGGCTTTTGGAGTGGCTCTCCCGATTGTCGGAATTGCCGTTGGAGTATGTGCGTTCACGGTTGTTTTGAGTGTGATGGGCGGTTTTGTCCAAGGGCTCAAGAAGAGACTGTTGGGTGTTGAGCCGCACATTGAAATTGTGGTGCGTGAGGGATTCGGCCGTATCCCTGCAAGCACTGATTTGCTGCGTCGTCTGCCCCGGCTTTCTGAAGAGATTGTTGCTGTCTCTCCATTTCTCAAGAGCGACGTCATTGTGCAGTCGAGCCGCAAGCCAATGACCGCTCTGTTGTGGGGCGTTGACACAAAAAATGCCGAAAAAGTGATGCGCTTTGATTCCTATTTTTTGTCCACAGAAAGTCGTTTTGCCGAGCTTTCGGAGGATGCTGAGCCAGAAACGCTTCAAGATGATGCGCAGTCGGGTGGAAGTTTTCCCACACTTTTTGCCGGTGAAAAGTTGCTCGATGTCCTCGACAGCTCAGTGGGCGATCGACTGACGCTCATTTCCACACAACCCGACGAAGGGCTGGGTGGTTTTGCTCCGACCCAGCAACCTGTTGTTGTGGCGGGAGCCTTCCATACAGGTTCTCTGACCCATGATTCAAAGGTCATTTTCGCGCGCCTTGAGCTTGTGCAGAAATTCATGGACGCGCCGGGCGAATGGTCCGGAATTCAGGTGGCATTGAAAGAGCCTTTGGAGGCCGACAGTGTTGCTCTGCATTTGAATGAAGCGCTTAAAGCCGATGGTCTGCGTGCGAAGCCTTGGACTGAATCCAACAAGGCTTTGCTCAAAGCATTGCGGCTTGAACGCTGGGGGATGTCGTTCGTTCTCTATATGGTCATTTTGGTTGGTTGTTTTAGTATCACCATCACACTGGTTCTGGCCGTGCGTCGGAAAGCGCGCGAGATGGCTATTCTGCGTTCGATTGGATTGCGGCGGGTGGATCTTGGTTTGCTGTATCTATTTAAGGGTGGCAGTATCGGACTCGTCGGAGTTGCATTGGGTTTGGGAGCAGGGCTGCTTCTTTTGCAGGTGGTCTCTAAAATTCCACTTTCAATCATTGAGGATGCTTACCCGGGGTACGGACTTCCTGTCCTGGTTTCATGGACTGATCTCATGAGTGTGAGTGTGGGAAGTCTCCTGCTTTCGATCATTGCGGCGATCTGGCCTGCGCTTGAGGTGATGCGGATTGATCCTGTAGAAACACTCTCCGATCGCGCTTCATGAGCTGTTCGTCTGAAAGGTTTTTTCGAGATGTTGAACCACCCTGAATCTGTAAACAGCCCTGTCACGGGCGTCTCTGGGCGAAATTCCCCCCAGGTGCAATTGGCAGTTGATATTCGCGATCTGCGCAAGGTTTACGCCATGGGTGAGCTGTCACTTGAGGCTCTGTCCGGTGTTAGTTTTACGGTGCAGCGCGGCGAGTCCGTTGCCATTGTTGGTGACAGCGGTTCCGGCAAGAGCACACTTCTGCACATTGTTGGCGCGCTTGATTCACCGACTTCGGGCGAATTGCGGGTGGGCGGGCTAAATCCTTTTCAAGGGACCGATCATCAGGTCAGCCTTTTCCGCAATCAGCACGTTGGGTTTGTTTTCCAGCACAACAACCTGCTTCCGGAATTCAGTGCTCTTGAGAATGTGGTTATGCCTGGCTTGATTTCCGGAAAAAACAGTGCACAGGTTTACCGACGAGCACAACTTTTGCTTGAGCGCGTTGGTCTTGGGCACCGCACCGGCCATTATCCAGGCCAACTCAGCGGTGGCGAGCAGCAACGAGTTGCGATTGCACGCGCATTAATCAATGAGCCAGTTCTGCTTTTGGCAGATGAGCCTTCAGGAAATCTCGACAGTCGGAATGCCGCAAATATTCATGCACTTTTTGCTGAATTGAATCGCGATTTACAGACCACGCTGATCATTGTGACTCACAACCAAGACTTTGCCCAATCTCTTCCTCGTCGCATTGAGATGCGCGATGGGAGAATCGTTTCGGACTCTGCAAGCGCAATAAGCCCCCCGTAAATTTGCAAATTTTGCTCTGATAGGAAATAGTCGCCCGGCTTGCCATCTCAGAGAAGGGTAAACGATCTATGTCCAAAAGGTTTTGGCGCTCCCGGCCCACCTTGCTTGTTCTGACGTGCATGACGGTTCTTTTGGCAGCGGTGTGGCTGCGCAGACCGGGAGCTTTGGCATCGGATGCAGATTCAGCTCCGAAGATTGTTGAAATCAAGGTTCAAGGCAACAGAGCCGTGCAGTCTGAGGCTGTCCTCGGGCTTATGGACACCAAGGTCGGTGCAACGCTTGTGCCGGAAGATATTAGTGAAGACATTCGCAGTATCTTCAACAGTGGATATTTCAAAGACGTGCGGATCGATGGCCAAACCAAGCCCAACGGTGTTGCCCTGATTGTTGTGGTCGATGAAAAACCAAGTGTGAAGGAAATTCGCTACACCGGCTTCGATGCCATTTCCTCTTCCACGGTTTCTGAAAAGCTGTTGGTGAAGAAATATACAATTCTTGATGAACGAAAAATCACATCTGACCTGCGCCTTATTGAGCAACTTTACGTTGAGAAGGGCTATTATCTAGCGCGCGCATCATATTCTGTCGAAGAAGTGCCAAATTCGGAAGAGGTGATTCTCACCTATCAGGTCATCGAGAACAATCCTGTTTGGGTATCTCACGTCAATTTTATCGGCAACGGCTTTTTTGGTGATACTGAACTCAAAAGTAACATGGCTACTCGCGAGAAGCGCTGGTCGTCCTGGCTCACCAGTGGTGGCGCATTCAAAGATGAGTTTGTCAACCGTGATAAAGAATTTCTCGCTTACATGTATCGCGACAATGGCTTCGCCGAGGCTAATGTTACATCGCCCCAATCGCGCCTCGACTCCGGTCGCCAGACTGTGGCTGTAAGCTTCAACATTGAAGAGGGTGAGCGCTTTCAGGTGGGTTCAATCAAAATCACTGGCGACCTTCTTCTCAATGAGCGTGGAGAAAAGATTTACGGCGAGGAAAACCTTCTCGAAAAAATAAACATGAAGAGTGGCAAGTGGTTCCGCATTTCGCAGTTCCAAAATGACATGCGCATGATCACTGACCTCTACGGTGACCACGGATATGCATTTGTCGATGTGCTTCCAAAAACCTTCGCCAATAGAGAAACCAAGAAAATCGACATTGAGTTTGTCATTACCAAAGGCGACAAAGTTTATTTCCGGAACATCGTGGTGGAAGGTAATGCCAAAACACGAGACAATGTGATTCGCAGAAACATCAAAGTTGCTGAGGGTGAGCTTTTCCACG
The DNA here is from genome assembly GCA_044376655.1 of Silvanigrellaceae bacterium. GTDB lineage: Bacteria > Bdellovibrionota_B > Oligoflexia > Silvanigrellales > Silvanigrellaceae > RFOM01. The sequence goes on from JBILKQ010000005.1 coordinate 39,206, forward strand.
CGACACGTTTGGAAAAGAGCAAGGCTGCCATTGAACGCTTAGGCTATTTCCAGGAAGTTCAAATCATGCGCGAGCCAGACGTGCGCAACAACCGCATGGACCTGCGCATCAAAGTCAAAGAAAAATCGACCGGAACGCTGAGCGCATCGTTTGGAGCTTCTCCGTCATCAGATACCCGCTCCATCAACTTTTTTGCGCAGGGTTCATACTCTGAAGCGAATCTCCTTGGGAAAGGATGGAATGCGGGTCTTTCGGCAAACTATTCACCCACGGGAAGCTACAGCCTGAACATAAATCTCACCGAGCCCAGCTGGAACGATGGTCCCTGGAGCGTCACGGGCTTTGGTAGCTTTGAGTATGAACTCAGTCGCCCGATTGCCTTCGAGGCGGAGCGATTTTCAAAAACAATGCGCGGCGGTGTTAGCGTTGGACGTGAAATTATCGAAGATCTTCGTGTCAGTGGAGGATATTCACTAGAGGAAGTGACTCGTAATAATGTCTCGCCTATCGGTCGCCTGTTCACCAAACAGGGCACAACCGAAAAGTTCAGCCAATCCATCAGCTACGATAAAACCGATAACTATCTCATGCCCACGAGCGGATTTTCGCTTTCTGCAACAAACGCTTTGGCTATCAAGGGTATCGCCGGGACCAATCAATTTGGCTTGGCTGAGCTTGCGGTCAACTACTATGTTCCGTTGTTTATTGGCGAAGACTTCAAAACCAACTTCCGCTTTGTGGTTGAGCCAACGCTCGTCTACTCTCTGCAAGGCAAGCCCATCCCGTATTGGGAACGTCTCAATTTGGGGACGCTCTACAACATGAAGGCTTACTATCAAGAGGATAAAGTCATTGGGCCGCGTATCGAGGTGGTCAATGGGCCGTTTGCTCAGTCGGTCGACCGCATCGTAGTTGGGGGCAACCGACGTCTCTACGGTGCCGGAGAGTACTTTGTTCCGCTCATTCCAGAAGCTAACCTAAGGCTGGTGAGTTTCTGGGAGTCGGGCACGGTTCTCGATGAAAATGAATCTCTCTCTCTGGAAAAGTTCAAGCATGACGTTGGCTTTGGCTTGCGCTGGCAGACCCCCATTGCTCCCTTCCGTTTCGAGTGGGCTTGGCCGCTTGAGAATGGGCGTTTGGGCGAGCAGGAGTTCATCTTTTCCGTGGGTAATGATAATGTCTCGAGCTTGACCCGTTAGTTTTTATCGAGTGACCTGGTTTTTTGGAGGTTTTCATGTTGGTGAGCGCTTTTTTTCGCAAAATTTCAACGCTGAGCCTGGGAGTCCTTCTGGCGTCGGCTGCACTGTCTGCTAACCAACAGAGCGCCTTTGCTGCTCCTGCCGGTGCAAAACCTGGCGTCAACGCAACCCGTGTTGCTCTCATCGACTTCCAGGTGGCGATTCTGCAAACCGAAGAGGGAAAATCTGCAAAGGCCAAAATTGAAAAAGAGCTTGATTCTCGTAAGAAAGAGCTTCTTTCACAACAGGCTGAACTCAAGAAAATGGAAGACGACTTTGAGGCGAAGCGTTCAGTCCTGACAGAAGAAGACAAAGCTTCCAGAACCCGCGAGCTCCAAGGCAAGCTCATGGCTTTCCAGCGCTCGCAAATGGCACTCGAGCAGGAAGTCCGTCAGAAGGAAATGCAAGAAACTCAAAAAATCTTCCAGAACCTCTCGGTGCTGGTGGAAGAATATGCCAAGAAAAACAGCTTCGACTTGGTTTTTGAAAAGGGCGCTGGGGCAGTGCTCTATGTGGCTCGCGGCTCAGACATTACGGCCGACATCGTGAACCTGTACAACCAGCGTCATAAGGTCAAAAAATGAAAAGCCTAAC
>JBILKQ010000075.1:0-14913 GCA_044376655.1 Silvanigrellaceae bacterium
GCGGCTGCAGAGCCGGCTGCTGCACCAGCTCCGGCAACAGCTCCGGCAACAGCTGTTTCTCCTGCTGCTGCGTCTGAAAGCGCCGAGACTAAAGCAGCAACCCAAGCCGCTGCGTGGATCTATCAAATGCGTGCCAACCTTGGTGCTGCGCGTTATGAAGCTGATGCCAAGAAATTCAGCTCCGATCGGATGGGAGTTTCACTCTATGCCGGTCATGTTGCGACCGACGTGCTTTCCCTTGGGTTTTTACCGAGCAAAGAAATGAGTTTGGGACTCTCCTACCAATCGTTTACTGGTGTGGAGGCTGTTTCGGACAAAAGCTGGTCGCTTCAATCGATAGGCGTTCAGGCCAGGAGCGTGTTTGATGTCGGGCTTGCTGGCGGGATGGACGTGGGCGCAAATGTAGGCCTCGCGCTTCAGGTTCTTGTGGGCGAAGATCAGCAGTCTCGCCAGAGCAACAGTAAATATGGCGGGGCACTGACTGCTGCGGGTTATGTGCGTTGGCCTGTGATGGATTCGCTATTGGTTTTAGGTGGCTTGGATATGACCGCAGGCAAGGCGTCGTCGCTTGCGCTCACGGCGGGTCTCGAGACTCATTTTTAGTTTACTTCGGTGCTGCCGCTGATCTCTTGACCTCATCGAGGTTCTGTCTGCTGAACTCCTGTAGGTCCACGGAACCATCGATAGGTTGACCTCCGCAGTCAAGCGTCCCACCGTCGAGCAAGCCAGCCTGTGACAGTGATGCTTTGGTGCCTGGAAGCAAAAGTAATTTTCCATCCGCAGGTACGGTTATATTTGTGACATTTGCTGGATCGAAGCCATACTGCTGCAGCGATTTTTGCACACTTTCGTTTTCGAGCGATAAGCCTTTCAATTTCTCAAGCACACCTAAAGTCGGCTCAATCACAAACAGATTGCGAAGCTCATGTCCCGAGTTGAGTGTAATTGCATATTCAAATCCAGCAACGGTTTCTTCGCTGAGAATATAGAATTTTCTATTTCTGTAATCGACCCCATTACATTGACCGGGACAGGCCACCCGCAATCCTGCTTTTGAGCCTTGATTGGCACCCGCAACTCCGGGTGAAATCATGGCACAAAGGGTTGCTTGGCTCTCTTCTCCTCCTACGAGTTCTTTCGTTTTTCCCTGATTGTATGAACGAGGCTTACAGGCAAAAAAGCTGCTGCAGATCAATGCCACTGAGCTGGCCAGCATCAATTTCTGACGAACCATATTGAATTCCTTTCGAAGATATCGCCGTCTGTTCTTCGGAACTCCGAATCCTTTGAACAAGGAATAAATTGCACCATGCCTCGCACGGGTGACGTTGCTATAAGCGACCAAAATGGAGATCCAGCGAATGCAGCTGAAAAACAGCAAAACAATCAATTATTTGAAGAATTCGATGTTCCTGGTTTTTATGCTTTTTTCATGCCTTTATTTTGGTTTTCGCAGTGTGAATGCCGCAGTGGAAGTGCTGCCTTGGCCCTCACCCACTGTGACACCGACAAAGCGTCCACCGTCGCTTCAACCCATCGCCGTTGCTCGGCCCGCTCGTCCGATGTGGATTGCTCAGGGAGAGATCCTTGCTCATGACGAGAAATATGTCTGTCGTGTGCGTTGCGAACAGGGTTGGCTTGGCTTTGAGCTTGACGTTCTGCAAGCCACGCGCGGGGCTGAAGATTGGATGTCGTTCGAGGGCGAAAAGGTCAGGTGCTTGGAAGAGGGTGAAGGCTCGGGCCAGTGGTATATGCACGCCGGGCGATGGCTAACGGCATCATATTCCCCTGAGGATATGCTGTGCTTCCTGGTGCTCACAGAGAGTCGCCAGCTTCCTTGATAGGCTGAAAAATCTTCAGCCTCCTCTTCTGCGAAGTGGTCGATATGCTGGGTGAGTTCAAACAGGGAGTTTCCGCGACCATGATTTCCCTAGCCGCAACACACTATGCTGGATTTCTGCTAGTTGCAGAGATTTTATTTTGCATTTTGCTGTTGCGGAGCGAGCGACTCCGCGCCTGGGCTGACGTTGTTTGCTGCGCGCTTCTGGGAGCTTTTATTCACTTTCTGCTTTTACAATTTGCCAAGGTCCGGGCGGAAGAGTGGGAGATCCTTTCAGCTTCAATTCTCGTACTTGGATTTTCGGTCATGGGATGGTCGATGAATCGCATAGGGGGGCTGCCTGCACAGCACGAAAGTCAGCTCAGCGACACGAGCACGCACAGCACTGATGAAATTAGGCTTGCAAATTATTCCATGCACGATGAGCGTTTGAAGGCAATGGGAGCGATGTCGGCTCGGTTCGTTCACGAACTCAGTCAGCCCCTGTCTGTGATGATGCTGCGTATTGAGGAAATCAAGAGAGCGCGGAAAAACCACGACGAAAAATCCCTCGAAAAATCGATGCAGAATATCGAGGAGCAACTTCGGCATATGCTGCAGCTTTCAAAGGCGCTCAAAGAGTTTGCTAGTTCTGATGAGCAGATCCAACCTGGATTTGTACGACTTGATGAGATCTTTTCTCTTACCCAGATTCTTTGTGAGGCTTGGACTCTTGCTGGTGATGTTGAGATTCGGTGGCCAAGTCAGGTTCCCGACATTGAGGTCTCTGGGGGATGCACACTCCATGCCCAGGTTCTCATGAACTTGTTGAAGAATGCCGTAGATGCTGTCTCTGCACTACCCGAGAAAACACCGCGTTGGGTTCAAGTTGATATTCTCGAACGCGGCGGCGATGTCGAGATTGCGGTTGCCAATGCTGGTTTGCCCATCCACAGAAATGTTCAAAGCCGTCTTTTTAAGCCTTTTTTCTCAACCAAACGGATGGGACATGGGCTTGGACTCGGATTGTCGATCTGCCAGCAGCTCGTTCACTCTCTCGGCGGGGAAATCTGGTACGACGCGAGGGCTTCGCATCCCCGTTTTGTGGTTCGCTATTCCTTTTTGCCCTCTGTTCAGGGGTTGGTTGCCGAATCCGCGTCAAAGACCAACATTCAGAGTGTGGCCTGAGATTCTTCAAAAACGGTAACCGCCACCTAAAGAGAAGCTCAGCCGTTCAATTTGTGATTTGCTTTGCTGCTCGTTAATGAGGGGGAGTGACAGCTTCACGTTTGAGAGGTCGAAGTTTATTTCCGAGAAAGCTCCACGCCACACCGGAATATTGATATTTATCCCAGCATAAAACGGAAGACCTTCTGTTTTGAAATTCTCGGACGTATTGGTCGCATCTCCGTCTTCTAAAACGGGTGTTTTATATTTTGTTCCTAGCCCGAGACCGCCCCAAAATGACAGTCGGATGTTCTGACCGACAACAATTCCCTGTTCCGCATACAGGCCAAAGCCTTGCCCGTTGAACTCGCGGATTGCTGCAAAGAGCGTATCTACAGATTCGCTGGATTTTGCCAAAGAAGATTTATTCGAAATACGGTCGAATAAAATAACACCTGTTTCGGTCCAAAGTCTGGAATCCGCAGTGAGTGCACGAGCGCCCGCCCGAAGTTGAATTGCTGTGGTAGAGAATCTCTGCGTTCCGAGAACTTGTCCATTGCTGATGATGTCAATGGCGGGGGTTGTTACACTGTTGGAAAAGAGTCCAGCCAGAGCTGCCTGTAGTCGGAACATGCCCAATTGCATGGGTTGTCGAGGGAATGCGCCTGAGGCCCGTAATCCGAATCCGCGTTGTGTGTAACCCGGGCTCAGAAATTTGTTGAGTCCGAGTCCGGGCAATGCGAACTGAATAACCATAAATTGAGCTGCAACCGAGGCCACTGGGTTGGCTGAAGTACCTGTTGCTTGAGTTCCAGTTGTGGTCAGAGAGGGGAGCGGCCGGATGGTATATCCGCTCAAGGAGGAGCAGTTTTCCTCTCCCACGAGAACCTGTGCAGCGAGACGGCCTGCGGGGCGCGTCAGACGCACAAGGCGCACGACCGCAACCCGGTTTTGCTGCGCATCGATAACTTCTGCCAGGTCACCTTCGTTCATCCCGCGGATTTGCACGGGCACAAGACAAGTCTTTTTTTGGATGTTGCGTTTGCCTTTACCCACTTTCCCGAGAGCGGAGTTAGCATTCTTTGATTTCGCATCGGATTTTTGAGCAAATGCCGCCGAGGAGCTACTGAGCGACTTCCACAGAGCAAGAGTGATTAAAGAGAGGCGAAACCACTGCATGAAATTTGCTCGCTGCGTTTCAAAGAGCAGCAGAGTCATTCTTTTTCGAGTGTGTTTTCGTTTCATGGGATAAATTTAAATATTCGCTGGAAAATCAGCAAGGTGAAAAATTGCAGGGTGGATTTTTGCTCACAAGATTTTCTTGTTTTTCTCTATAATCCATAGAATCTGGGAGCTCTTTTTAATCTTGGGGTGCTTTTATAAGTTTAGAAAAATCAGCTGAGTAAAAAATTGCACGGTGAATACCGATAAGACTGTGTATTTTTCTGGGGTGGGGAAGGAGTGCCCATGATCTTCACCAACGGCGTGTTGTCGACTGCTGCAGTGGCGAATTTATTCGCGCCACCCCCCTCCTCGTTCTCAAATTCGAACGTCACCAGCACACGTCTTCAGCCCACACTTCATGTTGAGTCTCCGGTCATCGGTATTGCTCCAGGATTTTCAGTCTTGCAAACGGGAAGTTGGTCTTGGGATGGCATCAAGATTCACGGCACACCATTCAAAACAGCAGCTGTTTCCAAAAATAGTTCGCCGTCTTGGTTTGCGGGGCATTTTCCGGATTTGCGTACAATTCCCGATCAGTTCGCGTATTCCTCCGGTTTTCAACTTGATCCTGAGCAGGCACGCGATTTTTTCGCACAACGTTTGCGTCTTGGCAGCTGGCAGATGCCCTTGCCCGAAGCCACTTATATTTTGAAGGATGGCCAGTTCGAAAGTTGGTGGCGGCTTGTTATCCCTACGAGCGGAATCTATTGGATGCGTGAACAAGACGAAAACTGGGGGCGGGAACAAAATCAGCCGCTTCATGCCTCTGCGAAAGCATTTATCTACCGGGAAAACAAGGTAGCCTCTGCGAGTACAGGTCTCGAAGAATTTGAATTGACCGATCTTCTCGACGTCTCTTATCTGAGGTCGAAATTGTTTCGGATTTTGAACTGTAATGGAGTCGCACAGAGTTTCAGAAAATGTGGCAATTTTGCGCGCTCGAATAGCGGCGTTTACCGCTACGGCTTCAACACAGCTGAGCACTCTGAGATGGTTGCCTACTACTCCATGAACCGCGCTATCAAGTGGCATCAGGGAATACAGAGTGCTGAGCAGAGAAATTTTTTCTCTGAATTTGGGCTCAAGGGACCAATCGACGTTTTTGTTCGTGTCGCTGATTCGCAGAATGCCTTCTACAGTGATCCCCCTAATTCGTTGAACAGTCCCAATCCATATATTGTGATTGGTGCAGGTGTCGAAGATGACAACGTGAATCCGGAAGATTCAAGCTTGCGCTTCCTGAGCAAAGACTCAGATGTCTACATTCATGAGTTTGCACATCATGTAATGTTTCGTTCGATCAAAGCAAAGGACCCTTCCAAGCAGGGGCGTGCGATTCAAGAGGGACTCGCCGACTTTTTCACATACGCAATTACGGGCAATAATTTATTAGGTGAGAGTGTAAGCGACCAAGGAGGTTCTCTTCGCCAAGGAAACAAAACGACCGTCCTTGAGGAAAGCTTTTTTCCTGCTCCAGATGCAGTTGCCATGTACGAGTTGGGATCTGTTTTGAGTTCGGTGATGTGGAGTATGCGCGAGGCTTCGCCCGAGTGGAGAGATGGTTATCGCAGAATCGATAAAGTTATTTGGGATGCGATTGATCTTCTCCCCGCAAATGCAACTTTTTATCAGTTGGCTTGTGCCATGTATATTACTGCTGGGAAATTTGAAGAGGCGGAGGGGCTTGCTGCAGGCTCAGTGCGCACCGCTATGACCGATGTCTTTGTGCAACGTAATTTCTTTGCGAGTGCTACTCCTGCCTCCGGTGAAAACTGTCCACCGATCAGTGCAGTTTTGCAGAAAGGGGATTCAAGTGAAGGGGAGCCAAGTAATTTACCTCCCCTGGAAACTCCGCGCACGCCCGTTACATTCACAAGTGACACGATTCCAGCACTTCCACCTATTGCTGGAAGTGTTTATTCCGCTGTGCAGCCGCGTAAAGCGTTTTGCGGGACTTTGGCCGCACAGGGAAATTCGAAAAAGACCGCTCCGATTATATTGTTGGCACCTCTTCTGTTTATCGGATCGAGGCTTCGTAGATTTCGCCAATGGCTGAATCGCTCCCGATAAATGCTCCGCGTTGCTGAAGCCAGATGAAGTCGGGCCGAGTATCTTGCAGCCAGACTCCCCCACGGATTCGACCTTGTGCATCGATCTCAAGACGGTATCGGTACACGATTGAGCCTACGGCAGGACGCTCCACAAGTTGGCCTAGCGCATTCCATTGCGGTTCAACCTCCATGCCATAATGCATCTCGGTCTGCACCGTGATTTCAGTGGTGGTGCCGGGTGCTGAGCCGGGTGAGGGACCCTGTCGCCCGAGTTCACGACTTTGAAAACGGTAAATGGGTTGATTCCAAACCTCTCCCATTCGGGCTATGTCGGCAATAAATCCCTCTTTAAGGATGCCAAGCTGATTCGCAAGAACGATGTGAAATGCGCCTGCATTGGAGTCCCGACAAGGAGGGGTGTTGAGACCCAAAACTCCAAAAGTATTACAGCGAGCGCCAAGTCCAACGGCCGCGCGGGTGCTGCGTGTGGCCATGTGCCAGGTCAACAGGGCTTTTACATCCGATGAACCGAATGGGACCTGTATTCCGCCAGGACCTTTCAGAGTCACAGGTTTGGGTTCGACAAATTCAAGCGCGGCGGGAGCCCAGCCATGGCACAAACCTTCCCAAGCAGCAGCCCCAGGATAGGTACGTCTGCGTTCTGATTTTACAGTAGGAAAATCATAGCGCCCTGCGTAGATGTCTAGTTTCTCTGCGGGTGAAAGTGCGGCGAGTTGAGTTTGCGACATTGAAGCAAGTGTCTGGCGTGAGTGCAGTGGATAGGCGAAAGGGCTGCCCACAGGGTTCATCCAGCGGAAGGCAATTCCCGCGCGTTGTGTGGCCCAATAGGAATCAGACCAAGGTATCCGACTCAGACCCCCTGAGGTCGGCAGTTCTCGGTAACGGACTTCATAGTTGCGGCCGAAGCGAGAAGGTTCGTTGATGACATCCCAAGCCTCGAACACTCGGGACTGACGTTCGGGTTTCTCATCAGAACATGACAAGAGAGTGCACAATGCGAGACCGAGCAGGGATGTCTTCAAGCGCGTTTTGCGATGAAGCGGAAATGATGTGGAGTAAAACCATCGGTTCCAGAATGATGCCCAAGGTGCTTTCATGACCTGCGCCTCCTCCAGGAAAAGACGCGCGGGAGGAGTCCTCGCACGTCTCAGGAGAGAGTAATAGCAATGTCACGATTTGCCGATGGAATGATGTTGATGCTTGAATCAGATTCTTCTGTTCTTATGGCAGACGTGTTCAGCTGCGCGGTGCGTCTGGCATGACAGACGCGCTCGAATGCTTCAACAGCACTGCGGTGATCAAGATAAGCATCATAAGGCGAATCGTAGGGGCTGAAGTATTTGTGCACGTCACCGTCGTGAGAATATTTAATGCACATGTAGTAGAAGTGGTCACTGGTTTGCAGTTTACGCCACTGCTCTGCAATCTCGGGGCATCCAATGGCGCGCACAAGCGGCTCGAGTGCCATCACACGGTCGAGTGCCTCCTCCTGGAGCGGGTTGCTAAGCCATGCCGACAAATCTCGCTCGGTATCAGCCCAACTGGTTGGAACGGGAACAGCCATGGGACTGCGCGATTCAAAGCGCAGAGCTTCTTCTACGCCGACAAAATGCAGCTGCGGGTGAGAAACCACTTTGTGAATAAGGTCTTCGAAGAAATGAAAAATGCCTGAATCTGCCCACTGGTGCTCGCCAAATGTTTCGTAGTCCATGAACAGACCAACGAATTCGTGTTGTCCGTCAAGAAGGGACTCTAGCCAATGGACGTATCTTTCTGCTGTTAGAGGCCAGCTCGCCCAGTTGCGATCGGAGAAGCGGAAGGCCATGTCGTCGGAGAGCTTGTAGCTTTTCGGAAGCAGCTTGAGCGCACCCTGTGTGGGGTGCCGGAAAATGTGGTGCGCATTCCATCCCCGCGGTAGCCAGGGATCCCATCCTTCAAGCAAACAGCCCTCGAAGCCTAGTTGAGAAACGAGGCTGCCAATGGCGTCAGAGTATATCAACTCTGTGTTGCGGAAGACTCGCGGAGTTTTCTTGAAAAGTGTTTGTAGCGTGGAAAGCTGCTCAGCAACTTGGCTGCTGAACTCTGCAGGTGATTTCAACGCGGCCAGAGAGTGGTGCGAAGTTTCACAAATGATGTGGGCGTTCGGAAGTTGGCCCAGAAAAGTATAAAGCGCGTACAAATGCGGATCGTATTCTTTGCATTGGCTCAAGAAAGTTCCGCTAAACGAAAATGAAACGCGAAAATCATTGGGGTATTTCAGAAGAAGATGTTCGAGCAGCTTTCCCATGGGCCAGTAGCATTTTTCAGCGACTTTGTGGAAAATACTTCGGTTTTTTTCATCTGAGAAAAGATTCTCAGCGGCGGTGTTCTCGTCGAGTCTGACCTGGCGCAAGCGATACGGCTGATGCACTTGGAAATAGAAACAAAGAGCAACCATGGGAACTACTCCGGAGCTTGAATTTGTTCCGGAGTGTACCCTCAATTTTGTCTGTGCAACACAATCTGGGCGTCATCTTGATGCTGTTGTCAGAAAACGGGAAAGCTTGACACTGCAGTGGTCATCGCTGTCGGTGGGTAGGCAGGGGAGCGGAGCTTGCAGTAGCTTGCGAACATTGAGGATTCCTGAACCGTGTCGTTGTGTGTCCCAGCCGGATGGAACATCCATCGCAAAAGTTTTTGCGACGGCCAGAAAAATCCGGCTGATGTTTTTTTGACCATAGCGTGCCGCGAGAAGGGTCGGGCCGTGGTGCTGCAGCCAGAGTGCTGCCGCGCCCGCTGTGAAGGCGGTTGAGTAGCTTGTTCCGCTCGACATGCGAATCAGGCCAACGAGTGCCATATTGTCTCCACTCCGGGTCTTGAGGTGAAAAGATTGTGTGTTGGGAGTTTGCGGAGCCACACCGTGTTTTTCCTTGAAGCCAAAGTGGCAGACATTTTCACCAGGAGCTGCCCAGGCAATGTTTTTTCCGCTGAATGCCTGCTTCCAGTGGAGTTTTTCCCGCGTAGATGCCGTAACAGCAACGACGCCAGGCAGTTTTGCAGGCAAAGGAATAACATCCAGCGGGAGGGTTTGCCCTCCCGCGGCAATCACAATGCTGCCAGCCTTCAACACGTTGTCGATGGCTTTTTGGATAGCGTGTTGCTTATCAAAAATAGCCCCGAGGCTAACTGTGATGACATGCACGCCGAGGGCTGCGGCGCGTTCGATTCCCGAGGCTAAATTGGTAAGGTCAGCTGTTCCGCCGGTTGAGATGTTTCCAACCATGACCACACTGTCGGTCACTTTGATCGGATAAAGATCTGCCCACGGAGCGACTCCCCGAAACGACCAACCATCGACATTCGTCTCTGCCAGCGAGCCTACAACCAGACTCGCGGTCTCAGTACCATGTCCAAAGTTCAAACCTTTTTCATTATTATCGAGTGGCGGAAGGTGCGGTTGCACGAAATTGAGGATTGAATTGTTACTCGGTAAAGATGTTGAATAATTAAGCCCTGCACTCTTCTTGCTCGAGTCCTGTTGACGTTTAAGCAGTGGAAAAGGAATGACGCCTGTATCTATATGAGCAATTCTGATTCCTTCACCTGGTCGTGGATGTCCACTCTCAAAAAGCATTTGATGAGCTGGTGCGATCTCTAAATCACTCCACGCCCATTCACATTCATCCCAAGTGGGCAGACGATCTGTACGCATCTCCAGTTCATCAAAGAGGTTTCTTTGAATTTCGGCTGCTGATTTTTGAATTGCTACATCTCCATGGCAAGGCACGCTGACGGTGAATGCCAAGAGTGCAAGTTTCAAGAAAGCAAATGTGAACTTGATCGGGTTCATCATTGACCTCCGGTGGGTTTGAAAACTTGCGGGCGAGGGAGGAGACTTTCAAAAATTCAGAGAAGTCTCCTCCTGATTTGGCAGGATGGCGAGGCGGGACGTTGTTCATGAGGAATCAAAACATCTCATGCGATGTATTCCAATATTTGAACAGCGTGGTTGGTGACTGTTTTTAAGGTAACTGAAAAAAATGCCGCGACGGAACTGCAGAATCACCTGAAAAGGTAAGAGTTATTTTTGTCTAGAAGCTTTTATGTGGGCTTGCAGTACCTTCGTCGAAGCAGTGAAGCTGGCTGTAATCTGCTCAACCAATTTAAGGTTGTCATCGGCTGGGTTGACTTGTGCGGATTTCTCGAGCTGGGCACACAAGACTGACATATGTTTTGCTCCGATGTTAGCAGACGAACCCTTAAGCCTGTGAGCGAGTCTGCTTGCTACCAGGACTTGTCCGCTGACAACGGCAGTATTCAGTTCCTTGAGGAGCGCTGGGGTTGATTCCGTGAACAAGTTTGTCAGTTCAGAAACAAGGCTGTCCGGACCAGGCGGAGAAAGATCCTCAAGGCCACGGAGCAGTTCAACGTCAAGATAGATTGCGAATTCTGTTTCGTGCATCATGGATTGAACCAGACTCATAAAATCTCAACGCCCTCTTAAAGAGCGTTGAGCATTGGGGTTACACTTGTCTGCACGTCCAAGCTTAAGCCTGCACCATATACGGACTGAATCTTCACGTTGCTCGATACTCCTTCGAGAGCGCGTCGCAGCTCGAAAAGCTTACGATAAAACGCGTTGTCGCTGACCCTGACCGGCCCCCAAGCTTCGCGTTTGAGTGTTTCCTTGGGAACAACGGTGCCCTTGGCTTTGATGAGTTGTGCAAGAAGCAGCGTTTCAACTGGCGCTAGAAATTGTCTGCCAATAGGGCCGGTAACCACACGATGTGCAGTGTCGAGGCTAACGTCTCCAGCCTGCAGAGCGCTCTTGGCAGCGCGATCTTGGAGGTGTGCCAGGCGCGTCTGGAATCTGGCCTGAACTTCTCGAGGTTTGATGGGTTTGAGCAGGAAGTCATCCGCACCTTTGCGGAAAGCATCCACGAGGAAGTCATCTGCAGGGTCGGCAGTAATCACGATGATTGGACAGTATGGCCAGCGAGCGCGCAGCTGGGGCACGATGTCGAGCCCGGATTGATCGTTGGCGAGATGAATGTCTACAAATACGGCCAACGGTTCGATGTTCGGAACGCGCGATGTAAATTCAGTTATGGTTGAGAACGCCAATGAACGCAGTGAAATCGATTTCTCGATGATTCTTGAAACCATCGGATCGTCGTCCAAGGTGATCACATACTGATTGCCTGCCAGTTGCTGCATTTTTCCTCCGAAATTTGCGTGCTTGGAAATCTTTTTTGTTTACTGGGAGGTTTTTCTAACGAATCGTTCCCAAAACGCCACAAATTCGGCGCGACGCTTACCCAATTGTAAGACAAGCCGCAACAGCTCAAAAAAAGCCGAACTATATTGATTTCTTGCTCGGCTTTGCAGCTTAACTTCAGTTGTCCTCGGTGGCTCTTTTCAGGAAAGAACGTGCAGAGGCAAGGTTCCTTCTGTTTTTGAGGACGGCGTTGAGAATATTGCCTTTGCTGTCGGTCGAGCGGTAAAGATACTTCCACTCGCCATTCACTTTTACATACGATTCTTCAACATTGATGCCGGTCTTGCGATCGCGCGTCTGGCGGCGAGGTTTCCTGGAGACCACTTCGCCGAATTTCTGAACCCACTCGAACACCGTTTTGTGGGACACCTCGACCCCATGTTGCATCAATTTGTCTGAGACTGCCCGGTAAGTCAGGTTGTCTCTTTGGTACCAAACCACGGCCAACTCGATGACTTCCCACGGATAGCGATGCTGCTTGTCCAGTCTTTGAGCCATTTGTGTGTTCCTCTGAAGGAGTGCGGTACCGTGCGCCCACGGCCTCTTTTTTTCGTGTCTTCGCCGCCAAAGTTTAGCTATTTTAAGTTCAATTAATTCAGTGTCTTGCTTAAGAGAATTCCATAACCGAGCGAGAGTGCTGGCGAGCGAGACTGCAAGCTCGAGAGATTGACTCTCCTGTTCGAGGGGGATTGCGGTACTCTTTGGAGACTTATTCAGGGAGTGATGCAATGTTCTGCCGAACCAAGCATATGTTGCTTTATTCCACTGTGTTTTCCTTTATCTCATGTCCTTCTGCCTGGGCCAGGATCAACGGTTCGGCTGAAAAGGGAGAAAACACAGCCACCAGAATCAACTCCGTGGCATCAGAGCTTCAGGCCGCCGAGTCGCTTGTTGATGCGCGTCAAAAAATACGTACGGGACAGCTGACCCAAGCACAGACGGCGTTGCAATCGGTGCGGCCACTGATCAGCGACCCGATGTTGGTCGTGATTTGGAACACCCTCAACTTGGAACTGAACGAGGCTAAAGGGCTTTGGAGCGAGGCTGCCTTTTGGGGTGCAGCTACCATGCGTGAGTACTCGGCTCTTGTGGGCAACGATCTGCGCACGTCTTCGGTTATTTTGTGGAATTCGTCGGTAAGAGAAGTGTTCTTCAAAACCGTGAAGAACTATGTTTTGGCTGGCCTCGTTCTCGAAGCATATGCCATCTTTGACAGAAGACGTAATGATCTTTCACGTGAAATGCTTCTGGCACAGGAAGAAGTTGTGCTTAAAAGGCTGTCCGACGAACTGCGCAGAGTTGATCGTGAGCAGGAAGCGCAGATGGTCGAAAATGTTATCTTTAAAAACTATCCGTTCGTGAGCCAAGCCCTCCGCGAAACTCTTACACCTGACACTTTGTGTCGCCTAGACAATGATTTTCAATCAATCAAAGATAGAAAAAACGCGGCCACAAGTCTCATTCAGCGCCTCGGTGCTGACGATGATTTGCGCGAGTTTGCCTTCTCCATGATGGGCTTGCCCAATGCGTTGCGTCTCGTCAGTCTGCCTGTCGATTCACTGCCAGGATCTGTCAAAGCGGAGCTTCTGGATTTGGTGGAGTGGATGCATTCGGTGAGAGAATACAAGCACTCATTGGAAATAACCAGCAAGCTCATTCAGTCGCAGAGTTTTGAACCACCCTTCACTCGCGATCGTTTGCACATGTTGCATGCACGTACACTCAACGGGGTGAATCGCCCGGTGGAGGCAGCCGCTTTTTATCGTGGACTGATTCTGCAATACCCACAGACCAACATCGCCAACACGGCTCGTCCGCGTTACGTTCTTTCTTTGCATTATGCTCAGAAGTACGCCGACGTGGCGCGCGAAGCGGCCACTTTGTCTGGATTACTTAGGCCACGTGATGTGGCTTGGCGAACTTTTTGGGCAAGGTACTTGAGCAAGCAATATTCCCTTGCCATCACATCAACCGAGCACGAGCAGAGTCAGGATCAGCGTGCACGTCTGCAATACTGGCGCGGCCGTGCTTACGAGGCCGAAGGACTTCATCGCGAGGCCAAAGAGGCTTTCAAGCGCGTGCCCCTTGTCGAAAATCCTTCGTATTATGGATTGTTTTCGAGCTGGCGGCTTGAGCCTCAAGATGTTCAGCCAGTTTCCGTGCAGCGCCCAGGAGTTGCACTGGCGGCAAAGAAACTCCCGCAACTGCATGCTGACGAGATTGCCGGGCTCAAGAGCCAAATCAAGTTCTCCCAACGCAATTCCACCTACGGAACTCTCATCTCAGGTGGATTTGGTGGTATTATGCGTGGCCCTTTGCGCAAGAGATTGCAGACTCTTGGAGTATCAGGATCTGAGCTAGCCGAATTGATTGTACATGCAGGCGATGCCCACGCTGGTGTTCAGTTTGCGTCGAACCAGCGCAAAGTGGTTGGCTCTGTACCCGTTGGTCGCAGCAAGGAATGGAAAGCATTCGTCGACAAGAATTCAGACACAATGCGACTTCTTTTTCCCTTGCCCTACAAACAGATTGTTGCCGAGGCGGCTGAAAACCTTCGCATAAGTCCTTGGCTAATTTTGAGCATTATGCGTGCTGAGTCTTTGTATCAGCCCACTGTGGTGAGCAATGTCGGTGCGCGTGGCTTGATGCAGATTATGCCAACTTCCGGCGCACGGATTGCTGAGCTGAGCGGGTATCCGGATTTTGAGCCGGCGCATCTCGACCGTCCTGAGGTCAGCATTGGTTTCGGGGCTTGGTATCTGGCACGACTACTTGACTACTACAGAGGTAATTTGCCGCTGGCGATTGCAGCCTACAACGCAGGACCCGAAGCCGTGGATCGCTGGCTTGGAAGGAACTCCGGGATGAGCCTCGATGAGTTTCTCGAAGACATCCCGTTTGACCAGACGCGAAAATATGTGGCGACTGTGCTTACAAATATGGAAATCTACAGCCGCGTCTACTCTGGTGGCAGCAAGGGAATTGTACTTAACTTGTTCACCAAGCTTCCAAAGCCTCGAGAAGACTTGGAAATGTTCTAATATAAGAATCTCTGGCCTTTTCCCGCGTGCTGATTTATACGCCCTCCTGCTCCCTCCGAGGGGCGTGTTTTTTTTGAACAAAACAGGAGAAATGGTGTGTTTCAGCCACGCGCTCTGGCGTCTTGGAATATTTCATCGGAGCAGTCCGCAGCACAGTCCTCCGATGCGCTGTCCCCCATTCTTTCCATCCGAGGAGTCGAGAAGACCTACCCGAATGGAACGCGCGCACTCAAAGGTGTGAGTTTCGATGTTCCACGTGGAAGTTTTGTTGCTGTCATCGGTCTCTCTGGGTCCGGAAAATCAACAATGCTGCGCTGCATCAACCGGATCCAC
>JBILKQ010000076.1:0-14868 GCA_044376655.1 Silvanigrellaceae bacterium
GTTCAGGTCTGGGCTCTCGTAGATTCCCACTTCGGGCATTTTAGAAATGCCAGCCTTTTGAGAAAGCTGATAAACGGTCTGAAGTAGTTCGCGTTCCATGCCTCCCGAACTGGATGGGTCAATCACTTTTACGCCCATTGTCCATTTTGCAATAACTCGGCTGAGTGCGAGCGAGATGAACGCGCCACCGAAACCCCAGACCAAGCAAAATCCGGCGAGAGCCTGATAATTGAGCCCGGAGGCCGTAACATATTTGTTGAGGCCAAGCAGGCTAGTGACGATGCTGATGGTCACCACAATGAGTATGTTGACTGCAAAGAACCAAAAGAATCTTTTTATCAGTTGCATTCGGATCCCTCCTTTGGAGAAAAACTTCAACAAGTTTTCCCAATAAATCACAATCTGTATCTTCTTCGGAAAAAGTCAACGCCAGTTTTATGCGAACGACTGTATCCGATAAACTTTGTCGGGCAGTGCACCGACGGGGCGTCCGGAGTGCTGCGAGTCGACAACGACGTGCACAGCACGCGGATCGCATTGCACCATACCGCGTATATTCACATATTCATTCTCAAAATTGCCAACAACGTTGTGCTTCGCAGCAACCGCCCGAAAAGCTTCCTCTTTGAACACTGCGTCGTCAGTGACAGTATTCATTTTTAAAATCAGTTCGGCATCCTCAAGCGGAAAGCCGAATTTTTCGAGCTGTCTGCAGGTACCCGAGTACATGACTTTATGGCTTCGACCTGTGAGATAAACAATCCTCAGGCCCATTTTTTTACAGAACCAAACGAACTCTGATGCTCCGGTGTAGACTGCGTCAAACTCCACCAGGGTTTCACCATCAAAGAATTTTTTTCGCCAAAAACGTTCAACGGTCACAAGGATTTCCATCACATCGGGGTTGCGCATGTCGAGACCCGCGTTCTCAAACGCATGAGATAAACTATAGCCGATGTGATTGAATCCGATCCCTTCGATTTTTTTGATGATAGACTTTGGAAAATGAGAACACTCGGATGAGCCGAGCCAGCGCTTCAAAATGCCCAAGGTACGGTGCCCGACATCGAACAGCGTGCCATCGAGATCAAAAATAATGGCGGAGCCTTTGTCGTTGTTCAGTGCACTGAGTTCATTGCTGCGAGCAGCAATGAAGCTCTTCAGGGAGTCTGACGTTGTGTCTTCAATCCACCAGTCATGTGGTTCACTTCTGTATGTTCGGCTGCGAGGATGTGGGTGGGGTGGATGTTCGTAAACGGCAGTGACAGCCATCTCATGTGCAAGGTCGATGGAAATCTTGTGCACCAGTTCAAGCGCTTGCTCGAAACCTTGGCGATATTCCGCCGAACGTGCACCCAGGCTGGAGTTGAGGTCGCGGAGCGCCTCACGGTGTTCGATCAGTTTGTCTTCAAGCAAACTCAACAGATTTTTGTTGCTCATCATTTCCTCATGAAACAGACTTGATGAGGTGCGTGCGGATGATGCGAGCCCCCCATTTTATACAATTTGACTCCCAACGCTCGCTTTGCTGATCGCGCCAAAGGATCTCGGCTTCCTTTGAATCGAATCTAGGCAGTTTACCTTCAGCCTCAGCTAACATTTTCAGGAAGCTTTTACGCGATAGACCAACTAGAACAGGCACACCCAAGTCGGCCAAGCGGCGCAAGCCCGCCTCACTCATGAGTTGCAGGTTGTGCTCAAGTGTTTTTCCGAATCCGATTCCCGGATCGACAGCCAGCCACTTTACACCACAGTTATGCGCAAATTGCACACGCTCCCTTAAAAAGGACACGACGTCATCGACACAGTCCTCATACTCAGGGTTGAGTTGCATGGTCGACGGTGTGCCCTGCATGTGCATCTCGACCAGACCTAGGTTGAAGTGTGCAGCAACGTGGGCTGTGGTTATTGCTGAGCCCCTGGCATAGGGGAGTTGAAAATCTTTCTGCATGATTTTTCGCGAGGAATAAACATCATTGATGATGTCAATCAGATTCTCCGCCGCAGCGGCATGTGCAACTTCAGGAACAGACGTGTCCAGGCTGATGAGCACATCGGCCGAGAGATTTTTGCGCAGTGTTTTCAACACAGGCAATACGCGTTGGAGTTCGGCTTCGGGCGGAATTTCAGCGGCACCGGGTCGTGTGCTGACACCACCAATATCAAGTATGTGAGCACCTTGCTCAATGAGCTTGATCGCTTGTGCAAGCGCGTGCTCCGGAGCGCAGTAAAGGCCGCCATCGGAGAAACTGTCGGGAGTGACATTGATGATGCCCTGATAGACCGTCTTTGTTCGGTTCATCAGGGCATGGCATCGTTGCGCGCCAGAGGCGCTACGAGATGGATTCATGCGCTTGGAGCGGGAGTTGCACCACCAGCCGTGAGAGTGGGTTCTGCTGCAGGTGCTTGAGCTGTTGCTGCTGTAGTCGGTGCTCCCGCAGATTCGTTGCTGATCTGGGCTGCTGCAGCCTTTTTGAGTTGCATTTCGCGAACCTCTGCGAGAGTCGCGCCGTTGATCACAGCGAGGAATTCATCGGAGTCGAGTGTCTCTGCCTCAACAAGAATTTGGGCACAGCGTTCAAACACATCCATGTGGTCAATGAGTGTCTGTTTCGCGAGCTCATATTGAGTGTTGATGAGTTTCGAAACTTCCATATCGATTTCATGTGCCAGGGCGTCAGAGTAATTCTTGCTCTCTCCACCCCAATCGCGGCCAAGGAATGGGTTTTCACTCTTGTGGCCAAAATTGATCGGCCCAAGGCGGCTCATACCGTACTGGCAGACCATCGCACGGGCCAAATTGGTGGCCTGCTGGATGTCATTCGATGCACCGGTGGTCAGGCGACTGAATTTGATTTCTTCGGCCGCACGTCCACCCATGCCCTTGGCGATTTCGGTGAGCAGATCTTCTTTTGAGGAGCTGTAGATGTCCTCTTTCGGAAGGAAGGCAGTGACACCGAGCGCTGGTCCACGGGGAATGATGGTGACCTTGTGAACGTCAGAGCGTGATTTCAGATAGTAGGCCACCAGGGCATGCCCAGTTTCGTGATATGCAGTCATGACTAATGTTTCTTTATTCATGACCATGCTTTTGCGCTCTGGTCCCATCAAGATTTTATCTTTTGCATCCTCAAAGTGTGTCGCGGTCACCCGCTTAGCATTGGCGCGTGCAGCCATGAGTGCAGCTTCGTTGACCAGGTTTTCGAGGTCGGCACCTGAGAAGCCCGGTGTGCCCAGTGCAATTTTTTCGATATTGACGTCTTCAGTTGCTTTGACGCGCTTGATGTAAACGTTGAGAATTTCACGGCGCCCACGAACATCAGGAAGATTGACGATCACGCGGCGGTCAAAGCGTCCTGGGCGGAGCAACGCTGGGTCGAGCACATCGGGGCGGTTGGTTGCAGCGATTACAATGATTGCGTCATGAGCCTCGAAACCGTCCATTTCAACGAGAAGCTGGTTGAGCGTCTGCTCACGTTCATCGTGACCACCACCGACACCGGCGCCACGGTGACGACCCACAGCGTCGATTTCGTCGATAAACACAATACAAGGGGCATTCTTCTTAGCATTTTCGAACAAGTCGCGGACGCGTGAAGCACCCACACCCACAAACATTTCAACAAAGTCTGAACCACTGATGTGGAAGAAGGGCACGCCCGCCTCACCCGCGATAGCGCGTGCAAGCAAGGTTTTACCCGTACCTGGCGAACCCATCATCAGAACGCCCTTAGGGATGCGCGCACCAATTTCCTGAAAGCGCTTGTGGTCTTTCAGGAAGGACACGATTTCAGAACATTCCTGCTTGGCTTCTTCAACGCCGGCAACGTCTTTGAATGTTATCCGTGTGGCGTTTTCTGGCATCATTTTTGCGCGGCTCTTGCCGAACGAGAGCGCCTTACCGCCAGCACCCTGCATGTTCCGCAAGAACAAAAACATGAGTGCAATAACGATCAACAGCGGAATCCATGTGCCCAAAATACCCCACCAAGCTTGGCCGTCGTCGGACCGCTTGTAGTTGATTTTGACCTGACGCTGCGCAATTTTTTCTCGCATTTCTTTGCGCAGTGTTTCGTCGAATGGCGCGAAGGTTGTCACCCGTGTTTTGTTTGCCAGGGTTGCAGAATACTCATCGCCCCGGAGCGGATCACCTTTAATTTCGACATCACCGCTGATGGACTGAGGATCGGGAGGTTGTTTTTCTACAAACTCCATAAACTGAGAGTAGCTGACAGATTCTTCGACCTGTCCACGATTCACGAACTTGAAGGCAAAGATCACAAGCGCAAACACGCCTGCCCAAACTATCACCGCCTTCAGCCAACTTTCTTTCATCACAAACTCCTTAAGAGGCATCCATGCGGGATGCATCTCCGAACGTGAATTCCCAATGTCTATCTTAACGAGAGAAAGTCAACCATGCTTTGTCCCTGCGCTGCCCTATGTCAAAGCTCTTTTGCGTAGGTCTGGTCGAACCTCAAAATTCTAAGAAGTTACCTTAATTTCCAGCTGCTTGCTGTTTATTAGCACAAAACTTCGCTCGGACAGTGCAATTTTGTATCCTTCACATTGAGTTGGATTCGCTGCTAATTTGCGCAGATGCATGAAGATATTGGCCAGTTTTTCGCGGGTCAACTGTCCGACGAGCTCGGGTGCGGCGTCTAAAAGGAACATCCGCAATTCCGAAATTCCGCCGAGTTTGTGAATATCAACACTCTTACGCTGGGGATTGATTTCAAGGGCGGCAGCGGGTGTTTCGTTCACAGCCGGCAGCGCCGGCAGTGCAGATTGGCTGCGCAGATCCTGTGAAACAGTCCAGATATGCTCGACTGCCTTGGGGTTAATATGTTCGAGTTCTGCAAGCACAATGCTGCGCAGCCTATTGCGTGTGTAGTCGAGCTTTTGGTTTGAGGAATCCTCGCGGTGAGCAAAAGACTTTCCTTTGATGTAGTGGTCGAGCTGGTCGCTGGGTAGCCACAGCAGCGGGCGCAGCAAACGCTGTTCGATGTTCCAGGGGAGCATGCCATGGAGTCCATCTGCCCCGCAGCCACGCACAAGATTGTGGAGCAGAGTTTCGGCGTGATCGCGACGATGGTGGGCTGTGGCAATCACCCAATTGCGCTGTTGCTCTCGATTGGCGCAATTTTCCGCGAATAAGCGGACGCTCTGATATCGCCAATCTCTGGCTAGGGCATGAAAATTGTGTCCCATGTTGAGCTCGCGCTCGAGCGCTTCGCTCCATCTGTGTATGACTAGTGGCTGCCCGATTCTTCGGGCGAGATCTGTGCACAGCACTTCATCTTGATCGGATTCTTCACCGCGGCGCTTGTGGTTGAAGTGGTGCAGAGTGAGGCTCAGTTCCAGCCCACTCCAGGATGTCGGCAGCACGGCAATTTTCTGCAAGATTTCGAAAAGAGCAACGCTGTCCTTGCCACCGGAAATCATCAAATGAATCTTCCCGGGACGATCCGAGAATAAACGGGTATCACGCAGATGCTGGAGAATTTTGAATTCCACTGGCCTGAGCCGCATTGCCTTTCCACCCTGCCTGAGCTAAAACCGCCCGACTCTTTCGTATGTTGAGACCACATTTCGGAGCGAAGAATGCCCATGCGCACAATCTCGACTTCACTCTCTCTTGCAGCACTTACTGCTATTTTCAGCACCTTGGCAACCCGCCCTGAAAGCGCATTTGCGCAATCCAAAGGGGTTCTGATTTATGGCCGTGGTGCCGACTCGGTTTCGCTTGATCCCGCCAAGGAAACCGACGGCGAGAGCCTTAATGTATGCGACAACATTTTTGACACACTGGTGCAATTTAAAGAGGGCTCAACCGAAATCGAGTCTGCCCTCGCGCAGCGCTGGGAGGTTAGTGCCGATGGTCTGACTTACACTTTTCACCTGCGCCCCAACGTGAAATTTCACGACGGCACTCCCATGAATGCCGATGCGGTGGTTTTCAGCTTGATGCGTCAGCACGACCCTAAGCATGAGGCTCATAAATTTTCGCAAATGTGGTCCTATTGGCAGGATATGGGCATGGACAAGCTCGTCGCTTCGATTGATAAAATCGACGACAAAACGGTCAAGATTGCCCTAAAATCACCGAGCGCTCCATTTCTTGCGAACATGGCCATGAGCTTCGCATCGATTGTCAGTCCAACAGCCGTCCGTAAGCACAAACAGGAGTTTGCGCGAAATCCTGTGGGAACCGGGCCGTTCAAATTTGTCAGCTGGACAAAGAACGAAAAAATCGTGCTCGATGCCTACAACGATTTCTGGGGCGGTCAGCCGAAGCTCGGCCGGGTGATTTTCAGGAGCTACCCAGATTCTGCAACACGTCTGAACGCTTTTCTGGCTAAAGAGATTCACATGATGAATCTTCCCACCCCCGACCAGGTGAACGTCATTCGTCAGAAGCGCCCCGACGCAAAAGTGATTGAAGAGCCCGCAATGAACGTTGCTTATTTGGCCTTCAACACGACCAAAGGCCCTTTCGCTAATCCCAAAGTTCGCCAAGCTCTCAATATGGCCGTGAACAAGGATGCGATCATCAAGGGTGTTTATGCCGGTATGGGTATTCCAGCGGTGAACCCAATTCCGCCTTCTCTTTGGGGATACAACACGAGCATTTCTCCCTATACATTCAACCAGGCCAAGGCTAAGCAGCTGCTGGCCGAAGCGGGTTATCCAAAAGGGTTTGAGTCGGAGCTCTTTTATTTGCCGGTCTCGCGCCCCTACATGCCGGATGCTAAGCGGGTAGCCGAAGCCATTCAGGCAGATTTCAAAGCAGTGGGTGTAAAGGTTCAGCTCACGACACATGAGTGGGCTGTGTATCTCGACAAAACCAAGAAGGGCGAGCATCCCATGGCACTCATGGGCTGGACCGGCGACAACGGAGACCCTGACAACTTCCTTAACGTTCTTTTGAGTGGCGACAATGCAAAGCCACCAGCTTCAAATATCGCTTTCTACGACAACCAGAAGGTCACGCAGATTCTGCGTGATGCTCAAAAAGTTACGGTGCAGAAGAAGCGCGCTGATCTCTATCGTCAGGCCCAGAAACTCATCCACCAGGATGCCCCATGGATTCCCATTGCCCATTCGCGCGTTGCAATGCCGATGGATCCGAGGGTTCAGGGCTTTATGCTTCAACCCAATGGTTCTCGTCGTTTCTTTCGGGTGAGCCTCAACAGCAAGTGAGTCGGCATGTTCATTCGCCACGCGTTTACCCGCTTCCTTGCTTCCATCCCGGTGCTGCTGCTGCTGACACTGGTTTTGTTTAGTGCTCTGAAGCTTATTCCGGGTGACATCGCGCTTGTTATGGCGGGTGAGCGCGCTACGCCGGAGCGCGTGGAATATATCCGTGAAGCGCTGCACCTGAACGATCCCTGGTGGGTGCAGTATGGCCTTTATCTGAAGAAGCTCATTTTGGAAGCCGACCTGGGACACAGCCTTTTTCACGATCAACCCATCAATACCCTTTTCGCCTCAGCTATTCCGGCAACTGTTGAATTGGCCGTAGCTGCTTTGCTGATTGCGATTCCGGTGGGATTGCTGTTGGGTGTCGTGTCGGCTGTTGCCAGGCGTTCTTGGTGGGACCGCTTTGCCAGTCTGATTGCGTTGACTGGTGTGAGTATGCCGATTTTTTGGTTGGCATTACTGCTCATGTGGTTCTTTAGTCTGAATTTGGGTTGGTTGCCAACCTCCGGTCGTTTGTCCGATGAAGTGCTTTTCGACCCTTCGTCCCAATCCATTTTTAGAATGTACACGCTCGATGGGCTTTATCTGGGACTCAGTGGTCAGGGCTGGGACGTTTTTCTTTCGGCGGTTCGCTACTTGGTCTTGCCGGCAGTGGCTCTGTCGACCATCCCCATGGCACATATCTGTCGCATGACCCGTTCTGCCATGCTCGATGTTCTTCAACAAGATTACATCCGCACCGCGCGAGCCAAGGGACTCTCGGCATTCAAAGTCGTTCTTAAGCACGCGGCAAGAAATGCCGCTCTCCCTGTTGTTACTATTATGTTTCTGCAGGCCGGGGCTTTGTTTGGAGGCGCGGTGATCACCGAAACCATGTTTGCATGGCCGGGGCTTGGAAAGCTGCTTGTTGAGAGTATCGGCAGTCGCGATTTTCCAATGGTGCAATCGGGTACGCTTTTCGTCGGTTGTATGTTCGTGCTTTTTAATCTTCTGGGTGACCTTGTTGTCGGCTGGCTGGATCCCCGAATCAAACAATCTTCGGCGAGCCAGAAAGGTGGTTTGTGATGTCAACCAAACCTTCAGTCTGGTTTTTGCTCTGGATGGAAGTGAAGCACAACCGCACCGCGCAGGTTGCTTTGCTTATTCTTGCTGTTCTGATCGTGTGTGCCATCGGTGCTCCGTGGTTTGCGCACCACGACCCACTGACTCTGAATTTGGAAACTTCACGTTTTCTGCCTCCATTTTTTATTGAAGGCGGTTCGCTGTATCATCCTTTTGGAACAGATGCCTCTGGGCGCGATGTCTTTGCGCGTGTTCTGCATGGTGGCCGTATTTCCCTGGCGTTGGGATTTTTGCCGGTTTTTATTGGAGCAGGGCTGGGTGTACCGCTCGGCCTGCTTTCTGGCTATATGGGCGGAAGGGTCGATCACACCCTGATGCGCATTAATGATTGCCTTTTGGCTTTCCCTTCCATTCTGCTTGCCCTCATTCTCGTTGCATTTTTGGGGCAGGGGATTGTTAACCTCATGATTGCTGTGGGGATTGCGTATGCGCCGACTTTCGCGCGTGTTGCTCGGGGATCCGCCATGGGTGAGCGCAACAAAGAGTACGTTTTGGGAGCGTTTGCGCATGGCGCCTCGCTGCGCCGTATCCTTTTCAAACACGTGTTGCCTAACACTCTCAATTCTATCGTAGTGGTGGCGACCATGAGTTTTGCCAGCGCGCTGCTGGAGTCTGCGGGTTTGAGCTTTCTTGGTCTTGGGGTCCGCCCACCTGTTCCCGAGTGGGGTGCGATGCTTGCGGAGGGCAAGGCTGATTTTTACCAAGCCTGGTGGACACTGGTTTTTCCAGGGGCCGCAATTTTCCTTACGGTTCTCTCCCTGAATATGTTAGGGGACGCGCTGCGAGATGCTCTCGATCCTCGCTCTGAGCGCCGCACTGCCTGAGGTTTCTATGAGTACAATGAAGTTGGCGAAACGCTGGTCATCTTTTGGAACCAGTATATTCACGGAAATGACCCAACTGGCCAATGAGCATGAGGCTGTCAACTTGGCACAGGGATTTCCCGATTTTCCAGGTCCATCGGAAGTTCTTGAGCAGGTCGCTCACGAAACCCTGCATTGTCACAATCAATATGCACCAGCTATTGGCGAAGCAGCATTGCGCCATGCGGTTAGTGCATTGGTGCAAGACAAAACTGGCATTGAATATTGTCCGAACGAAGAAGTCACCATCACGACAGGGGCCACTGAGGCCATCTATTCTGTGGTGAATGCGTTCGTGAACCCTGGCGATCGTGTCATTGTATTTGAGCCTTGCTACGACAGCTATGCACAAGCCATTGCTAATGCTGGAGGGGTTCTTGTTCCTGTCCGCCTGCATGCTCCCGAAACTCCTGTTGGCCTTGCGGCGCGGGGATGGAGTCTTGACTGGAATGAGTTCTCGGCTGCGGTTGCTGGTGGTTTCAAATTGATGATTTTGAATTCACCGCACAACCCGACCGGCAAGATTTTCACCCACGCAGAAATCGAAAAACTGTGTGCGTCTGTGCGTGAGCATGATGCTGTGTTGATGTGTGACGAGGTGTATGAATATCTGATTTACCAGAATCCAGACGAGGTCATCTCCCCTGTGCAGATTCCAGGGATGCGTGACCATGTTGTTCGGATTAGTTCCAGTGCCAAGACTTTCGGTTTCACGGGATTCAAGGTGGGTTGGGTGACTGCAGCTGCCCCTCTCACGCGGGCCATCCGACTTGTTCATCAGGCAGTGGTGTTTTGCACCAACCCAGCAACCCAACGTGGACTTGCAACCATGATGTCCGATTTCTCTTGGACAAAAAACTACTTGAGCTCACTTCCCGAGGTATATGGGCGTAAGCAGGAGTTCCTCTCAGAGAATCTTGTGCGTGCGGGCTTCACTGTTCAGAAAGCACAGGGAAGTTATTTTCTGATGGCATCCTATGATTCTCACATCCAAGGCGGAGTCATGAGGGATACCGAGTTTGCGAAACTTCTAATTCGCGAGGCACGGGTGGCCGCAATTCCTCCCTCAGTTTTCTACTACGGGAGTGAGCCTCCAAAGCGACTCAACTGGCTGCGTTTCGCCTTTTGCAAAACTGATTTCACTCTTGAGACGGCTGCAGAGCGGTTGTTGGGGTGGGCGCAGGGCAACGGGCCCACAGTTTGAAGCTAGCCCGGGCTTGCTCTTCAAAAAGAATGTCTCCGCGGGTAATGCCCCATCCCAAATCTTGCGCTCGACGGCTTGCGCTTGTTTTTAAATAGCTGATTTCAAAAAGATGTTTTGAAGATGTCGGGAGGCTGTTAAGTGTCTCGATGGCTTTCACGGCAAGCGCGTCGGCGTGCGGCTGTGTACCCGAGGGGAGGGTGTTCACAACCACAAGCTGAGTACTCCCCGACGCATTCGGAAGTGCGATTGGGGTGCTCGCCTCAAGCTCTGCGCGAGAAAGTTTTGTCGTGACAGTCTTGTGTTGATGGCCACTGACAAGGGCGATGGCCTGAGCGCAAGTTTCTGCCATGGCACCCGTGCCGAGAATCAAGAACATCAGCTCTCGGCTCGGATCGCCAATTCCATTTTCCTCACTCAAGATTCTCGAAAGAGTTTCCGAACACCCCACGAGGTCAGTGTTGGCCAGACACCAGACGCTCTTGTTATCCACGTCCTTGCGGTAGAGCGTATTCGCTGCTCCGCACAGCTCTGCGGAAGCATCCAATTCAACGCCCGGTAATTGCAAAGCGTACTTTTTGAAAGGGTTGGTGATGTTGCCACCCCGGAAGTTCGTGCAACCCATCAATTCGGAACACAGGCGGATAAAAGAGGGTTCATCCCGACATGGAAGTGGAAGATACAGCCAATTCAAGCCAGCCTGTTGGGCCCAGAGAGAGTGAGTTGCGGGTGAGGGCGACAGCCCAATTTCTGTTCCGAACAAAGCGAGCAGTTGTGTGGAGCCGTTGGGTAGGATCACGTTGGTTGTCTCTTTTGGTCAACTGACGGGTTCATCCATCAAGTAGGTGATATAGCGTTTTAGGCTCTCTTCGGGAACTGTGTTGCCCTCCGGAAAAACAAACTTGCAGCCAATCGACTCCATCGAGCCATGACTACCTTTGTTCTTTTTCGACCACACAACCCGGCACCCCACGATCAAATTTTCTTCAGGAAAATCGGGCAGACTGGCAAGCTGAAGGAGGATCAAATCGCCCTTCTTGATGGGTGTGGGCGAAACAAATCCACATCCCCCCACGCTGAGTGATACGAGAGTCAGAGGGTGGTGCTTGAGCAGTAAAAGACCCTGCAGGAGGGCATTGCTTGCAAGCTTTCCTGCAAGATAACGCTCGGCCTCCTCGGCATCTAGAAGTGCTCCTTGAACCCGGTAGAAGATCCCGTCAACGCGTCCAAACTGTCTCTGCCGAAATTGCAAATTGTCGTTCTTTTCTCTCGGCCACAAGGTTGCCATAAAGAAAAGAACGAGAATGAAGGAGACGATGGCGATGATTGAGAGGGTCGAGAACGAGTCACTGCTGGCATTGCTGGAAGTCAGACCTGTGCGCGCCTGGAGCTCAAAACTTTGAGTTCCATACTGTGCAAGCAAGGATGTAAATGTGGTGTGTTGTGTCAAAAAGTTCACCAGCAGCTCCAAAAAAGTGACGTGAGAAAAAATGCTGAACTTCGACTCAAGATATACTGAGAGGTGTCGATGAATTGGTATCGCATGAATGTGCGGTGCTCTGCGTCGGGATGACGCTGCAGGCGGTCACGTCGGGAGACGTTACGGATGAGTGAATTGGTTTCACAATTCAGGCGTGGGGACACAAGCTTTGTCTCCGAGCGTCGCAGTCTGAAGAAGGGAACGTCTAAATGACAGTTGAAACTAAAGCTGAAGTATCGCACGCAAAACCAAAGCGTGCAAAAAAGAAGACCGTTCGCGCTGCCAAGAAAAAAGTTGGCGGCAAGGCGAAGAAGAAAGTAGTTGCTAAGGCTAAGAAGCCAGCTAAGCGCAAGGCAAAGAAGGCTACTGCTAAAAAGCCAGCAGCTAAGAAGGCTGTAGCTAAGAAGAAGCCAGCAAAGCGCAAAGCTAAGAAGGCTGTTGCCAAGAAGGTTGTTGCTAAGAAGAAGCCAGCTCGCAAGGCTAAGGCTAAGAAAGCAACTGCTAAGAAAGCAACTGCTAAGAAGGCTAAGAAGCCTGCTGCAAAGAAGGCTAAGAAGCCTGCTGCAAAGAAGGCTCGTAAGGCAGTGGCAAAGGTCACTCCCCTTCACAAGGCTGGCTGATTTCAGCAGCACGCTGTTGAAAAAAAGCGACCCGCCCTTGAGGGCGGGTTTTTTTGTTTCTTGTTGCGAAAATTATCTCGACCGATTTGGTTCTGCATTCGCCCGGTGCGGGGGTGCGCGGAGGAGCGTGGAGGAAGGTGTTAACGTGTACGTGTTAACTTTCCAGCGCTCTGAGCGTTGGCGTCAGTAGCGTGAATTTTCTCAGCGCGATTTTTGATGTCGTTGGTGAGCTGGGCAATCAGTTCGGAAGACAGGCTGACGATGTCCTTGTCTTTGAGGCCGTGCTGTCTTAGGTCGCGGAAAAGGCAGTCGGCGAGGACTTTGTTGTTGAGAGGCTGAGCGCCTTGCGCGCTTTGTTGGCGAATCGCGTTCAGAGTGTTTGTGAGTGTATCCATTTGGAATCCCCCTTTTCTTTTAACCGGAGTGGATGACGAATTCTGACAAGCAAGGTTCATGCCAAGGGCGGGAGCTATCATTTCGTGGGCGATCGGGCTAAATCAGAGTCGAGTCAGGCCACAGAGGTGTCTCATCCCCACACCTCAAGCCTTGTGAGTGTCTCTTTTTTGATACAGGTGCCCAATGACCACTCTCTACAACTTGATGGAAGGTGCCGGCCTGGTTCCCTTGGAGAGTTCGCAGGTTGTGCTGCCAAATTTCGAATTCCCTGTCTTAATGAGCACCGATTTTGATGCACCCCCGCCTGTTCAACCGATTTTTTGTCACACATCGGGTCCTCAGGCACCGCTGGCAACGCTGCTCTACTTCACTTTTCCCGGTTGTGAGAATTGTCGTCCTGGACTCAAGGCGTTTGAAAATCTGGCCCGCGACTTCAATGCCTCCTCGAAAGGGCTCTGCTTTCGAGCTGTGGTGACGGACTGGCAGACCCAACCCGAAATTGCTCAAGAGCTCATGAGTGTGTCGTGGCGCAGCGAAATCGGTCTTGTCTGGGATTCGAGCGGTGTTCTTCAGGAGCGTCTCGCTGTACTCGCGCAACCGGCTTTCTTTTTGCTCGATCGCGACGGCCGTGTTGTGGCCTACACTAATGCTCCGGTTGAATTTGCTGCGCCGGGGTTTCAGGTTTTTTGGGCTGTCTTCAAAGATTTGATTAATTCTAATGCAAAATCTGCAAGCGAGGCACCGCTCTGGAGCCAGACGCTACAAAAAGAAAATGTCATAAAGTCAAGCAGTACTGTCACGTTTTTGAATAACGGCGCGCTTTCGCTCTTCTGGCTGGTCGCGGCAATTGCCCTCTGCTACTCTTTGACCAGGTTTTTCACTCAACTTCGAAAGAATTTTAGAAGGTCTCAAAATTCATCTTGACCCGAGGCTCCGGTCGTACAATGAAGGGTGAGACTGAAAAACCTGTGATGGTCCCGCATTTGCCTTTTTAGGGCGGATGCTAGACGTGCGCACTGATGCGCAGACTGAGGAGAGCACATGGATATGCATGAGTTGATTCGGCAAATGGAACGCGCAGAACGAATTTG
Source organism: Silvanigrellaceae bacterium (assembly GCA_044376655.1). Lineage (GTDB taxonomy): Bacteria > Bdellovibrionota_B > Oligoflexia > Silvanigrellales > Silvanigrellaceae > RFOM01. The sequence continues at coordinate 13,977 of JBILKQ010000076.1, forward strand.
GCCAGACGATCGTCCCTGGGCAATTCAAATCCTTGCTGGCTATCTTCACGTGTCACCTGCGGAGCTTTTGTCTCTGTTTCGCCAAATCAACCCAACGCTTGAAACCGAGCGAGATCAAGTTCTGCCTGAAGATCTTCGTCTGTTGCGCGCGCATTGCGAGCGCATCCTTGAGAAGCATTCTTCTGAAAGTTTGGAAGACAAGCGCAAAGAGCAAGCTAAAGCGCGCAAGACTATCCAAACTCTCCTTCCCAAAATCTCCGAGCTCATGGCTTCCAAAGATAACGTGCGTGCACTGAATACGTACATTTATATGATTGGTGAGACGGGTGAAGTGGCCACTCCTGAAGAGAAGGCCCAATGGTACGAGGAAATGGGACGTTTGAGCCTCAAGGTGAAGAGACACCCCAACGAGGCTGCTCGTTACTTCCGTTCGGCGGTCAACGCACTCAGCCTTCTCGAGGACGCGGAAGGTATCCAAGACTTGCTTGAAACTTACGATGAGGAATTCCAGGGCGATGAAGCAAGAAAGTCCTGGGAGTTGGTTGTTGCAACCGGTAAAGAATCTCTCGCCAAGTTGACCTATTCGATTTGAGTTCTTGTCGGTGCCACTCTGTCATTCGACTGTGGCACTGGGAAACTCCTGCCGGTCGTCCCTCTGGTCGGCGTACCGAAAAACCCCACGGGTGAAACTCGTGGGGTTTTTTGATGTCTGAATTTTTGAACATAAATCGATTCAGAAAATTCAGGGCGCTGTTTGCAGCGGTGGCTGTGTTGCAGACTGCGCAATTTCACGCCTTATTGGCATCAGATTTTGAAGCGCAAAAGGCAGAATCAGGACAGCGTTCAACAAGAGAAGGCGCGTCCGCGGAAAAAGAACAGGTCAAGTCATTCA
>JBILKQ010000181.1:0-4970 GCA_044376655.1 Silvanigrellaceae bacterium
CACAACGTAAATACGTCCACCCAATTGGTTTGAGGGTGTTTGAGATGAGCTCATGACTATTAAGCCCCTTTCTAAAGCAGAATTTCGGCGTCACAGCTTGACGCTCCATGACCCTTCTAATTTACCAGAAAGGCCACGCTGTGTAGTCTGGCCTGGTCAAAAAAGGCACATCAGGGGGATGATATGAGATTGCTGCACACCTCAGATTGGCATCTGGGCCAGGAGTTTTATCGGCACGATCGTTCCTTTGAGCATGCACACTTTCTGAAGTGGCTGACCTCCACGATTGTCGAACAGAAAGTCGATGTTTTACTCATTGCCGGCGACCTCTACGATACAGCCAACCCACCGGCGTCTGCGCAGCGCATGTTTTACAACTTTGTCCGGGAGCTGAAGGAGGCGGCCAAAGACCTGGTGATCGTTGCGGCTGCCGGAAATCACGATTCTCCCTCACGCTTTGAGATTCCTGCCGAGATCTTTGAAATGTTTTCGGCCCACGTGATCGGGCGGGTCGCGAGCACTCCCCAGGGTTTGAGTGCTTCTGAGGATTTTCTAATTCCCTTGTTCCGCAAGGGCGATGTAGCACCGGCTGCAGTCTGCGTCGCTATCCCCTATTTGCGTGCAGCAGATGTGTACTGGCAAGGGGAAACCACCACTTATCCTGAGGCTGTGCTGCGGGCCTATGAACAAGCCCTTGCACAAGCACGTCTAGCCTATGGCCCGCAGGTTCCTTTGATTGGCATGGGCCACATGCACGCAAGTGGTGGGAGAGTCTCGGAGGAGTCGGAGAGAAAACTTGTGATTGGCGGAGAAGAGGCTGTTCCCCTAGGGATGTTGGCGAAAGAGTTTGCCTACATTGCGCTTGGGCATTTGCATTTGGCACAGCAGGTAGGTGGATGGGAACACGTCCGCTACAGCGGCAGCCCCTTGCCCATGTCGTTCTCTGAAATCAATTACCCGCATCAGGTTTTGCGCATCGATCTTGAGGCCACGGGAAAAGTGTCTGTCGAAACAGTTCCGGTTCCCCGCAGCGTGGAGATGCTGCGTTGTCCTCAGGAACCCAAAAGCCTGGACGCAGTCGTGGAAACACTTTCTCGGTTGACGTTTCCTCACTGCGAACCAGAAAGACGCCCTTTTTTAGAGGTTCCCGTGCACATTGATGGGCCTACTCCAGAAATGCGCACACGAATAGAGAATGCTTTGAAAGATATCCCGGTTCGGCTTGGTCGAATTCTAGTTTCGCGCAGTCACATAGTATCCAACAATAGCTCGCAAGCAGAACTTGTCGGTCTTGAGAATCTCAGGGCAATCGACCCTCATCTTGTCTTCAGTAAAATTCACGAACGTGATTATGGCACCCCACCTGCTTCAGAGCTCAACAGGCTTTTTGCTGAGGTCCTGCGTGATGTGAACGGCGGGGAGGAAGCATGAAAATTTTGGCTGTGCGTGGAGAAAATATCGCTTCACTGCAGAACCGTTTCGAAATCGATTTCACCCGAGAGCCGCTCGCGAGCGCAGGACTTTTTGCAATCAGTGGACCTACAGGGGCTGGAAAAAGCACATTGCTCGATGCTGTTTGCCTTGCTCTATACCACACAACCCCTCGTCTTGAGTCGGCGCCCTCCAATCAAGTCAAAGTTCCAGATATCAAGAATGACCTTATTGGTGTGAGTGATGCTCGCAATCTTTTGCGGCGTGGCGCAGGTGCTGGATTTGTGGAGGTCGATTTCGAAGGGGCCGAACGTCATCACTACCGCGCTCGCTGGAGCGTAAACCGTGCACGAAATTCACCTGACGGTGCATTACAAAATCCAAAAACATCGATTTTCAATCTGACTCAGAATCGTCTTTTAGCAGACACAAAATCATCGGAAGTCCTTGTGCATGTTGGAAAGGCCGTCGGGCTCACTTTTGCTGAGTTTACCCGTTCGGTCCTTCTGGCCCAGAACGAATTCACGAGTTTCTTGAAGGCCAACGACAATGAGCGTGCTGCTATTCTCGAGAAGCTCACTGGAAATGAGATTTTTTCAAAAATTGGTATGAAGGTTTTTCAGATTCACAGCACAAAGCAAAATGAAGTGAATCAACTGCGTTTGATGACGCAGTCTGAACAAGTGCTCGACGATTCGGCGCGAGAGATTTTGGATAAGCAGGTTGCCGTTGATGCAGAATGGGTGGCCTCACTCTCGCAACTGGGGCATGAGATTCAGCAATTGCTTGCGCTGAGCCACGAGAAAGTAGAAAAACAAAAAGGTGTAAGCCTCCAAACGGCAAAGATTCAAGACGCTGAACATCTGCTTGAGGGCATGCGTTCAACTCTGGAGCAGAAAGGTGTTGAGATTGAACGAGCTCAACAGGTGCTTGCTCAGGCTCAACCGATCGTGGCTGAAGCGCAGGGAAAAGAGGGACAGTTGGCTGCACTCGTCCCCCAGCTCACTTCACTCAAAGAGTCCGTTCGTGCAGCTGAGGCTCGAAGTCAGGAACTGCGCAACGGACTGGCCGAACTCGAAAAACAAAGAGTCCATGCACAGAAAAACAAAGGAGAGCTTGAAGCTTGGCGAGCGCGCCATGAACATCTGCGCCCTTGGGCCAACAATTGGGCTGCCCACGAGGCAACGCTTCGTAGAGCAGGAAATCTCAACGGTGCTGCGGCAGGGCTCGCCGCGAGCTTGAAGACAGAGGAACTGACCTTCTCCAAAATCTCTCAGCAGGCTACTCAGCTTGGAGTTGAAATCGCGGCGCTTTCCGATCTGCAGTCGCGGCAGAGTGCGCAGATCGCATCTATTGCGGCCCAGTTGCCAGAGGGTGGGGATCTAACCCATTTGGGACAACGCACCGGTGAATTCGAAGCACGGCGACAGAAGCTTGCTCGCTTTCTTAGTGTCGCCGAATCTCTGCGCACGAATCTTGAACGCCAGACATCTAGTGATCGAGAGAAAATTCGAAAGCAAAAAATCGCTGAGGAATTCAAGGAGAGCCTTGTTGCTCTGGATGCGCAAATAGCTCTTCTGAACGAACAATTGCAATCTGCCCTTAAAAACAAGGAACATCAGGAGCTCAGAGTTGCAGGAAATCTGAGTCTTTTGCGAGCACAATTGGTAGATGGGGAGGCTTGCCCGTTGTGTGGAGCAACGGAACATCCACTGGCACTGCATACGGCGAGTCAGGCCCTTGATGCGTTTGTCGAGGATGCACGCAAAAGATGTCGGGAGCTTGAAACACAAATCAACAGCAAACGCCGTGAGAGTCACAATGCTGCGCTGGAATTAACCAAAGCTCAAACCGAAGTCCATAACTCTGAGAATCTTCTCAATGAGCTGCAGCGTGCTGCCTCGGAATTGATTGGAGTTGCCCAAAACGAAGGTTTTGCTTGGCCCTGGAATGAGGCTGATATCGCCCGTGTCATAAAAGAAAAGGCCGAGCTGGAACCCCAGCTTGCCGCAGCCCGTGATGCAGTAGCTCTGGCTCAGAGGCAACTTCAGGAGTTGCAGAAACTTCAGCGCGAATATTCCAACTCAGAACGTCAGCTCAACGAGAAGAGGTCTGAACTCGGCCGTCTGGCAGCACAAAAGGCGGCTTTGAACGAACGCCTGAGCAGTCTCAAACTTCAGCACGAACAAGCACACACTGAACTTTCAGAGATTTTGGCTGAGATGGCCGAGGTGGGGAATATCGTTGCTTGGCAAAAGAACCCCAATGCATTTTTCGAACAGCTGCAGCACGATGTTGAAGCCTGGCAACTTAAAGGTGAACAGTTCATTACAGAGGAGCATCACCTGCAGTCGCTTGAACCACAAATCACCGCGCAGAGTCAGCTCTCGATTGCGGCCGAGAGCGCCTACACTCTGCACCTCGAGAGTCACAAAAGTCTACAGAACAAGATTGATAACCTTCGCAGTGAAGTTCATGTGGTGCTTGGGGGAATCACCATCGAGCAATTTCAAGAGCGCTTAAACCAACAACTTGAAAGAGCTCAAGCAGCGCAGCGAACAGCCGAACAGGCGTACAGGCAACAGCAGATGACTGTGGCGAGTCTCCAGGGTGGCTTGCAGAAAGCATCACAAAATTTGAGAGAATTGGAAAAAGCTTATTTGGAACAGCGTCAATACACCGAAATTGAAGCACAGCGTTTCGATCTTCCCGCAACCGATTTGGCCGATGCACCACTTCTCGCTGCTGTGCGGGAAAAGATGGAACAGATAAAGCAGCGGGAAGTTCATGGGCGCGCTCAGCTCGCATCCGATACTTCAGCCCGCCACAGACTCTCTGAATTGGCACAAAAGATCTCGCTGCTTGAGGTCGATTTGCTGCATTGGGAAAGCCTCTCCAAAATGATTGGCTCTGCAAACGGCGACAAGTTCCGCCGCGAGGCACATCGTTTGACCCTTGAAGTGTTGTTCGCCCACGCCAATCATCATCTTCAAGCGATAGCGCGGCGCTATCAATTCCGCGTTCCCGCGCAAGGCCAGGGGATTCTCGTTGAGGATCTGCACTTTGGGGGAGAGTTGCGCTCGGTTTACTCGCTTTCGGGGGGCGAATCGTTTTTGCTTTCACTTGCTCTTGCCATGGGACTTGCATCTCTCTCCTCGGAGCAAATTCCTGTCGAATCGCTGTTTATCGACGAGGGATTCGGAAGTCTCGATCCTGAAACTTTGAAAGTTGCTCTCGATGCTCTCGATGCGTTGCAATCACAGGGGCGCAAGGTTGGAGTCATTTCTCATGTGGGCGACATGGCGGAACGTATTGGTGTGCAAATCAAAGTGCAGCAAATTGCTCCAGGACTCAGTCGAATCGTTCTTCCCTGATAATCAAAGAGAGAGCTACTTTTTCGCTGTTTTTCAGAAAAATGTTATTTTTTTGCGATGCTCCTCGACTCCCTGGATTACGTTCCAGGATTGAGACAGGGAAGGGCTCACGGCGTGGACAAAAGCATTCATCACATTGCGCAGGGATACTTATTCGAGACCGTA
>JBILKQ010000182.1:0-4964 GCA_044376655.1 Silvanigrellaceae bacterium
GAAGCAAATCGAAGCATCCGTTCGTAAATACAATACGGCGTTGATTGCGGCGCAGAGTCTGACCCAAAACAGGAAGGTTTTCGGTAGACAAAATCTTGGGAGAATGCGACGTGCGCGCCGCGGGATCGGAAGTTAACGCCTGCAGAACCTCGGAACTATTGAGGACAGCTGTTCCAAGTTTGGCACACACAAGCGCAGCCGCAACATTTGCAATTTCTGTCGCGGCGCTCATAGAGGCACCTGACGCAGCAGCCATGGCTAGAAAGGCCACCATGGTATCCCCCGCACCAGAGACATCCGCTACCTGTAAAGCTCGCGAAGCGAAACGCTGTGTTCCCGATTGCGCCGCCACTTTCAGAGCGACTCCATGTTCTGAAAGACTCAAAACCACCGCATCTGCCGCTGACTGACGTGCAATGGTTTCGCAGATAGCATCGACCTCTTCATCGAAGTGATGAATCGACAATGATGAATCCCAGTGGTGAAGAACAGCACGCCCCTCCTTCAAATTGGGCTTGATAATTGTCGTTCCCTGATAACGGGAGAGATCGTTGGATTTCGGGTCAGTGATGACAGGCACCTTGTGCGCCCGTGCAGTGTCGATGAGACGCCGACACAGATGGTGTGTCAGAACACCCTTGCCATAATCAGAAAGAACCAGCGCCTTCGCCCCCGGCTCGGCAAGATATCTCTCGAACTGCAGCATAATCTTTTGCTCGTCGGTTGAATTCAGCGGTGCGACCTTCTCGCGGTCAACACGAACGAGCTGCTGGTAACCAGCCAGAATACGTGTTTTGCGGATCGTTGGAATCGTTTCAGACTCAACCAGAGCGTGGGACTCAATATTGTAGGCTTGACAGAGTTCACGCACGAGTCCTGCATCCGCATCGCGTCCAACGCGACCACATAAAACAGCGCGTGCACCAAGGGTGGCGATATTTGCGGCAACGTTGGCAGCTCCTCCGAGCACATACTTTCGTTCGCCTTCCAGCACGACTGGTACTGGGGCCTCCGGAGAGAGGCGCGAAACAGAACCTTGGATATAGCAGTCCAAGACAACGTCGCCGACCACAAAGACCGAACTCTTCTGCATCTCAAGCACAAGTTGAGTGAGCGTCGATGGCTTCTGCATTTCAGATCCCTTTGCTTTGCCCAGCATGGGCGCGGGCCTTATCGAATTCAATTGTCAATGAGTATGCCTCTGTGGGCTGAGGATTCAATGCCCGAAACCTCTGCTCAAGAGCGTGGATGGTTTCGCGGCCCAGTTGGTTCATACAATTCTCGAAGGTTCTGCGGATCAGGCGATCAGCGTATGGGAACTCGGATGCATCTGGAATCATCTTTCGAACCGCAAAAACAGTTCCTTCAGGTTGTTCCTGAATAACAAACTCTAGGGTATAGCGCCGCGGAAAAAAGTCCGCTCTCTGAACCCAGTTTTTGGGCAAAACAACAGCTTGGCAGCTCGAAAAAACCTCGAGTGATTCTTCTTTGCGGAATTCATCGACCAGAGTGGATGTGTTCGCGACTTCAATCTGCCCTGGAGCTGGCGCGATTTGTTCCACCTCAGTCTGCACTTCAGGGAGTTGCTGCCGGGTTTCGAGGCTCCCCCCCTCCTTCGAAACACTGGGCAACTGAGAACGCAACACTGAAGGTTCCTGCTTTTGAACATGAGCGCCGGTTGCGAAGTTTCTCTGATTTGTTTCTGTCTTTGGAGCAGGAACTGAGTCCTGCTTGAAAACAAAGCGTGCAGTTACTGTCTGGCGTTCAGACACCCGTTGACCCAGCATTTGTGGTGCTCTTCCCGCGGCAAGCCAGAAAAACACGACATGCGCCACTGCCGACAGTAAAAATGCCAATTTGGGGATCGACATCTTCATGGCGGCGGGATGTCCACAGCAAAAGACAGAAAGGGCAGCGTGGATTCGCGCCGGAGAAGCGTTCTCGTAACGGAGGCTTCATCCACAAGAAGAAAATCACCCGCTCCGCACGATTCAGAATCTTGCTGACAAGAGCACACAAACGAGCCCGCACTAAGCGCCGAAACAGGCCCAGCGAAACGACTCTCTGAAGTAAAAGCCCCATCTCGCCATGAAATCCAGCCGCTCTGCACGATGGTGCCATTGTAGTCATCAACGGTTGTCCTTTTGAGACCTACAAAAACACTTTCGCCCGAGGGACTGAGACCCCACAAATCGATTTTTTGCACTTCATTGGCATTGCGCGAGAGCAAGGCACGAACAACGAGCTCGCCTTGCTCAGCGAGCTCAATGTGAAACACGCCGACTTTTTCACCTTCCACGGCTCCAAAATACTGCGGATTGCAACTCAATATCGCACTCGAACTGCTGAGCAGCAAAAATTGAAAAGCATTTTGGCATTCCAAATTCTGCTTGCTGTCGACTAATTTTTTTTCATTCAAAGTTTCGGGAGCTGCTTCACGAAAAACCAGCGCCCTAACAGTTTTGGCTGAGAACCTCTTGAGATCAAACCCACTGTCTACTGTAGCTAACCATTCGCCACGCCGCAGTGTCAGGATTGGGTTCAATTGTGATGGCTGAAAAAGCGGCGCTTCGCTGACAATCAATGCTTCGCTCTGATTGTTTGACCAATTGAAGCGACGCAGGTCTGCAAAATCAAAACCTGTGACAATCGCCTGTGAGTCTGAAACACGCAGAACACTGTAAACGTTCTGGGGCCAGTTGCCACGTTGCATCAGGACATCAGCCGTGGGCGCGTATAGAGTTGCGCGGCTGGAACGTGCGGCAGAGCCCGAAAACCGCTCTACCAGCAGTGTTTGTTTGGTTGAAATATCTTTCAAGAGAATCGGGTCGCGGCTTTCAGGTGCGAGCACCTGCACAGAGCGATACTCACCGCCTTGAACGGAGCAAAGCACATTTGCGCCGGTGGGCTCACCCATTAACCAGAACAGGCCATTGAGCGCGGACGACGCCTTGCCTTTTCCGCACACGGAGCTCTGCTCCTGAGCATCCTTTTGCCTTGCGTCACAACCCGAGAACAACAGCACAGCCAGGAGCAACGAACCAAAAGAGTTGCGCAGTTTGATAGTGAATTCTCCCAGACCAAAGCTCATGCCACATCCCCTCGGTGGTCGTCTCAAGCTGGCCCCATTACTCCGAATTTCAGGATCTGAGCAACTTCAAAGAAAGGATAAGAGACCGACCCATGACAGGTAGGGCTGGCAGGTAACTCCAAGCAACGTCTCGAGTTTCGCCTCCAAGAAGCGACAGGCGCGAGGAGCGCGTGTCGAGAAGATTGTCGACCTTAAGGCTCACCTGCAAGGCCTCTGAGGTGCTTTGCCACTGGCTCGCCGCTTCAAGGGCAAGCAATGTAGGCGGACTCAGCCGATAAATACCCTCGGGTTCGAGCGTGTAAGAGCCCGTGCGGCTTAAATGCAACGCAATACTCGCCCCTGACATGGAAAGCAGCGTACTTTCGCTGTCCAACCGGATTGAACCGCGGATGAGGTTCTCCGGCACAAAAGGAACATCCTGTGAAAAGCTCCCTTCTACAAAAGCCCGCGCCCAAACATATTCGTGCATGGCCTCGAGCTGAAAATTGGAGATTCTCACCTCTGCGCGTCCAAAAACTCCACCCCGGTGCACTTTGGACGAGTTAAAATATCTGACGAGATATGGGTTGATTTGTCGCAAAGTGATCAGATTTGTATCGCGTGAAAAAAAAGCACCCACATGTGCGAACGGTGTGTGCACGCCTGTCTCGATAAACATCGCAGATTCAGGTTTAAGGTCGAGATTTGCCGCAACACCATCGGGTCGTCCGGCCAACTCCGCAGGAGTGGGCAAACGTGTGCTGCGTCCGACAAGCCCGTACAAAACAACTTTACGCAGCAAAGACCATTGCGCTTCCAACGCCGCACCGGGTGAGTTCTGTGAGATTGCGGAGGTCTGCCCCGCACACAACACTTGCGGAGAAAAGGCACCACACTGCTGATTTTGAGAGGTGGACATCAGTTGGGCGAAAACATCGAGACGGACAAGTGCTTGGCCTGTGCGAATGAACTCAGCTCCTGTGCCAATGTCAGCCACAGTCAGGCGGCCATCGAGTGTGGAGTCTTGCAGCGGCGTGGTGTCGGGGGCGGGCGGAACGAGATCTCGACCCAGTCCAAAACGACTGCGGTAAAGATTTTGCTCAACATTCGAGTGAAGAAAAAACCGGCTCTGCCATTGGCGGAAATCGCGAGGTTGAGAAAACCCTAAACCAAAACCGAATGCTCTTTCCCTGCGTTCATCCTTGCGCAGCTGTAGATTCTGGGTGTTCTGACGCGTGCTGAAATCCACCGAATCGAGACGAGCATCGAGCCGGTAACGCCACAATCGACCTGTTTCTGGGGAAAGCGATGAGCCTCTATGAGAGACCAGCCCAAACAGCTTACGGGAACGATTGTCGCTAGAGGCCTGTGCAACCGGAAGTCCATTGATCCCCCTGCTCTCGGCTCCGAACAACGACACTGTGTCGAAGACAATGCCTGAAGCGCTGTTGCTTTGTGCATGCGCGGATACACCCGTGCGAAAAAGATCATTGTCTCCGAGGTGATTCTCAAAATCGTCGTTACCTATGAGAGGCGTGTTGTTGTCATCGCGTACTGCTTGAGCTCCCGTTCGTGAAGCAGACTGCCACGCCAGTTGCACGCAGCCCAAGGGCGAAGTTGAGGATCCGGAACACCCGAGTTGTTCACGGTGTGCAAACACAAAACTCGCGGGCTTTTCGAGACGCAACAATGACTCCCGGCCATGCTTTTGTGGCCCCTTCCTTAGGGAGAGATCATAAGCGCCCGCGAGTCCTCGGCGAGGGAGTCCAAGCACGGGAAGAAAAGGGTAAGCCTGGATTGATGAAATAGCCAAAATTGGCAGCAAATCCAAAGCGTTCGTACCAGTAAATCCTGTTCCGAGAGAGACCCCCTCAAGCAAGGCCTCTGGCTCTCG
>JBILKQ010000077.1:0-14728 GCA_044376655.1 Silvanigrellaceae bacterium
ATTGCAGGTATCATCATTACTCTTGTGAACATGATCGTTGGTCTTATTGTCGGAATCATCCAATTCAATATGACCGCGGCTGAAGCGGCGAAAACCTATACCCTACTCGCCGTCGGTGATGGTCTTATCGCAGCGATCCCCTCCCTGATGATTTCAACGGCTGCGGGTCTTATTGTGACGCGTGCTACCTCGGAAGGTGACCTTGGCGGTCAGGTCATGAAGCAATTCCGGGTGCATCCAAAAGCTCTCTACGTAGCGGCAGGAATCATCTCTCTGCTGGCAATGGTTCCAGGCTTCCCCAAGATTGCATTCTTTGGAATCGCAGGTTTGATGATCTTCCTTGGACGCATTGCTCAACGCAGCATGCGCGAAGAAAAGAAGCTCGAAGCTGAAGGCAATGAAAAGGATGCACAAAACAAAGAGAAGAAAGAGTCTGAGAGCATCGACTCGCTCATGCGCCTCGATGTGCTTGCGGTTGAAGTGGGCCACGCACTTGTGCATCTAATTGACCCCCAGCAAGACGGTGAAGTTGTCGATCGTATTCAAAGCATTAGAAAGCAATTCGCTCAGGAGCTCGGTATCGTCGTTCCGCAAATCCAGTTGCGTGACAACCTCCAGCACGACCCAGGCCAATACTCCATCTCTCTCAAGGGGAGTAAGATTGCGACAGGACAGCTTATGGTCGACTACTTCCTGGCCATGGATCCTGGCAACGTGGAAATGCCTATTGGTGGAGAACCGACCACCGACCCTGTTTATGGCCTACCTGCGTTATGGATTCACAAACGTGAAAAGGATGAAGCCGGCTTCCGAGGTTACACGGTGGTCAACTGTGCCACAGTTATCGCAACACACATCACCAAAGCTCTGCGTGAACATGCTGCCGAGCTTTTGACTCGGCAGGACGTTCAGTATCTCGTCGACAAACTAAGAGAGACGAACCCGAAAGTTGTTGAGGAGGTCATCCATTCTGAAAGGCTGTCTCTCGGTGACGTGGTCAAGGTCATGCAAAACTTGCTGCGGGAAGACGTGTCAGTACGGGACATTCTTTCACTCTTCGAGTGCCTAGCTGACCACTGTAAGATTGTTAAGAACCCCGATGTGCTTTCTGAGCAATGTCGCAAAGCGCTTGGCCGCGGCATCGCGCAGAAATACTGCAACGACAAGGAAGAGCTCGTAGTGGTGACTTTCGATCGCATGATTGAGGACATTCTTGGCGGAGGTCTGGTTACCACCGACAATGGCAATTCCTACCTCAATCTAGATGCGCGCCAAGCCCAAGAAATCCTGCAAAAATTGATGAACGGAATTTCTGTCTTTGAAACCGAGGGAACACAGCCTGTTCTTTTGATTTCAGCGCGCCTCCGCCAGGCGTTCCAGCGTCTCGTGGTGCGTTACCTGCCACAGGTTGCTGTTCTCTCGTACGACGAAGTTCCATCAGGGATGCAGATCAGAAACATTAAAATGATTTCCTAAGAGAGCAAGATGACTCTCAGTGTTCAGGGGTGCGACAATGGATGTCCAAAAGTTTGAAGCTTTTAGCATGCAGGATGCAATTAAGCTTGTGAAGCGAGAGCTCGGCAGAGATGCTGTTATTCTTTCTACGCGTGAAAAAACAACAACCCAGGAAGGCAGCAACAGGCCCATTCGGGTGATCGAAGTGACAGCTGCGCCTGCAGCATCGAACTCCAAAGGCATCACCCAAGCCAGAAACCCGCAGGCGGTCGCTTATCAAAAAACAAGCGTTCTCTCCCCCGAGCAAGCTGCAAAAGCTCAGCGTGCCCAATTTCCCGTGGTGCAGAAAAAAAATGAGGTCAGTGTGGTCAAAAACATGCCCACACTGGGGCAGCTGAACCCAGCAACGCGCGACTTGGCCAAAACTCTTGCAGGTGTGCTTGAGCCCGGACAGACACCGCTTGGAAAGAGAACAACCCACTTAACATCAAACGAACTTGCACCTGCTGCTCCTGCTGCTTCGCCTTCCACAACAGCCGTTGTAACCAAGCAAGAGCAACACCTGACCTCTGTCAGCCGTAAATTCGATGAGCATGCAAGTGATGAAGTGCGCGCATTGCGTGAAGAGCTTGGACGTGTGCGGAGAGAAATCGAACAGATCCCACATGTCAACGTGACCGACCAAATGCAAGAAATCAGAGTGATGCTTCACGACCTTATGCGTCAACGCTATTACCGCGACAACGAGAACATGGGCGCTCAGGATGAATGCCTCAACGACATCTGTATCCGACTGCGTGCTGCAGGGGTGCTTGAGGCAATCATCGCCGAACTCACTCACGTTGCCATGGCTGGACCTAGACCAACTCAGCCCGATGGTTCTCCTCTTGCTGGCGAAAAACTCAAAGAGCATTACCTCAACCAAAGCATCCGCTTTCTATTCCGGCAGATGAGCGTGACACCCCAAGCCAATTTCACCAATCAGAAGGTTGTAGCGCTGGTGGGCTCAACTGGAGTCGGCAAAACGACCTCCATTGCGAAGCTCGCTGCTCGCCTGCAGCTCAATGACAAGAAGCGGGTTGCCATGGTCAGTATGGATTCTTTCAGGATTGCAGCAGCTGACCAGCTACGTGCCTATTCAAAAATTCTTGATTGCCCTTTCACTGAAGTTTCCGACCTCGAAGACCTGTCCGAATTTGTAGCCAAGTTTTACGACTACGATGTCATCTTCATCGACACCGCAGGTCGGAGCAGCAAACACAATTCGCACATGGATCAACTCAAGCAACTTACCACCATGCCCTTTCCGGTTCACTTCCATATGGTTCAATCAGCAAGCATGAAGCAGCGTGACCTGGACGAGAACCTGAAAGCCTTTCGGATGGTCAACCCTCAGAGTCTTATCTTCACAAAACTCGACGAATCGTGGAGCTTTGGCGAGATTCTGAACACAAACATCACCAGCAAAATTCCTTTGTCCTTCTTCACCACCGGGCAAAAAGTTCCTGAGGATCTCGAACCCGCTACGAAGGAACGGGTTGTTGAACGCATTTTCAGACTTTGATTGGGAGTGAGCAAAAGTGTTTGATCAAGCCACAACGTTACGACGTCTTATGGAAGAAGCACGGGTTCCCCAAAGCAATGGAGCCTCTGCGTTTGGCAATGTCGCCAGTGCAACCGGAAAGATTTCGCCAGCTCCCCGCGTATTTACTGTAACCGGCGGAAAAGGCGGTGTCGGCAAAACTTTGACCACTGCAAACCTTGGGCTGTGTTTCGTCCGTGAAGGAATGCGAACATTGCTGATAGACGGTGATTTTGGACTGGCAAACCTCGACGTTCTCTTGAACGTAAGAACGGATTCGACGCTCGAAGACGTTCTGGTGGGTGAGCGCGAGCTCAAAGACGTTATCGTCACTGGACCGGAAGGACTTCGCCTGATTCCGGCATCCAGCGGTATGCCTCGGGTGAATGAGTTGGGACAGATGCAAAAGTTGGTTTTGTTGGACCAAATAGAGAGCATCCAAGATGACTTCGACGTCGTCTTGATCGACACCCCTGCGGGTGTCTCAAAAAACGTGCAGTACTGGGCTGCGAGTGCCTCAGAGGTTCTTCTTGTCGCAACCCCCGAGCCCACGAGTCTTGCCGACGCTTACGCAACCATGAAAGTCCTTTCGCAAACCAACCACGAAACGTGCTTCAAACTCATCGTCAATATGGCCAAGAGCGAAGAAGAGGCGCTGCGGGTATTTGAGCGTTTGAGTTCCGTGGCCAATGAATATCTGAACGTCAGACTTGACTATGTGGGAACGGTTCCGCTGTGCGACTCCGTCCGCAATTCGGTGCGCGAGCGTACACCTTACGTGCAGCGCTACCCGTTCTCGCCTGCGTCAAGGGGCCTCAGAGGCATCGCTCGAGAGATCCTGTTCCACAACAATGCACCGCAGCCCAAAGGCACTATGCAGTTCTTTTGGAAGCGACTCGTTGCTGGACAAAACCCCGAAAATTTTAGCCGTTGATTCCTGAAGAGGTGAGAGTATGAGCACGGGCAGCGCAGCGAAAAAGCAACCGATTCAGGAAAAAACGACAGTAAAAAGCAATCAAGCCAGCACTGAAGGCAAGACCTCAAGGTATGCCAGCGAGAGCGGCGAGAGCGCGGCCCGCAAAACTGCAACAGCCAAAAAGCAAGCCTCAAGCCAACAGCGCGCACAGACCACGGCAGCTGACCCGATGCGAAATCAGGTCATCATGGACTACGCGCCACTCATCAAATACATCGCACAGAAAATCGCTGCACGTCTGCCCTCGAACATAGACCTAGACGACTTGTTTTCAGCCGGCGTGATAGGCCTCATGGATGCCATCGACAAGTACGATCCGGGTCGCGACAACAAATTCAAGACCTATGCTGAATTCCGCATTCGTGGAGCCATTCTCGATGAACTGCGCAATCAAGACTGGGTGCCACGCTCGGTCCGGGAAACCAATAAACGCGAGGAGCGTGCGCGCTACGAGCTTGAGCAGAAACTCCACCGTCCACCTGAAGATAAGGAAGTGGCAGAGCACCTTCAGATTTCTCTGGAAGAGTTCCATGAGAAGTCGGGACGCACACGCGTTTCGATGCTCAGCCTCGAAGAGCTCGGGGGAGTTCACTCTGGCGACAAGAAGTCACTTCTTGAATGTCTCGAGAACCCGAACTCGAAGAACCCATTCATGATGCTCAAACAGAAGGGCATCCGGGACATTATCCTTAAGACGGTCGAGGAGCTTCCTGAGAAACAGAAACTTGTTCTGAGTCTCTACTACTATGAAGATCTCAACCTCAAGGAAATCGGAAAAATCCTTGATGTGACGGAATCGCGTGTTTCGCAACTTCACACTCAAGCAGTGCAAAAAATGCGCGCAAAATTGAAAAATTTGTTGCAGGAATAAACGGAGTAGTTTGATATGCCAATGCCACCGAACGATATCAAAATTCTTGTGGTCGACGATTTTCCAACCATGAGGAAGATTGTGCGCCAGGTGCTCCGTCAACTGGGCTATGAAAACGTCCAAGAGGCCGAGGACGGTCGTGCGGCTCTCGAATTTCTTCGCCAAAAGGGAAATATAGAGTTCGTCATCTCCGACTGGAACATGCCGAACATGACCGGAATCGAGCTGCTCAAGGCAGTTCGGGCAGAGCCAGCATTCAAGAATTTGCCGTTTTTGATGGTCACTGCTGAGGCTGACAAAGAAAGCATTGTTGAGGCCGTAAAATCAGGCGTCAGCAGCTACATTGTCAAGCCGTTTAATTCAGCGACCTTGAGAGAAAAAATCGAGAAAATCTTTGCAAACCGGAGGTAAGTCATGACTTCACCATTGACTTCTTTTGATGAGCTCCACGGTGACCAGGAAGAGTCGTCCGGCAATGGCGGCAAGCTCTCAACACTCGAGCTGCTCTCATCTCTTCGCCTACGCTTGGTCTCAAAAAAAATTCCAGTGCGGTATTGCAAGTTCAATATCACCAATAGCGTCAGCAAAATGCTCCAGGGCGAAACACTGAGCGTTGCTCCTGACGGTGCAACATTCTACTCGAGCCTGGCCTATGATCCGGGATGTCTGATGCGTCTGCTCGTGGAGGTTCCAGACTACTGGGCCCGCAAGTCCAAGCATGTTGACTATCGCCATACAGAGGCCCCCTCATCGTTCCAGATGCTTTGCCGGGTGGTCACCTGTGAAGACGTAGGCAAGCGGCCAAACCGTTACCTCATCACTGTTCAGACAGTTAACATCGACCCCATTGATGGCAGAGTCTTGGCTGATTACCTAGGCGTAGGAGTTGGCGCAGCGTGAACACCATCGTGATTCTCTCAGTTTTTGGATTCGTTTTTTTGATGCTGGAAGCACTCTTTTTTATGAGCTGTTTCCGTTGGCTATCCAATGGCAAAAAGATACGTGAACGTGAGTTCATGCGTCTCGATCAAGAGCGCAGTGAACTTCTCGAGCTGCAGCAGTCTGTATCCATGGAGCTCGCCCAGGCCAAAAAGATCTCTGAAGAAACACTGTCGAAACTCAAGCGCGTTGGTGCCGATGCACACGCTGAGTGGACTGAAATGACCCACAAATGCGAGCTTTTGCTCAAAGAACTTGAGGAGAAGTCGCGCGAGCTCACCGAAAACTCGCTCAACCACGTGAACCGTCAGCGAATGCAGTTGGAGAAATCGGTTCAAGTGGCTTCACAAACGTCAACAGAGCTGAACGAAGCCACCAACAACGCCAAGCGGATTCTTCGCTTTCTCGACGAGAACGTTCCCTCGGATGAGATTCTCAAGGAACTGCAGGCTGAAAAATACGCCGAGGCACGCCGCCTGATTCAAGAGGGCAAGGAGCTCGGAAGCATCTGCCGGAAACTTGGCTTGTCTCAGAGCGAGGTTCAGTTACTCTCCTACATGGGGTAAGACTCTGGAGAGTATTTTGAATGCTTTCTGCATCTTTACGTTGCATCGCAGTTGCTCTTCTCGTGGCACTCGTCCCTCTGTATTCTGAGGCTGACGATCTTCCGCAGGTTTATACAAAAAACACTGAGAGATTCGTCAAAGGCGATGCTCCCCTGCCCCTTGTGCTTCAGGTGGGTCTTGATGCCGGACTCCTCAAGAATTCGACCACCATTCCCCGCGAAGGGCCCTTTTCAGGAGCCGTATTTGCAGGAAAGACTCTAGCCTCTTTTCTCTTCGAAGACTGGATTCTTGAGGCGGGTCTGGGTTGGAGCTATTCGTCCCTTTACGGCACAACAAAAGGTGAGAACCCAGCAGTTCCTGAACTGGGTCATCGCGTGTACACGCAGTCCGCCTTCGCTGAAGCAGGCTTGCGCTTTCGTCTTACACCACGTGTGAATCTTGGTCTTATCGTACAAGATTACTTCGGCACAGATCTAACGCTCAGCCAACGTCAAGGACTGGTGAACAATATGCTCCTTGGCGGTGGAATGTTCGCGATTGACCTTCTCAAGGAGTCAGGCATTTTCCGTCTGGGAGCATTTCTTCTGGCTGAAATCCCTGACAACAAGCGCCAGGTCGTCAACTACGGCGCGACCTTGCAATTTGGCATACCTCTCAGAAACTACGACATCATGATGCGAAAAACAGACATCTATGTGCGCAGGGAACGTGTCCAGAAGGTCGAAGTTTCCAAGGTTGTGACCAAGACCATCGTGCGCGATCTCACCAAATATTCACTACCTGTGGAAAGCTTCAGATTTTACAAGAACCAAACAGCCCTCAATCCGGAAGATCAGGAGTTCATTTCTGAGTTGGGTCAAACCCTAAAACAGGTTTCGCCCTACTACAAACTCGTCACAGTTGAAGTGACTGTGCCTGAAACATCCGACCCGCGGCGCGATCAAAAAATCAGTGAGCTTCGCGCTCTTTCCATCCGCAACGCTATCGTGAGCGCTGGCCACATGCCTGCGCAGCGCATTCTTGCGCGCGGTGAAGGTGGTCGCCAGGGCTTTGCGGAGACCAGTCCCGGCTCAACCTCGAAAACCTTCGTAGATTTGAGTTTTCTTGGTCTCACCAATCCCGATGCAGTTACTGATGCGCTCAACCAACTGCTCAAACGCAGAAGTACCCCGGAAACATGCCGAGGCGAACGATGCAAATGAATCCTTCAACACGACACGCCACTCCGATTCTTCTGCTTATTGCCGTGTTGTCGCAACCACAGGCTTTTGCAGCCACCACGATCAACCAATCCAAGAGTGTTCGCACCAGTGCTGACACTAGCCGCCCTAGTGGTTACGGACTCGATCTTTTCGTAGGAGCTGACGGTGCTCTAGTCAGCACCACTCCTGGAAATGAGGAGGAGAGTCCAAAAACAGGTAGCCTCTATGGTGGAAAGGGTGCTGTCACGCTGACTAATCGTGATCTCGAAATCGAAACAGCAGGCGGATATTACAGAACCCAATTGCAGGGTGATGCCGACCTTGTTGAAGGCCCGACCCCCGACACAAAAGTCAGACTCGAAAATGTGCGCATCTTCACCGACACGGCACTGCTAGAGATCTCGGCACGACTGCGACTGAACGAACCCTCCGGTGACAATGCGGTTTGGTCTGCTGGGCCCGTGGCCAAAGCGTTTTTGGGAACAAACGCATCCTTTGGCCCGGACTCCATGAAAACCCGCCGCTCAGCGATCTTTCTTGGGGGACAAGTCGCACTGACCTTCGGTTCAACCTGGAAACCAAGAATTGTTCTAGAGTACAACACCGACGTCAATCTATTTGAACGTCAGGTGCACATTGCGCTTCTGAGTCTGCAGTTTGGTGCAAGTGTTTTCACACCTAAGACGATCGTGAAAGACGTCCGCACGCAAACTACTGATGAAACAGTCAAGAAGGTTACGGTTGAAAAGACCGTTGAAAAGCAAGTCATCAAAGAAAATGTGCGCTTCCTTCTCGATTCCGAGACCGTCAACTTCGAAACCGACAAAGCCATTCTCCTGCGTCGCTCTGAGACCTTTCTGCGCGAACTTGGTCGCATACTCGCTCAATATCCCGACCGCTGGAGCCAACTCACCATCGAGGGGCATACAGATATTCGCGGCAGTGCCGAGCACAACAACAAGCTGTCTCTGGCCCGGGCAAGCGCCGTGCGCGATGCACTCGTCAAATCAGGAGTGCAACAAAGTCGTATCAGAGCCGTAGGCTTCGGCTTCAACCGTCCACTCGATCCGAACAACAACGAAATCGCATGGGCCCGAAACCGGCGCGTTGAGCTGAGCTTTGAAGGAGTGCGTGATGCTCGCTGGCTGAGAGAGGTGCTACAGAAATTGAAATCCGCAGTCAGTTCATTGCCCCGGTAAAATCTAGAGCCCAGTGCCAACAAATTCTTTGGCTCGCCCCACAATCCAGAACGGACGCCCTTTACGATAGTTCCTTTGGTCATTAATGATACGCTCTGCAGCCGTGCGCTTTTCAGAATCACTGAATTGGGTTGAGCTCAGCACAATGCGCAGAGCATGATCGCGCACAACCAGCGCATCATCTGACAGAGCTCGTTCCAGAACCCGCCGACACTGATCCATCGACAGAATTCCGCAAACATAATTGATACAAGCAGTACGGCCAATCCAACTGAGTGATTGAAAAAACTCGGGAGAGACCAAAGATGCGCGATGGCCGGAGGAATCCAGCTGTTCCAGCCTGCCCAGGACCTGATAGTACTCGGACTCGGAACCAATGCTGGGCATTTCGAGCGGTTTCGGTTGAGTGGTCGGAGATGTCTGCGCCGCCACGAGCTGGGGCGGGTCGACAAAACCAAACAACCCAATAAAACCGGCCAGAACAACGGGAGAAAGGGCTGCCCTCATGCAAAACCTCCAATTTCCCATTTTCATCAAAATCGACCACTCTGACCAGCTGTTCCAGGACTAAAAAAACGCAACGATAACATCCATAAAATACTAAATAAATCTTAATTCAATTTCATTCCATCAAAATAGCGTCAAGTTCCAGTCAGGAGCTTCCGATGACACCTGTGGTTTTGCGGAAATCGAAAAAACGGAGGGAAAAGGCAATGGGTGCGGCTCTTAACGAAAGGATTTGGTTTTACTATGCAAAGGAAGTGCAAGTCGGACCCATGACCGAAGCCGAGCTCAAAGCCGCGATTGCGGAGGGCACGGTTCAATCCACCGACTTCGTCTACCGCGAGGGCTTCGCCGACTGGAAAACCTTGGCAGACGTCAGCGAACTTCAACCTCCAAACAAATCACACCTGATAGCCGTGCCTGCGAGCCCAGGTGCACAGGAACCGGTTTCTCGGAGGGCACCACGTGCACAGATGCAGGAACTCGTTGTGGCGCACAACGACAGCCACGTGGCTACAGGCCACATACGCAACATTTCTATCTCGGGCGTGTATTTCGAAACAGAAGATGCCGTCTTTCAAATGAACGACGAAGTGAAATTGACTCTGAAAGAAGGAAAAGGGTTGGGAAAACCTATGCACCTGAAGGCCGTGGTGGTGCGACAGGCACGCGAAAATGGCTTGCATGTCGGTTACGGGCTTGAGCTGCGTGGCCTCGACGAAGCTTCACGTAGTCGCATTCTCGAGTACGTGAAGCGCCACCAGACGGCCTGAAGAAAAGCCTTAAGGGAGGAGACTATGTCTCATCATTTGAGAGAACTTGAACCAGAACAGGCTTTGTCTGTTGCCCTTGAGGAAATCGACGGCAGCTCGACTCAGCAGTTGCACGCGAACGATGCTCACAAACTGAATTTCCAGCGTGGCTTCAAATTTTCAACACAACAGGCCCGAGAGCAGATCGTGAGTCATGCAGCACAGCGAATGCGCTCCCTGTATGAATCTGAGAAGCACCTTGAAGGTCCCATTTGGCTTGTTGCGGCCGGGCTGTCGCATGAGAAAGATTGGGAGTCGAGCGTTGTTTTCTTGCGCACGCTCCTGTCTGTTTCTCAGGATGCCGACTTCTACAAAGAAGTGGCCATGGCTATGTTGCATTTATCGGATGTTGAACTGACCGACCACAAAGGCAAAACACCTATCGGCCAAACCATTCTTGTACTCGTCACTGAGTTTGGATTGATGGTTGCGGAAAATGCCGGAAAAAGTGGCCTCGACCCACAGGGCGCCAGTCGAGTTGTGGAATACATCACCACAAGCCTCCTGGCACGCAGCAACGTGAACAACAACGCGATCCGAGTATCGCTATTGCACTACCTGTCGAAGTGTCCACTGAATGCAAACACGAGCAGTCAATTGAATAGAGTGATTAGCCGATTCGGGCAGAGCTTTCTCGATGACATGTTGAATGCGTTTTTTGAACAGAAAAAACGCGGGACTGCAGCGTTCTTCTTTCTGGCAGATCATCTCAGTATGTTTTTCACGGCTGCTCCTGCGCTAGCCGAGATGAGCCACAGTGTTCTCAGACACTACATGCTCAAGCATCCGGACGAGTTTCCGAGTTTCATGGCTTCCTACTCAGATTGGGTTTCACGTGAACATCTAACCCTTTCGATCACGGCACATCATCTCGCCTTACTGATAAGGGCTGCTGCAGATGTCTCTCAAAAGCAGCTTGCAGAGAACTTATGTGCAGTTCTGCAAAAACACCTTAAGCTTTTTGGCGAGGTTTCAAAGGAACTACTCGATGATGAGCTTCAAAAAGTCGAGAGCATTTTGCTTGGCAATAAACAATCAAAGAGCATAATTGTCGAAGACATTCTTGCAAGTCTGCAGACCTTGCGCCCGGATGCGAAGAAGCAGACAAGATTAGTGCCGCTTGCGAAATTCAAAAAGATCAAAGAGAACGTCAAGCCAGCAAAGGTAGGCACCAAACCCACGCCACTGGAATCGATGCTTTCACTGGCCTCTTGAAAGCTCTTCAAACCAAAACCTGTGAACACACACCCGGGGCGAAGACTCTCTCCCGGGTGTTCTTTTGCACCTGCAGAAACTTCTCTTTATTAAAACTTTCTTCAACAGCATGAATAAAAGCAAACTCTGTTGACAAATCGTGCCCCAGCAGAAGTGGATCATCGGAGCCAATCAACAAAGGAGCATTCTCACGGAGCAGCTTGAATGCCGGATGCTGTTCAGGCGCTCCAGAGAAAGTCTTCAGCAGCAAATTGCTCAACGGGCACATGACCACATTGCTGCTGAACAAATATCCCTCAGCGACTCCCGAAAAACCGTGTGCCACACGATCGGGGGAAAGCGCATCGACACTCAGCCTATGCATTTCAGGCGCATTTCCTTCGCCACTGTGAATGTCAACTTTGAAGCCCAGCGCGCGCACTTCTGCCAAAAAGCTGCGGTGCCCCTCGAGATCCTGATGATTCTCTGCACCACCCAATCCAACTCCCACAACAAGATGCCTGCCTTGTGCGTCGTAAAATTCAGGAGCACTCAAGCTCTCGCGCAGAGCATTTTTCATCTCGAGGCGTTCGTCTGTGCTCGATGGCCACAAAGCATCCATGATAAGCCTCACCTCGAATCCTGGATGCGCTGCCAGACCTTTTTGCAAACCACGCACATATGCCTGCAGCACATCGGCAAAATCAAAAATCTCAGGTGCTGTGTTGAAGCGGCGACGCATAAAACTCAAATCTGCCGGTGAAAAATAGGCTTCAGTGTAGCGAATGTTTTGTGGGACACGCGAAGCCACAAAAGACTCGGCGAGTGCCTCAACATCGCGAAGACTTCTGATGGCACGAGTGAGGTCAATCCATGCCAAAATGAACTCACGCAAATTGGCGAAGGGGGCCCTTTGCCAGGGCAAAGAAGCGCTCCAGGTCGCAGGCCGTGTCAAGCTCGCATAGAATTGCGGATCCACCCCAGCCTCAAGATGAACGTGAGTTTCGACCTTTGGCTGAGACACCACCCATTCGTGAAAAGTTCCAATTTCAGAGACCGTACGCACTTTTTGCCTCGTCCCAACGTCATCAACAACCTTCTGAATTACCTGAGAAAAAATTGCCATGAGACGCTCCTGAGGAAGGTTTCCGCGGGCAAAAATTGCTGCTTCGTGAGGTCAAACTACCTGCATCTCATGATTTCTCAAGATTCTCCGATCTTTACTGAGAGAGAAGGAGGAGCTGTGGTGCCCTTCAAACAAGAAAACAAGAAGTCAAAAAAGCCTTCTGAGCACATGGCGCGTTGCCTGCGCGTCGTCTGTGCTACGGCTTTTGGCCTTGTGCCAACTGTTTCTTATGCCGCAGAGTCGACCACCACACCCCAATCACAAGAATGGAATAATAGCTGGAGCTCACCCTATTCACGCGCACTGGGTGGCAGTCAGACTGCACATGCAATCAACGAGGATGCCGTCTTTGCGAATCCCGCAGGCCTTGCTCGCACACGTAATCCACGCAGTAGGAAAACTGTGGATGTGATTGAGGTTCCAAAACTTTCACTGGGCGGGAACAGCACTCTGTTGAACGGCCTCAAAGGAAAGGGTCTGCAACCAAGCACATGGTTAAAAAACTTTGGAACGGCCGCGGCACAGAGCAGAACCTACATGGAAATGCAGCTGTTTCCTTGGCTGGTGATGGGAGAACGGCGCGGGCCAACATATTTCCTTGGTTTGCCGCTCCGCTCAACTTTTCTTGCGCTGCCAACGAGCGATAACGGTTTGTCACGCTTAATCGAAACTCAAACAACCGCTATGGCAACCCTAGGAGCGGTACTTTCAAACCGCTCAGGAACACTTTCACTTGGCATGACAGTTCGTCCGAACATGCGCTGGAACAGCCGCACCAATTTAAATATCGTTGATATTGTCAGCTCAAAGAATTTGCTCTCAGAAGTGAAGAAGGCCGCTTCGAAAACCACATCCACCGCGGTAGACCTAGGTTTCACTGCAACCGCAGGTGACTTTTGGCTCCCCACCCTCGGAGTCAGCATTCTTAACATTCCTACCGGTTGCGTGGAAAACTATCCCAATCCTGCGACCGGAAAGACTCAGTCCATTTGCGGCGCCAAGCGCACGGGGGATGTCAACGACGATATTCCAGGAACCCGAATTGACCCGACCGAAATACGAGCCGGACTGAGTATCGTTCCGCGCTTCAGGTTGGGTTCACAGAGAATCAACATCAAGATCTCAGGCGACATCTATCCGCTTCCTATCAAGCTCGGTAACAAAAACTATGGTTTCCAGAACGTTTATATCAATCAACTCACTCATGCAGGGCTTGAGATTTACACTGGAAACGCATTGAGCAGCAGAAACTATTCCATTCGTGCCGGTTTGAACGACAAACGAACCTCATTGGGGATTCATATTCCCCTCCCGCATTTCAGCATCGAAGCAGCTGCCTACGATGCGGCATTGTTTACCGATGGAGTGGCCAGCACAGAGCGGCGCTACTTGATTGGGCTCTCCAGCGACTGGTAACATCCGTGGGCTATTCTTCGCGCCCCTTGCGAAGGTGCCTCATGGAGCAAACATCGATGAAAAATCCCCTTTTGCGTCAATTTTTCGCAGGACTTGTTGGCCTCCAGTTTGTTGCAGCCTGCGCCACTCCCGGGACTGTCCCCCCACCCCGGGTCATCGAAGACACCCCATCAACAAGTGCTCCCGCTCTTCCCACTGCACCAAGTCTGGAGCCAAAAGATTCGACGGTGCCTCAATCCGAGCCACAGGGATTGGCCTTTGTGACCCAGTTTGAAATGGCACTCGCAAAGCGTGATTGCGAAACCATCAGAACACTCGAGAAACGCTTGGTTGCTCCAGCCGAGTCGTACTCAAACAGCGTGCTTCTGGCATCGCTTTGGTGTGCGCAACAAAAAGATCCTACCGAAAGAGCGGCGCTGAACAAACTGAATTCGGCCATCGAACAGACCCTGAAAAACGAGGCCCCCCTTTTTGATGCCAGCTTTCTCGAACTTCTCCGTGCAGAGGCACTTGCCGCCTCTGGCGAGGCACAGGCATCACGCCAGGCCTTTGCGAAAGCACTCAGTGTGTCTGCATTGCAATTCATGAACCTGGTTTCCGGTCAAACCCTACGGAACGAGCTGCAGGGGCTCGAAGGATCACTCAGTGGAGCACAGCTCGCGCTGTTGCGGGATGTTCGCAGTAATCTCGCGGATCCGATGACCCAGGCTGCTGCAATGACAAAGTTCGATGAATTGCTCTCGCAGGCTCCCGCGGGTCCAGTAAAGGATCGTATGCAGGCTGTTCGCCTTAAGCTTTTCTCTGCATTCGAACTTGCCTTCGCAAGTCAGCTCGCCACGCTCGAAGAACTTCGCCTGAAAGGCGACACAGTGGCCACCGACGAACT